>JAOUNA010000042.1 GCA_029881215.1 Myxococcales bacterium | reverse complement strand
ACCCGCAATCAGGAAGACGGCTCCCATGACGCCCCAAAAGGTCGCGATGCCGGATCCGCCGTGCAGGGGCGTGTGCAGCAGATTGATACCCGTGAATTCGAGAACGGCGGGGAACATGCCCGTTCGAACGCTGTTGAAGATCGCTACCAGCGGCCAGACCGAGAGCAGGAGAGCGGCTCTTCGCAGAGGAGACTTGCAGTAGACCGAGAGAAACACGGCCGCGCCCAGAGCCGCGATCAGCAGCGAGAAGCCACTGCAGCGGTCCGAAACGAACCAGATTCCTCCGGTGACCGTGAGCTTCGAAGCCTCGCGGATCACGGGGACGCCGAGCAGGTCGAGGATCAGCTCTGCACCCATCGCAGAGGCGAGCGGCAGGTAGGAAAAGGGCGCGAGGCTGGTGGGAACCGGAACGATCAAGAGGCTCAGACACAGGGGGCCCCGCAGCGCGCGCGTTCTCCGGACGCCGAGAAGGAGGAGTGAGAGGCCCGGAAGGCAGAGGACGAGGCCGAGAGTGGAGAGACTGTGCAAGGGGATCGCGGCGCCGACGACGGCGAGTGCCAAGCCGACGCACAGGAACGCAAACCCCCAGGGCGATCCTGGTTCGCCTTCGCCGCCCTCCCGGCGCAGGATCGAGCGAGCGAGGCAGTAGACGATCAGCGGAATGAAGAGGCCATGGCCATTTCTCCAGATGCTCTCGGTCCACTCGCCGTACAGCCACAGCGCGGTGGGGGCAAAGACCGCGCAGAGCAAGAGCAGCACGGCCCAGAGAGCGATCGGCGGGCGCGAGCCCGCGCGTGGAGAGCGGACGGATGCTGCGCCGGCCTCGCCAGAGCCGCGCCGGCGGGTGACTCGATAGCCGACCAGGAGTGCCGCCGCCGCGAGGCCTCCCGCGAGCTTCGGGGCCAGCCGCTGGCCGGAGGTGTGGGGGCTGACGGCGACCATCGCGCCGATGAGAAGCGCCCAAGCGAGGTCTCGCAGCAGAAACCCGTTCACGTTTCGCGCTTCTCCGAGGCGACTTGAGTCTGCCATCTGCGCATGGAAGCCCCCCCGCCGCCGGTGGCATTGGACGCTCCGCCTGCTGCCTGGCGCTCCCTTCATCTTGTGGATCGGGTGATCTTCTCCGGATGCTTGTAGACTAAAGCATTTTCGCCCGCGGCGAGAGCCGGATGTCGAGGCGGAGCCCGGGCCGCCGATCACCCGGACTCACGACGAGAAGCTGAGCCAATGACGACTGCGCGCTCCAGGGGTACCCAATCCGTGTCGCAATCGTCGTGGTCGCGTGCATGGTGGGTCTTGCTTGCGGGCTGCGTGCTCGTGGTCGGTGTGGTGGATACGACGCTCGTGGCGTTGTCGACGGGCTTCTTCTCCTCGGGCTTCAATGGAGTCTACATCGACAGCCTCCCCTGGTACGCCGGCTATGCAATGGAATCGGTGGTTCTCGACCTGATGCTCGTGCTCGGAATCTGGGCGCTGCTGCTGCCGCTTCTGGCGCTGCTGCGCGTCCAGACGCTGCAGGTGCTCGCCTTGGCAGGATCGATCGCGGCCGGCCTTCCGCTGCTGTTCGCTGCCGCGCGCTACGACCTCTACGCGAGGCTTGGAAACATGGTGAGTGTTTCGCTGCTCCGCGATGTCGCACAGGGCAGCAAGGTCACGATGGTGGTGCAGGCGTTCCAGAACATGGAGGCCGTGGAGCTGCTGGTGCCGCTCTTCGCGGTGCTCTGCCTGCTCATCGTGACCGTTTCTGCGCGCAAGCTCGAGCCGCGCTTCGCCGACGTCGAGCGGAGATTCGCTCCGCCACCGCTGCGCTCGGTGTGGGCGGCTCTGGCTGTGTGTGTCGTGCCGGCGATGCTCCTCGTGGCGCTGCCCTCTGAATCGGCGTCTCGCTTGCGCTACGGCCTGCGCGCCAAGTTGAGTGAGATCCTGCTCATGGAGTTCCTCGAGCACGCCACCGATTTCGACGGCGATGGCTCCGGTTGGCTGTCACAGCCGCCTGACCCGGCCCTCTTGGACGGCGCCGTCTACCCCTACGCCATCGACATTCCGGGAAACGGAAGAGATGAGAACGGCATCGCCGGCGACCACCCCGTGGCGTTCACGCCCGTTCCGGTCGAGAGCGCGGCGGCTCCGCAAGCGGGAACGCGGCCCCACGTTCTGCTGATCTTCCTCGAGACGTTCCGTGGCGAGCTGCTGGGAGCTCGACTCGACGGCCGGGAGATCACGCCCTACCTGAACGCACTGGTGCGCGAGGGGTCTTCCTCCCTTCGAGCTTTCGCGCATTGCCCGTCCACGGTTCCGTCCCGCGCTCAGCTCTTTACCGGAAGCCTCGCCTATCGGGGAGGCCGCTCCACGCTGATCGACGACTTCAAGGGCCGAGGCTACACCGTCGGGTATTTCTCGGGGCAGGACGAATCGTTCGGAGACAGCGAATCGCTGCTGGGTGTCGGCCGCGCCGACGTATTCTATGACGCGCGCCTGGACGTCGCGCGCAGAACGTCGCGCTCTGCGCTGCCAGCAAGCCTCCAGGTTTCGTGGAAGACGGTGCTCTCGCGCGTTCGCGAATTCCTCTCGGGTGTTGATCCGGGCCAGCCTCTGTTCCTCTACGTCAACTTCACGGATCCGCATTTCCCGTACTTCCACGGCGAAACCGACGCCATCCTCGACGTCGAGCCGATCACGAGGTCGGACATTCGCGCCGACCAGGCAGAGAAGGTCTGGAAGGCTTACGCCAATACGGTGGCGAATGTCGATCGCGCGGTGGAAGAGTTGATTGCCGCGTGGCGGGCAGCCCTGGGCGGCGCGGATCATGCGATCGTGATCACCGCCGATCACGGTCAGGCCTTCTACGAGAACGGCTACCTCGGACACGGCGAGTCTCTCGACGAGTCGCAGACGCGGATTCCGCTGATTCTCTGGGGGATCGGGGGCGACTGGCCGGAGCCGCTCGGGCTGGCCGACATCCGCGGCCTGCTGTGGCGCAACCTCCAGGTCGGCCGAAAGGGCGGCGCCCCGGTCGCGCGCTTCGTTCCCGATCCCGCGCGTCGGATCCTCCAGTGGGCGGCGAACGCCGAGCGGCCCCATCTCATCGGTCTGCGCGGACTCGAGCGGACCGTGCTCTACGATTTTCGCAAGGATCAGCTCTCCGCGCTGACAACGAAGGAAGAGCGGGTGCGCCTCTCGCCAGAGGAGGAGCGCGCGGAGCTCCACGCGCTGATCTGGAACTGGGAGACCGTGCAGCGGCGCGAGGCGGAGAGCGGCCCGGACGCAAGGGACTGAGGACTTCCGGTTCCCCCCACAAGGGGACCTGGGGCCCGCGCAATCCGACGGGCGGCCCAGCGCCAACCCGATGCGAGAGATGAATCGAGCGCGCGCTTCGGGCCGAGCCCGAGGGCTGCCGACCCGCCATCTTCCGGTCACGGCGGGCTTCCGGTGTGGCCGAGCCGCCGCTCGAGGCGGATGCCCTGTCGGTACATCACGTGGAAAGCCGCGTTGAAGACCAGGATGCCGGCGACGGACAGGGCGAGGCCGGCGGGCCCGAGCCGCTCGCGCTCGTGCCACGCCATCCAGAGGAACTGCAGGCCACAGAGGGTCGAGACCACGAGCAGCGTGGGCTTGCGACCGACCCGCGCGACGACGAACGCGCCGACGGGCGCGCCGATCGCCACGATGGGGGCGGCCGCGAGCCAGTGGCCGAAGAGCTGCGGATCCAGCTGCCAGGTGGTCGGCGCGACGCGGGAGAGCACGAGCAGGCTCGCGATTCCCACCAGCGAGGTCCACGCCATGATGATCACAGAGGTCGGGATCGCGATCTTGAGATCCGCTCGCGCCAGGAGCACGAGCACCACGTAGAGCAGCATGTCGATGCCGACTCCCGTCACGGACGCGATCAGCGCACCCCCGACGAGACCCACCAGCAGGCCCGCCGTGCGGTCGAAGGACCGGGACATGCGCGTCATCCCGCTCGCCGCGCAGATCTCCCGCAGCTTCACGAAGTGCATCATCCCGAACGATGCCCACACCACCGCGAAGAGAACCTTCACGACGACGTCGTCCACCCGGGGCGCGAGAAAGGCGACCGCGGGCGGCGTGCCGATCAGCGAGCCGAGCATCGCCCACTTGAGGATGGGCTTCTCGAGCGGGCGCCGCGCGCAGAGGATGAAGATCGACGCGCTCGTCATTCCGATCGACTGGATGGCGAAGCCGAAATCCCGGCCCATCGCCGCGGGGTGATCGAAGAAGAGCACCAGGATCGGGAAGCCGATGGTGCCGCCGCCCATGGGCGTCGAGCCCGCCACGTACGAGCCCGCGACCATCGCGACGGCGATGGCCCAGTGTCGAGCCACGCTTCCCCACGCGTGGTTGGCGACGACGATGCTAAGCCAGGTGGCGTAGAACGCGGCCAGCCAGAGCAGGAACCAGCGGAATCGGCCGGGGTTGCGGAGGGACTGCAGCGGCACGCACAGCCGCTTCAGGTCTCGGACGCGGGCTCGATCTCGAGGATCTCGAATTCGCCCCGCGGTCCCGCCACGATGTCCCCGACCTCTCGTCCGGCCAGGGCGCGCGCGATCGGTGCGAACCAGGAGATGCGCCCTTCGGCGGGATCGGCCTCGTCTTCGCCGACGAGGCGATAGCTGCGCTGCTCACCCTCTGCGTCCTCGATCGTCACCCGCACACCGAAGGCCACCTTCCCGGCGCCGGCGGGCGGCGGGGCGAGCTGCGCCGACGCTCGGCGCGCGCTCCAGTAGCGCAGATCGCGGGAGAGATGCGCGATCGCCGCGCGATCGTCCGCAGCACGCGCCGTGGCGTACTCCGCCTCGAGCCGCGCGATCTGCTCCTCGATCAGGCGCAGGCCGCGCGCCGTCACCAGATTCGGGTGCTGGCTGATGCGCCGCTCGGGCAGTGCGCCCGGGTCGTCTCCATCTGATTCCTTGACGAACGCCCGGCTCATGCACGCTCCTCCGACTCGCACGCAGGACCAGGCCGCCGCCTCTCCGCGGTGGCGCGTCCGCGCGAGGTCTTCGCTCGGGGCAGATCCTCCTGGAGTCGCTGCGGCTTGGCAAGATCCCCCTTCCGGGGCGCACGGAGCCGAGCAACGGGCACGGCCCGGTCCGCCATCCCGCAGTCTTTCGAGGCTCGCCGGTCCGTGGCGAAATTCGCCACGCCGGATCTTCCTCGCGCCGCAGCGGACGCAGCGCACGGGAGCCAAGCCAGAAATCGGTGCTGCGGAGCGCGCAGAAGCGGGGGAACGTCGTGCTCCAGCTGGCCCGTTGCTTGCAACGCATCGCTGGTTCAGATGCTCCACAGGAGGAGAGCCGGCATGAGCGGACACGAGTGGTTGACGGTGATTTCGGTCGCGGGAGCCGCCCTCACGATGGCGGCGGGCGCCATCGGCGCGGCCCTCGGAGAGAGTCGGATCGGGGCCGCCGCCATGGACGCCCTGGCGCGCCAGCCCGATGAGGCCGGCTCGATCACGCGCACGCTCTTCGTGAGCCTGGCCATGGTCGAGTCGACGGCGATCTTCTGCCTCGTGATCTCCCTCATTCTGCTCTTCGCGAATCCCTACGTGGGACGCTAGCGCCAGGGCGGGCGCGCCATGTCGGCCGGCTGGGTGACGTTCTTCTTCGAAGCGGCCAACTTCGTGCTGCTGGCGGGGCTGCTCGGATGGCTCTTCTTCCGCCCGGTGCGCGCTGCGCTGGAGCGCCGGCGCAGCGCGCTCGAGGGCGAGCAGCGCGCGGCCGCGGACGCCCGCGCCGAGGCGGCCCGCGCGCTGCAGGCGGCCCGCGCGCAGCGCAGCGATCTGGAGAGCTCGCTCGAGGCACTTCGCGAACGGGTGCAGCGCGAAGCGGAGAGCGAGCGCGGGCGGCTCGTGGAGGCGGCTCGCGCCGAGGCGCAACGCGAACGCGACACGCTCAAGGCGGAGCTCGTCGGGCTGCGCCGCGCACAGGCCCGATCGCTGGCTCGCGACGCGGTGTCCGCCGCACGGGAGATCGTCGTTCGACTGCTCGAAGAGATGGAGGGTCCGGATCTCGAGGCATCCCTGCGAGCGGTCGCCTGCCGGGAGCTCGAGGCGCTGCGCGCCGCGGGCGCGCTCGCGCCCGTCGTCATCGAGTCGGCGCGCACGCTCGACGAGGCGGCGCTCGAGGTGCTGCGGAAGGCGCTGGGTGGAGCTGCGGCCGATGCGCTGCAGCGCGTCGATCCCGCCCTGATTGCGGGGATTCGTGTTCTCACGGCGAGGGGGCTCGTCGATGCTTCCGCGGCGGGTCTCGCCGCGCAGGCAGAGCGCGTGCTCGTGCGTCGGCTCGAGAACGAGCAGGCGAACCATGACGGATGATCTCCCGCACGACGCACGGATCCTGGCGGCCGCTCGTGAGGCAGACCTCTCCTCAGTGTTCCGAGCGCGCGGCGTGGTCGCGCGTACCGGCGATGGTGTCGCCCAGGTTGCCGGGCTCACGCGCGTCGCCTACGAGGAGCTCGTCGGCTTCGACTCGGGCGCGCTCGGCCTGGCCTTCGATCTGCGCGCCGACAGCACGGGCGTCCTGCTGCTCTCGGGTGCCGAGGCCGTTCGGGCGGGGGAGGGGGTCGTCGGCCTGGCGCGCCTGCCGGAGCTGCCGGTGGGCCCCGCCACGCTGGGCCGGGTGATCGACCCCCTCGGCAACCCGCTCGACGACGGCGGGCCGCTGCCCGAGCTCCCGCGGTGCGAGCTGTTCCGGCCGGCGCCTGAGCTGATCGAGCGCAAGGCCGTCGACGCGCCGCTGCGCACCGGTGTCTTCGTGATCGACGCGGCGATCCCGATCGGCCGCGGACAGCGCGAGCTGATCATCGGGGATCGCAACGTCGGCAAGACCGCCCTCGCCGAAGATGCCATCGTTGCGCAGACTGCCGGCGACGTCGCCTGCGTCTACGTGGTGATCGGGCAGGCCATGTCCCGGGTGCTGACGCTTCGGGAGACCCTGCTCCGCGCGGGGGCGCTCCAGAACACCGCGATCGTGGCGGCCGACGCCTCGATGCCGCCGGGCATGCGCTACCTGGCGCCGTACGCGGGCGCCTCCGTGGCCGAGTGGTTCCGCGACCAGGGCGGCCATGCGCTCGTGGTCTACGACGACCTCACCAAACACGCAGATGCGTATCGAGAGCTGAGCCTGCTGATGGATCGGCCGCCCGGCCGTGAGGCCTTCCCCGGCGACGTCTTCTTCATCCACGCGGAGCTGCTGGAGCGGGCGGCGGCGCGCAACGCCGCCGCGGGGGGCGGCTCCGTGACCGCGCTGCCCCTGGTCGAGACCACCGAGAGCGATATCGCCGCCTACATCCCGACCAACATCATCTCGATCACGGATGGGCAGATCTACCTCGACACGGCGCGCTTCGCGCGCAACGAGCGACCCGCGGTCGACATCGGCAGAAGCGTGTCCCGCATCGGCGGCGCGGCGCAGCCCGCTCCGGTCCAGATCGCGGCGCGAAACCTCCGCATCCTGCATTCGCGCTTCGAGGAGCTCGAGTCGCTCGCGCGGGTGGGGCTCGAGCTCGAGACGGGCCTCGCGCAGGAGATCGCGCGCGGCCGACTGCTGCGCGCGCTGCTCCGCCAGCCGCGGCTGAGTCCCCGCGGTATCGCGCAGCAGGTGCTGGGCGTGCTCGCGGTGAGTGAGGGATGGCTCGACGGACTCGCCCCGGAGCAGGCGCCGCGCTTCGTCGAGAGCCTGGTGGCGCGCGTTCGCTCCGAGGAGCCGGGCACCGCGTCGCGGCTCGAGCGGGGCGAGCTGCCCGAGGGCGACTGGGTCGAGCGCATCCGCGCGAACGCCGCGGCGCTCGGCAGCGCTGCGCAGGAGGAGCGGCCGTGAGTCGGGCGCGCGTGCTGCAACGACGCCTGCGCGCGCTGGGCGCGCTCGAGGAGGCGGTCGCCGCGCTGCGCTCGCTCTCCGCCCAGCACTTCCGGGCGGCGCGGGCCCCCCTCGCGGCCGTGCGCGCCTATCGGGAAGCGATGCAGGGCTTTCTCGCCGTGCTGGGCGCGCGCGAGGCCGCGCGCGACGCAGCGCCGGCGGGCATCGTTCTGGTCGCGGCGGATCTCGGACTGGTGGGGGACTACACTGCGCGGCTCGTGCGCGAGGCCCTGGCGCTGCGCTCCGAGTGCGGACCCGGGCCGCTCGTGTGTCTGGGGCGACGGGCGGTCGCGCCGCTGGAGAAGGCCGGCGCGCTCCCCGATGCGGTGCAGCCTGCGCCCACGCGGGTTGCCGGGCTGACGGGACTCCTGCTCCCCCTCGTCGACACGCTGCTCTCCTTGCGGCGGGAGGGCCGGCTCGGGGCGCTCTGGCTCGTCGCGGCGCGCTTCGAGGGCGCGGGAAGCTACACACCCATGCGTGTGCCGGTGTTGCCGGTCGCGGCGGCGGCGGGTCGGCCCCGTCTCGCGAGCTCGCCGTACTGCGACGCCGAGCATCTGCGCGCGGTGGTCGTTCGCGAGCACCTCTACGCCTCGCTCTACGAGACGCTCCTCGAGGCGCTCGCTTCCGAGCACGGCAAGCGCCTCGTCACGGCGGAGTCCGCGCGATCCTGGCTGGAGGAGCGCATCGGCGCCACGCGACGCCTCGCCGCGGCGTTGCGCCGCGAGGCGTCCACGCAGGAGGTGCTCGAGGTCGTCTCGGCCGCGCGGGCCGCGCAGCGCGCGTCCGGAGCTCTGCCATGACGGACCTGGCGAAGCTGCGCGGAGAGGTCACCTCGATTCGGGGCACCGTCCTCGAGATGCGCTTCGAAGGCGCGCTGCCGGCCATCGGCGCGGGGGTGATCGTTCATCCGCAGGATCGGGCGCCCGTGACCGGTGAGGTGTATGGCCACACGAGCGTCACCACGGCCCGAGTCATCGCGCTCGAACCGACGCGCGGTCTGCGCCGCGGCGATCGCGTCGAATCCGACGCAGAACCGCTTCGGGTGCCGGTGGGGCGCGAGCTCCTCGGACGCGTCATCGATCTCAACGGGCGTGTCCTCGATGGGGGCGCGCCCCTCGACGGGGCCGTTCGCGAGCCGATCCGCCGGCCGCCGCCGCCCGCCTCCGCGCGGCGCGCTTCGGGCAGCCTCTACGAAACCGGCATCAAGGTGATCGATCTCTTCTCTCCGATCGTGCACGGCGGCCGGGCCGCGGTCTTTGGCGGGGCCGGCGTGGGAAAGACCGTTGTCTTGACCGAGTTCATCCACAACGCGGTCGAGTCGCTCGAGGGCGTCGCGGTCTTCGCCGGCATCGGCGAACGCTCGCGCGAGGGGCTCGAGCTCTGGGAAGAGCTGCGCCGTCGGGGCGTGCTCGACCGCTCGGTGCTCGTCTTTGGGCAGATGAAGGAGCCCCCGGGTGCGCGCTTCCTCGTCGGGCTCGCCGCGCTCGCCGTCGCCGAGCACTTTCGCGACCACGACGGGCGCGACGTGCTCTTCGTGATCGACAACGTCTATCGCCACGTGCAGGCGGGGATGGAGGTCTCGGGGCTGCTCGGGCGCATGCCCTCGCGCGTCGGCTATCAGCCGACCCTGGCCGCGGATCTGGCCGACCTCGAGGAACGCATCACGGCGACGCATCGCGGCGACATGATCTCGCTCCAGGCAATCTACGTTCCGGCGGACGACTACTCCGATCCGGCGATTACCCACGCCTTCTGCCATCTCGACAGCGCGCTCGTTCTCTCGCGGGATATCGCGGCGGAGGGCCTGTATCCGGCGATCGATCCGCTCGCGTCGTGGTCGAAGGCGCTCGACGTGGAGATCGTCGGGAAGCGACATGACGAGGTGTTGCAGGAGGCGCAGCGCGTGCTCGGGCGCTACCAGGAGCTGCGCGACATCATTGCCATGCTCGGGATGGAAGAGCTCTCGCCGGAGGATCGGCAACAGGTTGGCCGCGCGCGGCGGCTGCGCAGCTACCTGACGCAGCCCTTTCACGTGACGGCTGCCTTCACGGGACGGCCCGGCCGGCGCGTGCCCCTCGAGCGAGCGGTGAGCGACGTCGCGGCGATCCTGGACGGACGCTGTGACGCGCGCGGCGAGCGGGAGCTCTTCATGATCGGGACGCTCGACGAGCTCGAAGGGGAGCGGCGCGGTGCGTGAGCAGACGCTTCGATTCATGGTGCGCACGCCACTGGGCGGTGTCGTGGACCAGCGCGTCACCTCGCTGCGCGTGCCGACCGACACGGGGCAGGTCGGCCTGCGCCCCCGCTCCGAGCCGGCGGCGCTCGTTGTGGAATCCGGCCTGGTGCTGGCGAGCGACCGCGATGCGGAGCGCTTCGTGGCGACCGCGGGCGGTCTGCTGCGCTGCGACGGCCGGGAGGCCGTGCTGCTGACGCCGCTGGCCGTCGTCGGAGACACTGCGGAGGCCGTCCGGGTGGAGATCGAGCGGGCACTCGAGACGCCGAGCGCAGATCGCGAACTGCGCGCGGTCTTGCAGCGGCTCGAAGCCGGGATCCTTCAGGAGCTGCGTCGAAGCCCGGTATCGGCCGCGGGAAGGGGAGGGGAGCGTGGCTGATCGCCCCGACGCGCCGAAGCCGGCCGGACGTCCCGATCCCCGGCGCTCGCTCGAGCGCGACGTCGGCCGCCTGCAGCGCCGCGATCCGAGCGGCTCATCGTTCTGGCGCTCGCTCTCGGTGCTGGGAACGGTGGGCTGGTCGATCGCGCTGCCCGCGACGGCAGGAGCCTGGCTCGGACACCGACTCGATCTCTACTTCGGCAGCGGTGTGCGCTTCACCCTGATGCTGCTGTTCGCGGGTGTGATGCTCGGGAGTGCGATCGCGTGGCGGGTCGTGCGCGAGCATCGGAAGTAGGCGACATGGAAGCGCAGATCTTCGGAGAAATCGTGTGGTTCTCGTTCTTCGGGATCCCGGTCACGGTGACGACGGTTACGTCGCTCGCGGTGTCCCTGGGGATCGTGCTGATCGCGCTGGCCCTCCGCGCGGGGCTGCGGCGCGCGCCGACCGGCACGCCCGCGGCGCTGGCGCTGCTCACCGTCGAGTGGCTCGATCGCCTGGTGCGCGAGGTGGCGGGTCGCTCGGAGCCCGCGCTGGTGACGCTCTCGGGAAGCCTCTTTCTCTTCATCGCGGCCTGCAATCTCTCCGGCCAGCTCCCCGGTGTGCGCCCGCCGACGGCGAGCCTCGCCACCACCTCGGCGCTCGCCGCGATCGTGTTCTTTGCCGTGCCCGTGGCGGGCATCCGGGCGCGGGGGCTGCGCGGCTATCTGCTCGGCTACTTCCGTCCGAACCCGCTGTTCGCGCCGCTTCACGTGCTCTCGGAGCTTTCGCGCACGCTCGCCCTCTCCGTTCGTCTCTTCGGGAACATGATGTCGGGGCACCTGGTCGTGGCGCTCCTCGTGGCGCTCACGGGCTTTCTGGTGCCGATGCCGCTCATGGCCCTCGACGTGCTGATCGGACTGCTCCAGGCTTACATCTTCGCGATCCTGGCAACCGTGTACGTCGGCGCCGCCTTGCGGGTGAGCGAAGCGCCGGAGGCGCAAGCGCACGCGTGACGACGCCGTAGGGATGGCAGACATTTCCTTCGGTTCCTGGGAACCCATGGAGAAGGAGGACGCGAGATGACACGCATCGTTCCGCTCGGCATCGGGCTCGGCATCGGGTGCATCGTCGGCATGTTCCTCGCCTGGTCGGGAGGCGTTGCCGCGCCGGAGGCCCTGCAGCCGACGAGCGGTCAGGGCGGCCCGGCCCCGGTGGCGGCCGGCCCGGCCGGCATCGCACCCGACGAGGTCGTGGGCGGGGCCGGGCAGCACTCCCGGTTTGCCGTCCTGGCACGGGACGCTGCGCCGGGTGTCGTCAATGTGCACACCTCGAAGACCGTCGTGCAGTCGTCTCCGGGCTTCGGCTCCCCGTTCGGCGACCTCTTCGGAGATCTGTTCGGCGGACCCTTCGGTGCGCCGCAGCGGCCGGGCGAGACCCCCGCCCCGCGAAGCTTCACGGTCCCCAGCCTGGGAACCGGCTTCGTGATCTCGGACGACGGCCTGATCGTCACCAACAACCACGTTGTCGAGGAGGTCGACAAGATCGAGGTCGTCTTCTCGGACGGATCGCGCGCGCTCGCGGAGGTCGTCGGGCAGGATCCGAAGACCGACATCGCGCTGATTCGCGCCAAGGCGGACCGTGCCTACGTGGCTCTCCCTCTCGGCGACTCCGCCAGCCTGCTTCCCGGGGACTGGGTGATCGCCGTCGGATGTCCATTCGGCCTCGATCACACCGTCACCGCGGGCATCGTCAGTGCGACGGGACGCGACATCGGCCAGGGCCCCTACGATGACTTCATCCAGACGGACGCCGCGATCAACCCCGGCAACTCGGGGGGGCCGCTGCTCAACCTGGCCGGCGAGGTCGTCGGGATCAACACCGCGATCAATCCGCAGGCGAATACGATCGGTTTCGCGGTGCCGATCAACATGGCCAAGGAGATCCTTCCGCAGCTGGAGAAAGGGGGTCGGGTGGTGCGCGGCTGGCTCGGCGTCGGCGTCCAGCCGATCACGCCGGAGCTGGCCGATGCGCTCGCGCTCGAGTCCCAGGAGGGCGCCCTCGTGTCCCAGGTTACGCCCGAGAGCCCGGCCGACGCCGCCGGACTCAAGCGGGGTGACGTGATCGTGCGTTTCGGGTCGACGGACATCCATCGGATGCGGGAGCTTCCGCGGGCGGTGGCATTGACGGCGCCGGGGACGAAGGTCGACGTGGAGCTGCTCCGCGAGCGCAAGCGCGAGACCAAGCGCGTGACGATCGGCGAGCTCGA
This sequence comes from Myxococcales bacterium, assembly GCA_029881215.1. Classification (GTDB taxonomy): domain Bacteria; phylum Myxococcota_A; class UBA9160; order UBA9160; family SMWR01; genus JAOUNA01. The sequence goes on along the minus strand of JAOUNA010000042.1, from coordinate 5,717 downwards.
GGAGGCGCCGCAGCGCGTCGCTGCGTCCGCCCCCGCGGACGATCGCGGCTCGACCGCCTTCGGCTTCGACATCGCCGACGTGCCGTCCGAGCTTCGCAAGCAGCTCGAGCTCGGCAAGGCGGAGGGGGCGCTGATCACGCGTGTCTACCCTGGCGGCCCAGCCGACGGCGCGGGTCTGCGGGCCGGCGACGTGATCGTCGAGGTGGATCGCGCGCCGGTCGCCGGCGGGCTCGAAGCGGAGCGAAAGCTGGTGGCAGCGGGCGACAAGACGCTGCTGGTCATCCGTCGCGACGAGGCGAGCTTCTTCGCGGCGATCGAACGCCGAAACGAGTGAGCGCGGGTGTCGTAGCGCGCGCGACAGAGCTCGGATAGACGTGGATGGCAGCATCCGAAGGGGTGGCTTGCGATGGCGGCACAGGACAAGAATGGGCCCAGCGGCAATACCTGGGAGCGCGAGATCGACGACGACGGCGAGTTCGTCCGCTGTCCCACGAGCTTCCGTGCGCAGATCAAGGCAGACGGCAGCACCGATTTCTCGCCCGGATTCGGCCGCTATCACCTGTACGTGTCGCTCGCCTGCCCCTGGGCGCACCGCACCCTGATCGTGCGCGTGCTCAAGGGTCTCGAGGATGCGGTCAGCGTGGACGTGGTGGATCCGATTCTGCCGTCGAGCGGATGGACCTTCGAGCAGAACGTGGCGGGTGCCACGGGCGACCGGGTCAAGGGTTTTCATCTGCTGCGGCAGGTCTACGTCGAGTCGTGCCCGAACTTCGATGGGGTCGTCACGGTGCCGGTGCTCTGGGACCGCCAGACGGAGGTGATCGTCAACAACGAATCCGCCGAGATCATTCGCATGTTGAACGCCGAGTTCCAGGACGTCGCCACGCATCCGGAGCGGGATCTCTATCCGGAGGTGCTGCGCGCGCAGATCGACGCGCTCAATGACTGGATCTACCCGGAGATCAACAACGGCGTCTATCGCTGCGGCTTCGCGCGCAAGCAGGCGGCCTACGGCCGGGCCGTCCAGGGCTTGTTCGCGGCGCTCGACCGCGTGGAGGCAACCCTGGCCGATTCGCGCTATCTCTGCGGCGACCGGCTGACCGAGGCGGACGTGCGTCTGTTCACCACGCTGATTCGCTTCGATCCGGTGTACGTGACGCACTTCAAGTGCAATCTGCGCAGGCTCGTCGACTATCCGAACCTCTGGGGCTACACGCGAGACATCTACCAGCTGCCGGGGATCGCGGAGACGGTGAACCTGGAGCACATCAAGCGGCACTACTTCGAGTCGCACCGCCATCTCAACCCGTTCGGTATCGTGCCGGATGGCCCCGTGCTGGATTTCGAGGCCCCGCACGGCCGCGCCTAGTCGGGGCGGACGGGCGACGGGGCGCGCGCTGCGTGACGGCGCGTGTCACCCCTCGGTGATCGCGCGGCGCAGGTCCACGGGCGGCGGCCGCCGCCTGCGCGCCTTCTGGTTCAGCATCTCCACGAAGACCGAGAAGCCCATGGCGAAGTAGAGGTAGCCCTTGGGAATCTCGTGATCGAAGCCCTCGGCGACCAGCGAGAGGCCGATCAGGAGCAGAAAGCTCAGGGCCAGCATCTTCACCGTGGGATGGCGCTCGACGAAGGCGGCGATCGTCTCGACCGAGACGAGCATGATGCCGACGGCGATGACGATGGCTGTGGCCATGACCCAGACCACGTCGACCATGCCAACGGCCGTGACGACGGAGTCGAGCGAGAACACGACGTCCAGCAGCATGATCTGGAGGACCACGCCGCCGAAGGAGGCGGCGCCTCGGGGATTCGCGTGGCCCGCTTCGCCTTCGAGCTTGTCGTGGATCTCGTGGGTGGCCTTGGCCAGCAGGAAGAGGCCGCCGGCAACCAGGATCAGATCGCGCCCGGAGATCTGCTGGCCGAAGGCCGCGAAGAGCGGCGTGGTGAGCCGCATGATCCACGTCAGCGAGAGGAGGAGAAGCAAGCGGGTGATCATGGCAGCGACCAGCCCGAGTCGGCGCGCCGGACGCTGCTGCGGCTCGGGCAGCCTGCTCGCCAGGATCGAGATGAAGATGACGTTGTCGATGCCCAGCACCACCTCGAGGGTGGTCAGCGTGATCAGCGCGATCAGATCTCCGGATTGGTGAGCCAGTCCATGCGGGGTTCCGTTCGGGGGAGGGAAGGTGTCGGCGCGAGAGCGCGGCGCGGGGACGTTCGCGCCCACCTGCGCGCCGTCGTTGCGCCACTGCCGCTTGCCGCGGCAGCCGGACGACCAGCTTAGGACGCTTCTCGCGGTGCGCCCACGCATGCGCGGTGTCGGCGGCCGAGCAGGGCGAGCAGGATGGCGCCCGCCACGAGGCCGAGATCGCCCGCTTCGGGCACGGCGACGTCTCCCAGATAGACGAAGGCTGCTCCCTCGTCCTCCTGGCCCGCATCGTACCAATCCGCGCCGACGATGACGTCGTCGTAGCCGTCTCCGTCCACATCCCCGGCGCCGGCGACGCGGATGCCCAGCGTCGCGCTTGCCTGGTCGGATTCGATCTGCACCGCGGCTGTCGTCGGGTTGCCGTTCGCGATGCCGGCCGCGCTGCCCACGAAGACGAAGGCGGCGCCCTCGTCCAGCTGGCCTGCGTCGTATGCCCACGCGCCCACGATCACGTCGTCGTAGCCGTCTCCGTTGACGTCGCCGGCTCCCGCCACGCTGTCGCCGAACTTCGCCTCCGGCTGGTCCGCCTCGAGCCACGCCGCGGCCGTCGCGGGGTTTCCGTCCGCGATGCCGGTCGCGCTGCCGTGGAAGACGAAGGCTGCACCCTCGTCGAGCTCACCGGCGTCGTATTGGTAGGCGCCGACGATCACGTCGTCGTAGCCGTCGCCGTCCACGTCGCCGGCGCCGGCCACGCTGATGCCCAAGGCGGCGTACGGCTGATTCGAGTCGAGCTGGGTAGCGGCCGTGATCGGGTTGCCGTCCGCAATGCCCGTGGCGCTGCCGTGAAAGATGAACGCCGCTCCTTCTTCCGACTGCCCCGCGTTGTAGGCCCAGGCGCCTGCGATCACGTCGCCGTAGCCGTCGCCGTTGACATCGCCGGCGCTTGCCACGCTCCAGCCGAATCCCGCGTAGGCCTGGTTCGACTCGAGTTGGGCCGCGGCGGTCGCGGGGCTTGCGTCCGCGATGCCGCTCGCGCTGCCGAGAAAGACGAACGCCGCGCCCTCGTAGGTTTGACCCGCGTCGTACCAGTCCGCGCCCACGATCACGTCGTCGTAGCCGTCGCCGTTGACGTCGCCGGCGCCGGCCACGCTGACGCCGAGGGTTGCATCTGCCTGGTTCGACTCGAGCTGTGTGGCGGCGGTCAGCGGATTGCCGTCCGGAATGCCCGCGGCGCTGCCCAGGAAGATGAAGGCCGCGCCTTCGTCCACCTCGCCCGCGTCGTAGGCCCAGGCGCCGACGATGACGTCGTCGTAGCCATCTCCATTGACGTCGCCAGCGCCCGCCACACTCCAGCCCAGCGCTGCGTTCATCTGATCCGACTCGATTTGCGTGGCAGCCGTGATGGGATTGCCGTCGGGAATGCCCGCGGCACTGCCGAGGCAGACGAAGGCCGCGCCCTCATCCACCTGGCCCGCGTCGTATTTGTGCGCGCCCACGATCACGTCGTCGTAGCCGTCCCCGTTCACGTCGCCGGCGCTCGCCACGGCGTATCCCAGATAGGCGAGCGCCTGGTTCGACTCGATCTGCGCGTCGGGAACGGCGGTCAGCAGCGGATCGATCGCGAGCGGATACAACGCCCCGCGATCCTCCACCACGAGGTGCACCCGCGCAGGTCCCGGCACTTCGAACCGCACCGGCAGCGCACGCCCCATCGCGTCCGCGGCGGCGAGCTTCGCGTACTCGAGGCTCCGACCCGCCGCCGTCTCGAGGATGACGCGCTCCCCGCGTTGCGAGGCGCGCGCGGATCCTACCGACAGAGCCAACACCAGCGCGCCTTCGCCATCGGGTCGCCGCGGCAGCGTGAAGCCCTGCTCGAGGCCCGCGGGCGAGTTCTCGTACCACTCCAGAATCTCGGGGCGTCGGATCTCGACGCGCGCTCCCAGGGCGACGACCGCGCCGGGTGCAAGCGGGGTCAACGCTTCGCCGCGTCCGACACCCGCGATGGACAGTGACAGCAGCTCGGCTCCGTGCGAGTCGGCGCGCGCGTGCACGCGCACACCCGCGCCGTCGAAGTAGGTGCGGAGGTCATGGGCGCGGTTGGGCGCCTGCAGGCCACGCCCGTTGTCACCGGCCTCGTATTCCCTCGCAGCGATCTCGCCACGCACGCGCCCGATCCAGCTGCCGTCCGTGCTCCGCGCCGGAGTCGCCGCAGCGGAAGATTCGGGCGCGCTGCGTGCGTCGCCCGGAGTGGCCGCGGGCGTGCTGCACGCCAACGTGACCGTGGCGGTGGCCAGGGCTGCCAGGTGCACGGCGATGATGGGCGGGCCAAGCCCTTCAGCAGAGAAACGCATGCTCGCAAACTCCCGGGTATGGCGCGCGAGGCGACGCGACGCCTCCCCGCTGGCGATCGGGCGCGCTCGCGCAAGTCCGTCCGCGAGCGTTCGCGACGGCTGCGAGCGGCTCTGCCGCTCGATCTCGCGGCGCACCGCCGCCCATAGTCAATGAATCGGCGTTCCGTACGGCAAACTTGCCAGCGACGCCGCGTTTCATGGCGTGCTCTCTCCTCGACGGCGGCAACTCCAGCGCAGCGATACATCGCGGCGCGGCAACGACAGCGCAATCTGTGGCACATTGCCATGCCGCGATCGCGGAAAGTTTGGACGATCTTCGCGCCCTCGTCATCGCCGCAGGGAGCGGCCGCGATGACTCGCGGCGCCGTGCAGGCTCGAGCCGACTGCCGATCGGCTAGCGCGCCTCGGGCGGGAATCGCTCGATCAACTGCTTCACCGCCTTCCGTCCGGTCTTCTGGGCCTCCGACGAGGTATAGACGTCCGCCGTGGCCCGGCCGTGCCAGATCATCCGCTCCTCGGCGTTGTCGAAGACGTCGATGGAGAGCGTGCCCTGCACGTAATCCCGCCTGCTGACGCTGCCGCTGCGCTGCCAGGTGTCGATGCCGTATCCCCCGGCTCGCCAGGCGTCCGGCCGCCGCGCTGCGCCCTCCACGTGGCCGTATTCCTCGACCCAGATGTCGGTGCGTGGCTCGCCGCTCAGGGTGAACGCGATGAGCAGATCCGCGCTCTCCCGGTCGGCTCTCCGATAGCCCTTGGCCTCGAGCGCGCTGGCGATCCAATACTGGATCTGCCGGCCCCGGACCTCCGTGTAGTCGGGTACGCCTTCGATCTGCGCGGGCGGCGGCACCTGCGCAAAGGTGTCGTATTTCGAGAAGTCGACCTCCGGATCGTGGTCTACGGCGACGTCGATGCCGACGCATCCGACGAACGCGATCGGCGCGACCAGAAGCCGGGCGAGCAAGCGAAGCATTCTGTTCTCCTCGCGCGGGAGGGTAGCGCCATCGCGCCCGCCGCGTCCCGGATCAGCGCGCCGGCGCCGCCTCCGCCGCGTCTCGTGCGCCGACGAGCGGCGCGCCGAAGAGCTGCTCGCTCATGCCGATCTGGTCGAGATGCTTGCAGATGCCGCCGTTGAAGAACGGCCAGCCCGCGCCCAGGATCATGCACGTATCGATGTCGCGCGCGTCCGCCACCACGCCGTCGTCGAGCAGCAGCCTTGCCTC
>JAOUNA010000041.1 GCA_029881215.1 Myxococcales bacterium | reverse complement strand
CTACGATGACGAGACGCTGCTCGAGGTGCTCATCGCGTGCATCGAACGCACGCCGCGCTACTGCCGACTCACGCGGGTGATCCGCGACTTCTCCGCGCACGACATCGCGGCGGGCACCCACACGGCAAACCTGCGCGAGGTGGCGGAGCGGCGCCTGGCCGCGCGGGGCGTCGCGCCGCGCGAGATCCGCAGCCGCGAGATCCGAGCGACCCCCTTCGAGCGCGCGGCGCTGCGGCTCGTGACCACGCCGTACGCGACCTCGATCGGCGAAGAGGTGTTCTTCGAGTACGTGACGCGAGACGATCGCCTCGTGGCCTTCCTGCGCCTGGCGCTGCCGCGCGCGGCAGCGCCCGTGGCGGAGCTCGGCCGCAGCGCCGTGATTCGCGAGCTGCACGTCTACGGCGCGTCGCTGCCACTCGGCGCACGAGCCGCGCGCGGCGCGCAGCACGGCGGGCTCGGCCGCGCGCTGCTCGAGGCGGCGGCGCGGCGCGCGCGGGCAGCCGGCTTCGAGGATCTCGCCGTGATCTCCGCGGTGGGAACGCGTGCGTACTACCGCGACCAGGGCTTTCGCGACGGCGTCCTGTACCAGCACCGGGCGCTCTCGGGCGCGGGCGGCGACGCGCGATCCGCGCGCGCCGTGTCTGGGGCGCGCCGCGCCTGACGGGCGCGGGGATTTCGACTTTGCTACCGAGCCCGGGGCGCGCACCGCACCCAGGGGTCGATGGCACGAGATCCCCGCTACGACATTCTCTTCGAGCCGATTCGCATCGGTCCGGTGACCGCCCCGAACCGCTTCTACCAGGTGCCCCACTGCACGGGCATGGGCTACGGCAAGCCCCGCACGCTCGCCGCCATGCGCGAGATCAAGGCCGAGGGCGGCTGGGGCGTGGTGTGCACCGAGTACTGCTCGATCCACCCGAGCTCCGACGACGATCCCTTCCCCGCGGCCACGCTCTGGGACGAGGAAGACGTGCGCGCGCACGCGTTGATGGTGGAGAAGGTGCACCGCCACGGCGCGCTGGCGGGCGTCGAGCTGTGGCACGGGGGCGGCTTCGTGGCCAACCTCTACTCGCGCGAGGAGCCGATCGGCGCCTGGAGCCGGCCGAGCGAGACGCGTCAGCCGGCCCAGTGCCGCGTGATGGACAAGGCCGACATCCGCGCGCTGCGCCGCTGGCACCGCGAGGCCGCGCTGCGCGCGAGGCGCGCCGGCTTCGACATCGTCTACGTGTACCCGACGCACGACTACCTGCTCGCCCAGTTCCTGTCGCCCGCGAATCAGCGCGGCGACGAGTACGGCGGCTCGCTCGAGAACCGCATGCGCCTGGTGATCGAGCTGCTCGAGGAGACGCACGAGGCGGTGGGCGAGAGCTGCGGCGTGGCCGTCCGCTACGCGGCGGCCGGGGGCTTCGTGGACGGTGTGCCCGTGATCGAGGAGCAGCGCGCCATGTTCGAGCGCATGGCCGAGCTCCCGGATCTGTGGGACATCGTCGTCGAGGACTACAGCTACGAGATGGGTGCGTCGCGCTTCGTGAAGGAGGCGGCGCTCGAAGCCTACATGGCGTGGGTGAAGCAGGGCACGACGAAGCCGGTCGTCACGGTCGGCCGCTTCACTTCGCCCGACACGATATTGAGTCAGGTGAAACGCGGCATCGTCGATCTGGTCGGCGCCGCGCGTCCCTCGATCGCCGACCCCTTCTTGCCGCGCAAGATCGAGGAGGGACGCTTCGAGGACATCCGTGAGTGCATCGGCTGCAACGTCTGCTTCGCGAACGACGTGCACGGCGTGCCGATCCGCTGCACGCAGAACCCGACGATGGGCGAGGAGTGGCGGCGCGGCTGGCACCCCGAGCGCATCCCCGCCAAGGGCTCCGAGCGCAGCGTGCTGGTGGTGGGCGGCGGGCCGGCCGGCCTCGAGGCCGCGGTGGCGCTGGGCCAGCGCGGCTACCGCGTGACGCTGGCCGAGGCGCAGGGCGCGCTCGGCGGGCGCGTGACGCGCGAGGCCGCGCTGCCGGGGCTCGCCGAGTGGGCGCGCGTGCGCGACTGGCGCGTGGCGCAGCTCAACAAGCTGCCGAGCGTCGAGATCTTTCTCGGCAGCGCGCTCGACGCCGAGCAGATCGTCGCCTTCGGCGCGGATCGCGTGGCGCTCGCCGTCGGCGCCGTCTGGCGGCGGGACGGTCTCGGCATCGGGCGCGCCACGCCGATCGACGGCTGGGACCAGGCCCACGTGCTGACGCCCGATGCGCTGCTGGATGGCGTGACGCCGCGCAGCCCGGTGCTCGTCTACGACAACGATCCCTACTACATGGGCGGCGTGGTGGCGGAGATGCTCGCGCGCGACGGCCTCGCGGTGACGCTCGCCACGCCGGCCGCGCTGGTCTCGGGCTGGACCACCATGACGATGGAGCAGATCCGCATCCAGGCGCGGCTGCTCGAGCTGGGGGTCCGGATCGAGACCAGCACGCAGCTCGAGTCGGTGGGCGCTGGTGAGGTGGTGCTCGCCTGCGCCTACACCGGGCGCACGCGCGAAGCGCCCGCCGCCAGCGTCGTGATGGTGACCTCGCGCGCGCCGCGCGCCGCGCTCTACGACGCGCTGTGCGAGCGCATCGACATCACCCGGGTCGGCGACTGCGGCGCGCCCGGCACCATCGCCGCGGCGGTCTTTGCCGGCCACCGCTACGCGCGCGAGATGGATGCCCCGCGGCCGGACGTGCCCTTCCTGCGCGAACGCCCGCTCGTCTCCGGCGGCGCCTAGCGGGTCGCGCAGGCCGCGTCGCACGCTGCCGGCGAGCCTCGAATGGGGCTAGGAGCACCCATCTCGTGGCGGATCCTGCCAGTTCTCGATAGTCGCAGCTCATTAAAGATAAATAGATCTAGACATCTGTTGAAATTCATTCGATGCTGCGCGGGTCTCATGCCGGCCGGCTCCACGGGGTGGGGCGCCGTGTTCGGCGCTGAGGGGGTGTCCATGTCTTTGCGGATCCGAACTCACGTTCTCACACTCTTGGCATTCGTCTGGATGGCCTGTCCTCCTTCGGCCGAGCGCAGCGCGCCGCCCGCGCCCGAGCCGGAGCGCGTGCCGAAGGTCGATGTCGCCGCGCTGCCCGTGATCGAGGCGCAGCTCGGTGTGCCGCCGTACGCGGCGCCTGCGCTGCACCGCGATCACCCGGCGCGGGTGGTGGTGAAGATCGAGGTGCGCGAGCTGGTGAAGGAGATCTCGGACGGCGTGCAGTACACGTTCTGGACCTTCGGAGGCACGACGCCCGGGCCGATGATCCGCGTGCGCCGGGGCGATCTCGTCGAGCTGCACCTGATGAATCACCCCGACAACGCCATGCCGCACAACATCGACCTGCACGCGGTGACGGGTCCAGGTGGGGGTGCCACCAGCACGTTTACGGCGCCGGGCCACCAGAGCCAGTTCACTTTCCAGGCGATCAACGAGGGCGTGTTCATCTACCACTGCGCTACAGCGCCCGTGGGCATGCACATCGCCAACGGCATGTACGGCCTGATCGTGGTGGAGCCCGAGGCCGGCTGGCGGGATGTGGATCGCGAGTACTACGTGGTGCAGGGCGACTTCTACACCAGGGGCGACTTCCGTGAGCCGGGGCACCAGCCATTCGATATGCAGCGCGCCATCGACGAGAATCCCGCCTACGTGCTGTTCAACGGGCGCGAGGGATCGCTGGTCGGAGACAACGCGCTCAAGGCGAAGGTGGGCGAGACGGTGCGCATGTTCGTCGGCAACGGTGGTCCAAATCTCGTGAGCTCCTTCCACGTGATTGGCGAGATCTTCGACGCGTTGTATCCCGAGGGCGGCAGCCCTGCGCACCGTGACGTGCAGACCACGCTCATCCCCGCCGGTGGGGCGATGATGGCCGAGTTCGAGACGCAGGTGCCCGGCACCTTCATCCTCGTCGATCACTCGATCTTCCGGGCCTTCAACAAGGGCGCGCTCGGCATGCTCGCGGTGGAAGGGCCGGACAACCGCGTGATCTACTCGGGCAAGGAGGTGGACGAGGTGTATCTGGCCGAGCGCTCGCAGCGGGCGCTCGAGGCGATGAAGGGGGTCGCGCCGGAGGCCAAGACCCTGGAGGCGCGCATCGCCCGCGGCAAGGCCGTCTACCAGGGCACGTGCTCGACGTGTCACCAGCCGGATGGCCGCGGGCTCCCCAACGTGTTTCCGCCGCTCGCCGAGTCCGACTATTTGCTGGCGAACAAGGAGCGCGCCATTCGCATCGTGATCTCCGGATTGACCGGGCCGGTCGAGGTGAACGGGAAGGCCTTCAACAGCGCCATGCCGCCGCTCGGGAACTTCACGGATCACGAGATCGCCGACGTGCTGACCTACGTGCTGAACAGCTTCGGCAACGATGGCGGCAGCGTGGGCAGCGACGAGGTCGCGGCGGTGCGCGAGCGGCTGCGCAAGCCGGACGCGGTGGGGCACCCCTGAGCCGGGCGCGTGCCGCGGCGGGATGCATGGCGCTGGTGCTCGCGCTCGCGGGCCGCGTGGCAGGCGAGGTGCTGCAGGAGGGCGAAGCGCCGCCGGGCGGGATGCTGCGCGTCGCGGGTGGGGAATACGTGCCGTTCTATCCGGTGCGCGGTGAAGGAAACGTCTCCGTGGCGCCGTTCGATCTGGATGCGACGCCGGTTACGAACGCGGCATTTCTCGAGTTCGCGCGCGCGCATCCCGCGTGGCGCCGCTCCCGCGCCTCGCCGCTCTTCGTCGACGCGGCCTACCTCTCGCACTGGGTCGGGGATCTCGATCTCGGAGATGCAGCGCGTGGGAACCAACCCGTGACGTTCGTCTCGTACTTTGCCGCGGTTGCCTACTGCCGGAGCGCCGGCAAGCGACTGCCCACGGAGGCCGAGTGGGAGTGGGCCGCGCTTGCGACGCCAGAGGGCGGCGAGTCGCCCAGCGAAGTGACGCAGCGCATCCTCGCCTTCTACGCGCGTCCACGGGGCGACCTGGCGGCGGTGGGCACCACGCCCGCGAATCGCTGGGGCATTCACGATTTGCACGGTCTGATCTGGGAATGGGTGGAGGATTTCAACGCGAGCTTTGCGAGCGCGGACAATCGGCAGGATCGCGATCTCGAGCTCGGGCGTTTCTGTGGCGGCGCCTCCGTCGGTGCGGAAGACGTGAAGGACTACGCCGCCTTCATGCGCTTCGGCTTTCGCGCGAGCCTCGAGGCCCGCTACGCGCTGCACCATCTGGGCTTCCGCTGCGCCAGGAGCCTGCAGTGAAGCGGGGCGCGCTGGGCAGGGCCGCGCTCGCGAGCGTCTGCACGGCGTGGCTCGTGTACGGCTGCGGCGACGCGGGGGAGGGCGAGGCGCAGGGCGAGCACACCGCGGCCGCGCACGATCACGCGGCACGGGAGGGCGGCGACGCGCCGCTCGCCGACCGCTCCGTGTACCAGCTGGCGGATCCCTGGGTACAGGCGAACGGGGAGGCGTTCCGACTGGCGCAGCTGCGCGGGCATCCCGTGCTGGTGCTGCTCTTCTACGGCACCTGCGAGCACGCCTGCCCGATCCTGGTGCACGATCTCCAGCGTCTAGACGCCGCACTCGATCCGGAGCAGCGCGTGGCGGTTCGCTATCTGCTCGTCAGCTTCGATCCCGAGCGAGATACACCCGAGCGTCTCGCCGCCTACGCCCGCGAGCACGGACTCGACCCCCCCCGCTGGACGCTGCTGCACGGAGATCCGGATCAGATCCGCGCGCTCGCACTGGTGCTCGGCATCCGCTATCGCCCGACGGGCGACGGCGGCTTCAGCCACACCTCGCGGATCACGCTGCTCGATCGGGAGGGCGTCGTGCGCGCGCAGATCGACGGCCTCGAGCGCCCGCAGGAGCCGCTGCTCACGCCGCTGCGCGCGATGTTCGCAGCCCGAGACGATGCGGCGAGCCCCTAGCGCGCGACCGCCGCCGCTCAGGCCTTGCGGAACTCGAGCGCCTCGCCCGAGACGCGCGCGTCCACCGCCACCACGGAGCCTTCGGGGAAGTCGCCTTCGAGGATGCGCATGGCGAGCGGGTCCTGGAGCATGCGCTGGATCACGCGCTTGAGCGGCCGCGCCCCGTAGTGCGGGTCGTAGCCCTTCTCGGCGAGCAGATCCTTTGCCGCTTCGGTCACGTCGATCTCGATGCGCTTCTCGCGCAGCAGCTTCTTCACGCGCCCGAGCTGGATGTCCACGATCTTGTGGAATTGCGCGCGCCCGAGCTGGTGGTAGACGATCGTCTCGTCGATGCGGTTCAGGAATTCCGGCTTGAACTGGGCGCGCAGCGCCTCTTCGACGCGCTTCTCCATCTCGTCGCGCTGCTCCTCGCCGAGCTGGGCGATGAACTGGCTGCCCACATTCGAGGTCATGATCAGCACCGTGTTGCGGAAGTCCACGGTGCGACCGTGGCCGTCGGTGAGACGGCCGTCGTCCAGGATCTGCAGCAGTACGTTGAAGACGTCCGGGTGGGCTTTCTCGATCTCGTCGAAGAGCACCACGCTGTAGGGCCGGCGCCGCACCGCCTCGGTGAGGGTGCCGCCCTCCTCGTAGCCGACGTAGCCCGGGGGCGCGCCGATCAGCCGCGAGACCGTGTGCTTCTCCATGAACTCGCTCATGTCGATGCGCACCATGGCGTGCTCGTCGTCGAACAGGAATTGCGCGAGCGCCCGCGCGGTCTCCGTCTTGCCCACGCCGGTGGGCCCGAGGAAGATGAACGATCCGATCGGGCGATCGGGATCCTGCAGGCCCGCGCGCGCGCGGCGCACCGCGGCGGCCACCGCCCGCAGCGCGTCGTCCTGGCCGACCACGCGCTCGCGCAGCTTGTCTTCCATGGAGAGCAGCTTCTGCTGCTCGCCTTCCATCATCTTCGCGACCGGGATGCCGGTCCACTTGGAGACGATCTCCGCGATCTCCTCGGCGGTGACCTCCTCCGAGAGCAGGGAGCCCTGGGCCTGGAGCGCGGCGAGCGCGTCCTGCTCGCGCTCGAGATCCTTCTCGAGCTGCACCAGCTCGCCGTAGCGGATCTCCGCGGCGCGCTCGAGCTGGCCCTGACGCTGCACGCGCGCGAGCTCGGCGTTGAGCGCCTCGCGCCGCTCCTTGAGCTCGCGCACGCGGGCGATGCCGCTCTTCTCGTTCTGCCAGCGCCCCTTCATGGCCTCGCCCTGCTCGCGCAGGTTGGCGATCTCCTCCGCCACGGCCGCGAGGCGCTGCCGGCTGACGGGGTCGCTCTCCTTCTCGAGCGCCGTCTTCTCCACCTCGAGCTGCACGCGCTTGCGCTCGAGCTGGTCGAGCTCCTCCGGCATGGAGTCGATCTGCACGCGCACGCGGCTCGCCGCCTCGTCGACCAGATCGATGGCCTTGTCGGGCAGGAAGCGGTCGGTGATGTAGCGGTTGCTGAGCGTCGCGGCCTGCACCAGCGCCTGGTCCTGGATGCGCACGCCGTGGTGCACCTCGTAGCGCTCCTTCAGGCCGCGCAGGATCGAGATGGTGTCCTCCACGCTCGGCTCGCCGACGAAGACGGGCTGGAAGCGCCGCTCGAGAGCGGCGTCCTTCTCGACGTGCTTGCGATACTCGTCGAGCGTGGTGGCGCCGATGCAGTGCAGCTCGCCGCGCGCCAGCGCGGGCTTGAGCATGTTGGCCGCGTCCGCCGCGCCCTCCGCGGCGCCGGCGCCGACGATGGTGTGCAGCTCGTCGATGAAGAGGATGATCTTCCCCTCCGCCTCGGCGATCTCGCGCAGCACGGCCTTGAGCCGATCTTCGAACTCGCCGCGGTACTTGCTGCCCGCGATCAGCGCGCCGATGTCGAGGGCGATCAGGCGGCGATCCTTCAGGCTCTCGGGCACGTCGCCCGCCACGATGCGCTGGGCCAGGCCCTCGGCGATGGCCGTCTTGCCCACGCCGGGCTCGCCGATCAGCACCGGGTTGTTCTTGGTGCGCCGCGACAGCACCTGCACCAGGCGGCGGATCTCTTCGTCGCGGCCCACGACGGGATCGATCTTGCCCTTGCGCGCGATGTCGGTGAGATCGCGCCCGAACTTCTCGAGCGCCTGGTACTTGGACTCGGGATCCGGGTCGGTGACGCGCGCGCCACCGCGCACGCTCGCCAGCGCCTTGAGCACGGACTCGCGGCCGGCGCCCGCCTCGCGCAGCAGGCGCCCGGCGGGATCCTTCTTCTCGGAGGCGATGGCGAGCAAGAGGTGCTCGGTGGAGACGTACTCGTCCTTGAGCGCCTCGGCCTCCGCGAAGGCGGCCTCGAGCACGCCCGCGCTGGCGCGGGAGAGCTGCGGCTGGGCGCCGCCGGTGACCTTGGGAACGCGCTCGAGCAGGGACTCGAGTTCGCCCTGGAGCCGGTCGAGGGAGATGCCGAGCTTCTGGAGCACCGGCACCGTGCTGCCCTCCGGCTGGCCGAGCAGGGCGCGCAACAGATGCGCAGGCTGGATCTCGCTGTGGCCTCGCGTCGTGGCCAGGGACTGGGCCTCGGCGAGAGCCTCCTGACTCTTGATCGTGAGCTTGTCGAAACGCATGGCCCGGAGCCTAGGCACGCGCTCCCGCTTGACAAGCGAGCCGCGGCGCGCCCCTGCGGGGTGGCTGCCTCTCGCGCGCCTGCGCGACGACGTCCGCGGCTAGGATTTTGCGCGGTTCACCGGCACGTAGAGCTGGGCGTCGCCGCGGCGCAGCAGCAGCAGCGCGCGCTCGCCCGCGCCGTCGAGCTGCGCTTCGAGATCCTCGCTGTTCTTCACGATCTCGCGGTTCACCTCGAGGATCACGTCGCCGCGCCGCACTCCCGCCTCGGCCGCGGGACCGCTCGGATCCACGGCCGAGATGACCACGCCCTCGGGATGCTCGAGACCGAGCTGGTCCGCCAGATCGGGTGTCACGTCCTGCACGCGCATGCCCCAGTTCGCGGCACCCCCGCCGCCCGGCGCCGACGCGAGCTTCTTGAGCTCCGGCTCCTCGAGCGCGCCGATCACCGCCGTGAGCTTCTTCTCCTTGCCGCCGCGCAGCACCACGACCTCCACCTTCTTGTCCACCGGGGTGGCGGCCACGATGCGCGGCAGATCGTTGAAATCCTCGATCGGCTGCCCGTCGAACTTGCGGATCACGTCTTCGCGCTGGATGCCCGCGGCCTCCGCCGGGCCGTCCTCGACCACCTTGGAGACCAGCGCGCCGCTCTGGTCGCCGAGCCCGAGCGCCTCGGCGAGTTCCGGCGTGATGTCCTGGATCACCACGCCGAGCCAGCCGCGTGTCACGTGGCCGCTCGCGCGCAGCTGCGGCAGCACGCTCTTCGCCATGTTGATGGGCACCGCGAAGCCGATGGTGTTGGCATTCCGGTTGATCGCGGTGTTGATGCCGATCACCTCGCCGGAGAGATTGATGAGCGGCCCGCCCGAGTTGCCGGGATTGATCGCCGCGTCGGTCTGGATGAAGTCGTCGTACATGCCCATCTGGATGTTGCGGTGCTTGGCGCTCACGATCCCGGCCGTCACCGTGTGCTCGAGCCCGAAGGGGTTGCCGATCGCCACGACCCACTCGCCGGGTCGCACCGCGTCGGAGTTGCCGAGCGGCAGGGCGAAGAGCTCGTGATCCGTCTCCACGCGCAGCAGCGCGACATCGGTCTTCGGGTCGCGGCCGACCACCTCCGCGGCGATCTCGGTCTCGTCCTCGAGAATCACCGTGATCTTGTCCACGTCTTCGATCACGTGGTTGTTGGTGACGATGAAGCCGTCCTTCGAGATGACGAAGCCGCTGCCCAGACTCGGCACGCGCCGCTTCATCTCCGGATGCTCGCCGAAGGGCGGGTGGAAGAAGGGCGACGGAAAGAACTCCTCGAGCGGATTGCCCACCACCGTCTTCTCGGTGCTGATGTTCACCACGCCCGGGGCCACGCGCTCCGCCAGGTCTGCGAAGCTGCTCGGCACACCGACCGGCGTGATCGGCTCTGCGCCCGATTGCTCGTTCCAGAAGGGCTCGACCGGGACCTCCGCCGCCTTCTCCTTCTTGCCGAAGAGATCGATGGCGTGGGCCATGCCGTCGTTCCAGGCGATGCGGATGTCGAGGTGCCCGGTGGCGACCAGCACCGCGAGCAGCGCGCCGCCGAGCAGGATCCCCTTCCCAATCGTCTTCATGTGAGTCTCCGTCGATCGCGTCGGCGCGAAGTGCGCTGTGACGCCTGGGCGCGGTTGCGCGGTGAATGTCTCTGGGAGCGCGGTCCTGTTGGACGCCGGAGTGCTGGTGTGTGTTCCATTTCGATTCGGGTTCGATTCGAGTCGACCTCGATCCCGGACGAACCCGATCCGGGACGCTGCGGGCGCGCTCAGAGCAGAGGCAGGGCCACATGGTAACGGCCGGCTCCGCGCTGAACCACGAGCAGGGCCTGCGATTGTCCCCGCAGGTGGAGAACGGCGCGGCGCAGCGCGCTCTCGTCTTCGAGCGCGCGGCCGTTGATGCCGAGCACCAGATCGCCCTGCTGCAGACCGACACGGTCGCCGCCGCTGCCGCTGCGCACGGATTGCACCTGGTAGCCGCCGCGCGCGGCAGGCGCCAGCGCGAGCCCGGTGAGCTCCTCCACGAGCCGCGCGACGAAGGCCTCGGGCAGCTCCTCGGCCTGCACCGTGAGGCGCTGCACGGCGCCGTCGCGCTGCAGCGTGAGCTCGAGCTTCTGCCCCACCGTGACCGTGTCGAGCCGCTCGTAGAAGCTGCGCGCCGACTCGAGGGGCTGGCCGTCGACGCGCGTCAGCACGTCGCCGCGGCGCAGCCCGGCCCGCTGCGCCGGGCTCGTGTCGCGCACCCGGTTGACCAGCGCACCGAGCGTGCCCGGCGGCAGGCCGAGCGCCTCGAGCAGGCGCGGGTCGAGATCCTGGAGCTCGAGTCCGATCCAGACCGGGGAGATCTCGCCGTGCTCGATCAGCTCGGAGACGACGCGCTGCGCGGTATCGATCGGAATGGCGAAGCCGATGCCCTGGGCGTTGCCGTACACGGCCGTGTTGATGCCGACCAGGCTGCCCTCGGCGTTGAGCAGCGGGCCGCCCGAGTTGCCCGGATTGATCGACGCGTCGATTTGCAGGAAGCCGTGGTAGACGCGGGCGTCGGTGCGGATCGAGCGGTTGATGGCGGAGATCACGCCCGTGGTGACCGTGTGCGACAGGCCGAACGGGTTGCCGATCGCGATGACCGGCTCGCCCACCATGAGATCGTTCGAGTGGCCCGGGGCGATCCAGGGCAGCGGCGCATCCGTCTCGATCTTGAGCACCGCGATGTCGTTGTTGGGATCGGCACCCACCAACGTGGCGTCGAACTCGCGGCCGTCGGCCAGGCTGGCGCGAATGCGGCTCGCCCGCGCGATCACGTGCTCGTTGGTGAGGATATGGCCCTCGGCGTCGATCACCACGCCGGAGCCGAGATTCTGCACGGTCTGCGGCATGCGCGGCTCGAAGAAGTCGCGGAAGAAGCGGTCGAAGAAGGGATCGCTGCCGAAGGGGCGGAAGGGGCTCGACTGCACCGTCTGCTCCGTGGTGATGTTCACCACGGCCGGCCCCGCCTCTTCTACCACGCGCACCGTGGTGGTGCGGCGCAGGAACGGATCCTCCGCGCGCACGGCCCCCGCGAGCAACGCGAGCCCGAGCGCGACATACCAGGCGTGTCTCGTCACTTCGGCTGTCTACTCCTAGAGTTCGGATGTAGGGGGCCTGGAATGGTTCAGGGCGCCCGCGACCGGATCGGGCAGCGTAGCGCGGGCCGAGATCGGCTTGCGCTCAATGGCCTTCGCTCAGGTCGGCCTCGCCCGCCTCGTCGATCTCGTCTTCCTCTGCTGCGCGGGCGCCGGGCTTCACGAGCACGAACTTGGTCTCCTCGCCGCGCCGCGCGGTGACGAGGAAGCGCTCGAGGGGCTCGGCGCGCGCGATCTCGCGGCGGAAGTCTTCGATGCTCGTCACGTCCGCGCCCTCGATGGCCACGATCACGTCGCCCATGCGCAGGCCGGCCTCGCGCGCGGGCGAGCCGCGCGCCACGAAGGAGACGAAGGCGCCCTGCGTCGACGCGAGTCGGTGGTTGCGCGCCAGGTTCGCCGTGATCTCGCGCACGTGCACGCCGAGCGCCTCGCTGGCGGCCTCGGCGGGATCGATCTTGGGCTGCGTGCCGATGGCGACGCGCGCTTCGGTGCGCTCGCCGCCGCGCACGATCTCGAGGCTCGCCTCGGCACCCGGCACCAGCGCCGCCACGCGGCGCTGGAAGTTGCCGAGGTCCTCTGCCTTCTCCGCCTCGACGACCTTGCCGTCGAACGACGTGATGATGTCGCCCGTGCGCAGGCCCGCGCGCGCCGCGGGGGAATCCTCCGTGACGCTGTTGACGAGCACGCCGGTCACGTCCGGCACCCCGAAGTAGTCGGCCAGCTCGCGGTCGAGGGGCTGCAGGGTGACGCCGAGGAAGCCGCGCTCGATGCCGCCCTGCTCGAGCTGCGCCATCACGTCGAGGGCCGTCTCGATGGGGATGGTGAAGCCGATGCCGCGCCCCTGGCCGCGCGAGTTGATGCCCACCACGCGGCCCTCGAGATCGACGAGGGGGCCGCCCGACGAGCCGTGGTCGATCATGGCGTCGGTCTGGATGAAGGCGTTGAGCAGATCCGGTACCTCGAGGTTGCGCCCCTTGGCGGAGACGATGCCGAAGGAGACGGTGCCGTCGAGTCCGTAGGGGTTGCCGATCGCGAGCACCCACTGGCCCACGCGCAGATCGTCGGTGCTGCCGACGCGCGCGGCCGGCAGCGGCGCGTCGGGTGCGATGCGCAGCAGCGCCACGTCGGTCTGGCGATCCGTGCCGACGATGCGCGCCAGATACTTCCTCTTCTGGCCCGGCACGCTCACCGTGACCTTCTCGGCCTTCTCCACCACGTGCTCGTTGGTGAGGATGCGCCCGTCGGCGCTCACGATCACCCCGGATCCGGTCACCTGGTTGCGCTGGTCGTTGAAGCGCACGATGGCCTCGATGTGCACCACCGACGGCTTCACGCGCTCCGCCACCTCGATGATGCGCGCCTCGAGCTTCTCGAAGGGCGCGCGCGCCGCGGCGGCGCAGGCCAGCAGCAGCAGCGCGGCCAGCGCGCCGGCGGCCGCGGCGCGGCTCGTGTGGCGGCGGCGCGCCTCAGGCATCGAGCGCCTCGCGCAGCGCGCGCGCGGCGCGCTCGGGATCGTCCGTCATCAGGATGGTGCCGGTGACCGCCACGCCGGCGGCGCCCGCCGCCGCGGCGGCGCGCGCGCGCTCGGCGTCGATGCCGCCCTGGGCGAGCACGGGCACGCCGCGCGCCGCCGCGCGCGCGAGCGTCTCGAGGCCGAGCGGCGCGCGCTCGCTGCGCTTCGAGAGCGGCGCGAAGACGGGCGCCAGGTGCACGTAGGAGAGCCCCGCCGCCGCGTCGATCTCCTCCGGCGCGTGGGCCGAGGCGCCGAGCAGCGCGGCGTCGCCGAGCACGCGCCGCGCGTCGCGCGGCGCCATCGCGTCGAAGCCCAGGTGCACGCCGTCGGCGCGCATGGCGAGCGCCACGTCGGCGCGGCGGTTGACGAGGACGCGCAGCGGTGCCGCGCGTGCTCCGGCGCCGCGGCGCCCCGCCGCGGCGAGCGCCTCCGCGTGGGCGAGCAGAGCGCGGCCCTCGAGCGCGCGCTCGCGCACCTGCAGCCAGTCCACACCGCCGCGCACGGCGGCTTCGACCGCGGCGCACAGGTCGCCGCGCGCACAGGCGCGATCCACCACGAGGCTCAAGATCGGCCGCTCCAGGGCGCTCAGAAGCTCGCGAGCCCGTCGAGCGGGCTCGATGCAGACGCGTAGAGCCGGCGCGGCATGCGGCCGGATTCGTAGGCCAGGCGCCCGGCCTCGACGGCCAGCTTCATGGCGCGCGCCATCTTGACGGGATCCTTCGCGGCGGCGATGCCCGTATTCATCAGCACCGCCGTGCAGCCGAGCTCCATGGCGACGGCGGCGTCGCTCGCCGTGCCGACGCCGGCGTCGACGATCACGGGCACTTCCACCGTCTCGAGGATGATGCGCAGGTTGGCGGGATTGCGGATGCCGAGTCCCGAACCGATCGGCGCCGCCAGCGGCATGACGGCCGCGCAGCCGAGCGCCGCGAGCTTCTGACACGCGACGGGATCATCGGTCACGTAGGGCAGCACGGTGAAGCCCTCGTCCACCAGCACGCGCGCCGCCTCGAGGGTGGCCGCCACGTCCGGGAAGAGGGTGCGCTCGTCGCCGATCACCTCGAGCTTGATGAGATCCGTGCCGAGCAGCTCGCGGCCCATGCGCGCCGTGGTGATGGCGTCCTCGGCCGTGAAGCAGCCGGCGGTGTTGGGCAGCAGGGTGAAGCGATCCGGCGAGAGGAAGTCGAGCAGGCCCTGGCCCTTGGGTGCGTCGAAGTTCGTGCGGCGCAGCGCGAGGGTCACGATCTCGGCTCCGCTGGCCTCCCCGCACGCCAGATTCTGCTCGAAGCTCACGTACTTGCCGCTGCCGATGAGGAGCCGGGAGCGAAAGCTGCGCGCGCCGAGCGTGTAGGTCTCCGACATCGTTAGCCTCCTCCGACCGCCTCGAGGATCTCCACGCGGTCGCCGGGCGCGAGCCGGCGCGACGCGAAGGCCGAGCGCGGCACCACGTCCCGATTCACGGCCACCGCCACGCGCCGGCCCTCGAGCGAGAGCAGTGCGAGCAGCCCCCCGACCGAGCATTCTGCCGGCGCCGTGCGCGGCTCGCCGTTCACGGTGAGCGGGATGTCGCGGTCTGTGATGGGGGACACGGCCGAGGCCCTCGATACCGGGCAAGCTACCCGAGCGGCTCCCGGGGTGTCAAACCCGGGCTCCAGTTTTGGCGTGATTTTTCGATACGTTATGCAGGAGGCCCGCGCAGGGGTTGCGGGCCGGGCCCGAAGCGGGTCTGGGGGGAGCGGGGTCCTGGCAGCCGGCAGACCGACCGAGGCGGCGATCGATCGCGCAGCGCTGCGCGCGAACTACGCGGAAGTGCGTCGGCTCGCCGGCGACCGCGAGGTGATCGCGGTGGTCAAGACCGATGCGTACGGCCACGGCGCGGCGTGCGTGGCGCAGACGCTGGTCGCCGTCGGCTGTCCGCGCTTCGCGACCGCCACGGTGGAAGAGGGCGTCGCGCTGCGCGAGGCCGGCATCGACGTCCCCGTGTTGGTGCTGGGCGGCGTGCACGATGTCGAAGAGGCGCGCGAGGCGGCGGCGCGCGGGCTCACGCCCGTGGTGCACGACGGCGAGCAGCTCGGCACGCTCGCGGCCGCGCTGCGCGGCGCCGCGGCGCCGCTGTCCGTGCACGTCGAGATCGACACCGGTATGCGACGCATGGGCGTGGCGCCGGACAGCGCCCTCGGCTTGCTCACGGCGGTGGCGAACGCTCCGGCGCTCGCGCTCGCGGGCGTGTACACCCACTTCGCCCGGGCCGACGAGCCGGATCTGTCTCCGTCACTCGATCAGCTGCTCCTGTTCCGCGAGCTGCTCGCGGCGGCGCGCGCGCGCGGCATCGACCCCGGCCTGGTGCACTTCGCGAACAGTGCGCCGCTGCTCGTCGGGGCGCCGCTGCTCGACGCCATGCCCTCGGATGCGGTGCGGCCCGGACTCATGCTCTACGGCGTGAGCCCCGCGGCGGATCTCACGGCCGAGCTGCGCCCGGTGATGACCCTGCGCACGCGCGTGGTCGCGCTGCGCACGCTGCTCAAGGGCGAGGGCGTGGGCTACTCCGCCAGCTTCCGCGCGCGTCGCGACACGCGCGTCGCGACGCTGCCCGTGGGCTACGGCGACGCGATCCCCGTGGCGGCGTCGAATCGCGCGATGGTGCTGATTCGCGGCCGCCGGCTGCCGGTGGTGGGGCGCGTGTCGATGGATTACGTGAGCGTCGACGTGGGCGAGCTGCCCGTCGCGCCGGGCGACGAGGCGATCGTGTTCGGCGTGGGGCAGGGCACGGCACTGCCGGTGGAAGAGGCGGCCGCGGCGGCGCACACGATTGCGTACGAGCTGCTGGTGCGCGTGGGCTCCCGCGTGCGCCGCGTCCTCGAGGGCTGAGTGCCCTCGGCGCCGCGCTGAAACGCCGTCTCGGATCCGCTCGCGATTGACGGATCCGCCGCCTTTGGCCACCTTTCGCGCGGACCCTCCACCCCCACTCCGCACGCGCTCGACCGGCGCGAGGAGAACGTCATGACCCCCCAGACTCGCACGCGCCCCGTTCGGCGCGCGTTGCTCTCCGTTTCGGACAAGACCGGGCTCGTCGAGCTCGCGCAGCAGCTCGCCGCGCTGAACATCGAGCTGATCGCCTCGGGCGGCACCGCGCGCGCGCTGCGCGACGCGGGCCTCGAGGTGCTCGACGTGGAGACGCTCACGGGCAGCCCCGAAATGCTGGGCGGCCGCGTCAAGACGCTGCATCCGAGAGTCCACGGGGGCGTGCTGGCGCGCCGCGATCTCGACAGCGATCGCGCCGACATCGCGGCGCACGAGCTGCGCACCATCGACCTGGTCGTGGTGAATCTCTACCCCTTCGAGGCGACCGTGGCGCAGCCGGGCGTCACGCTCGCCGAGGCCATCGAGAAGATCGACATCGGCGGGCCGTCGATGATCCGCTCCGCGGCCAAGAACCACGCCTACGTCGGGGTGCTCGTCGATCCGGACGACTACGCCGCGGTGGCCGCCGAACTGCGCGAGTCCGGCGGGCTGGACGACGCCACGCGCAGCCGCCTGGCCCGCAAGGCCTTCGATCGCACCGCGCGCTACGACACGGCGATCCACGCCTATCTGGCGCAGCAATCGGCCGCGGCCGAGCAGGGCGCGGGCGCCGAGGCCGCGGATCCATTCCCGCCGCGGCTCGCGGTGGAGCTCGAGCGCGTGGCGACGCTGCGCTACGGAGAGAATCCGCACCAGCGCGCCGCCCTCTACGGGCGCTTCCTCGAGATCGCGGAGCCCCTGCACGGCAAGGAGCTCTCCTACAACAACCTGGTGGATGTGCAGGCGGCGCTGGCGCTGATCCGCGACTTCGCGGCGGCGGACGGTGCGGCCGTGGCGATCCTCAAGCACAACACGCCGTGTGGCGTGGGGCTCGCGCCGACGCCGGGCGAGGCCTACCGGCGCGCCTTCGCGACGGACCCCGAGTCGCCCTTCGGCGGCATCATCGTCTCGAGCCGCCCCTTCGATCTCGATCTGGCCCGCGCCGTCGACGAGATCTTCACCGAGGTGCTGATCGCGCCGGACTTCGAGGCGGATGCGCTCGCGCTGCTGCGCGAGAAGAAGAACCGGCGCCTGCTGCGCTTCCACCCGGAGCGCTTCGACGCGAACGAGCTCGATCTGCGCCGCGTGGTCGGCGGCATCCTGGTGCAGGAGGCGGACACCTCGCTCGAGGACCTCGCCGCCTGCCGCGTGGCCAGCCAGCGCAAGCCCACCGAGGACGAGCTGCGCGCGCTGGCCTTCGGCTGGGCGGTGGTCAAGCACGTCAAGAGCAACGCCGTCGTCTTCACCGGGCCGGACCGCACGCTCGCCATCGGCGGCGGCGCGACCTCGCGCGTGGACGCCATCCATCAGGCCACCGGGAAGGCGGCGCGGGTGGGCATCGACCTCGCCGGCTCCGCGCTGGCCAGCGACGCCTTCTTCCCCTTCCCGGACGGACTCGAGGTGGCCGCGGCGGCCGGCGCGCGCGCGGTGGTGCAGCCCGGCGGCTCGCTGCGCGACGACGCAGTGATCGCGGCGGCGGACCGCCTGGGCGTGGCGCTCGTGTTCACGGGGGTGCGGCACTTCCGCCACTAGAGCGGCGCGGACGGGGAGGAGAATCCATGCGCATCCTGATCGTCGGCTCCGGCGGGCGCGAGCACGCGCTGGCCTGGAAGCTGGCGCAGAGCCCGCGCGTGGAAGCCCTGTTCGCCGCGCCGGGCAGCGATGGCATGGCCGGGGTGGCGCGCTGCATCCCCGACGCGCGCGGCGAGGATGCGGATGCGCTGCTCGCGTTGGTGCGCGCCGAGCGCATCGACTTCGTCGTGATCGGGCCCGAGGCGCCCCTCGCCGCGGGCGTCAGCGACCGCCTGCGCGAGGTCGGCGTGGCGGTCTTCGGTCCGTCGGCGCAGGCGACGCGGCTCGAGTCGAGCAAGGCGTGGGCGAAGCAGTTCATGGCGCGGCACGCGATCCCGAGCGCGGACTTCGCCCTCTTCGACGACCTCGACGCGGCGCGGGCGCACGTGCGCGGCCTCGCCGCCGGCTGCGTGGTGAAGGCCGACGGTCTCGCCGCGGGCAAGGGGGTCTTCGTCTGCGACGGCGCCGCGCAGGCGGAGCGCGCGCTGGACGAGGTGATGGCCGAGCGGCGCTTCGGCGCGGCGGGTGACCGCGTGGTGATCGAGGAGCGGCTGATCGGCGAAGAGGCCTCGTACTACGCCATCAGCGACGGAAAGCACGTGGTGAGCCTCGGCGCCGCGCAGGATCACAAGCGCGCCCTCGACGGC
>JAOUNA010000205.1 GCA_029881215.1 Myxococcales bacterium | reverse complement strand
CTCCATCCATCTGCTGTCACGCCAGGCTCGACGCGTGCGTTCAGGAGTCGCCGCATGGATCTCGGGCTCGAGGGGAAGGTTGCAATCGTCACGGGCGGCTCGCGCGGCATCGGCCGTGCCACGGCCGAGATCCTGCTCGAGGAGGGCGCACACGTCGTCGTCTCCTCGAAGCGCCGCGCATCGGTGGAGCGCGCCGTCGCGGCGCTCGAACCGCTCGGCCGCGTGCAGGGAATCGCCTGCGACGTGGCCGTGGAAGCCGAGGTCACGCATCTCGTCGAGGAGGCGCTCGCCCGCTTCGGCCGCCTCGACGTGATGGTCGCCAACGCGGGGGGCGGCGGCGAGTACACGAATCTCGCGGATCTCTCCGCCGCCGCCTGGGACGACATGATCGGCGTCCACCTGCGCGGCACCTTCCTGTGCGGCCGCGAGGCGGCGCGGGCGATGCGCGCGGCGCGCATTCGGGGGCGCATCGTGACGATGGCCTCGGTGGCGGCGTACGAGGGCGACCCGCTGCTCGGCCACTACAACGCCGCCAAGGCGGGGATCCTGGGGCTCACGCGCTCGATGGCCGCGGATTTCGCGCCCTGGGGTATCCGGGTCAACGGCATCGCACCCGGCTGGGTGCGCACCGAGATGACCGAGAACGATCTGCCCGAGCGCGGCGTTCCGGTGCGCAATCTGTGCGCGCTCGAACGCGCGGGGGAGCCGCGGGAGATCGCCGCGGCCATCGCCTTCCTGGCCTCCGGCGTCTGCGACTTCCTCACCGGATCGGTGCTGGTCGTGGATGGCGGACAGATCATCGTGGGACCGAAGCCGAGCTGGGGCTGAGCGCGCTGCGCTATCACGCGTCCGGATAGACGATCAGCGTGCGCGCGCCCTCGCCGCGCGCCATGCGCGCGAATGCTTCGTTGATCTGCTCCAGGGCGCAGGTCGCATCCACCAGATCGCCGAGCCGCAGCTGCCCGCTCCGACACAGGGCGAAGATCTCCGGATAGTCGCGCGCGGGCACGCACGAGCCGTACATGCAGCCGACGATGCTGCGCTCCTCGAAGGTCGTGCGCAGGGGATCGATCACCAGTCTCGCATCCGGCTCGGCGAGCCCGACCAGCACGGTCGTCCCGCCGCGCGCGGTCATCTCCGTGGCCAGCTCCATCGTCCTCACGTCGCCGAGCGCCTCGAAGGCGTAGTCCACGCCTCCGGGTGCGATCTCCTGCACGCGCGCCAGCGCGTCCGGCCGCGCCGCGTTGACGCCGTGCGTGGCGCCCATGCGCTTGGCCAGCTCGAGCTTGGCGGGCACGACGTCGAGCGCGATGATCGGAGACGCCTGCGCGATGCGCGCGCCCTGCACCGCGCTCAAGCCGACACCGCCGCAGCCGATCACCGCCACGGATCGGCCCGGCGCGACGCGCGCGGTGCGGAGCACCGCACCCACCCCGGTCATCACGGCGCAGCCGAGCAGGGCCGCCTCGCGCGGATCGATCGACGCCTCCAGCGGAATCGCCGTCTCCGCGGGCACCACGGTCTGCTCCGCGAAGGTCGACGAGCTGTTGTGGTGGATGCGCAGATCCCCCCGGTGCAGACGCGTGGTGCCGTCGCGCATCACGCCCGCGTCCGACCAACCCACCTCGCTGCACTGCGTCGGACGCTCGGCGCGACACGCGCGGCATCGCCCGCAGTGGGGCAGCCACGTCAGCACCACGGCATCGCCCGGCCGCACGTGGTCCACGCCGGGCCCCACCTCCTCGACCCAGCCGGCGCCCTCGTGGCCCAGCACGATGGGAAGCGGCGGCGGATGCACGCCCTGGATCATGTGCCAGTCGGAGCGACACACGCCGCTGGCGGCGAGCCGGACGCGGACTTCACTCGCGCGCGGCGCATCCAGCTCGACCTCCTCGATGACGAGCGGCTTGCCGATTTCGCGGAGGACGGCTGCCTTCACGCCCGCTCCGCCCTCACGCGTCCATCGTGAGCACGATCTTGCCCGTGACCCCGCCGGCCTCGATGCGCCGATGCGCCTGCGCGACTTCTTCGAGCGGGAACGTCTCGCCGACGCACACGCGAAGCTGGCCCTCGGCGAGCCAGGCCATGCCCCGCGCGACCATCGCCGCCTGCTCCTGCATCCGCTCGCGCATGCCGTACCACATCGGCGTCAACATCATCACGTTCGCGATGGTGAGATTCTTGTTGTACGCCGACATTTCTTCCGTGTCGCCCGGCAGCTCGATCAGCGTCACGGCGCGTCCGTAGACCGCCATCGCGTCGAAGCTGCGCTTCAGCACCTCGCCGCCCACGTTGTCGAGCACCACGTCGAGGCCGTGTCCACCCGTCCAATCCAGCGCCGCCGCGACGAAATCTTCTTCGCGATACAGAATCGGGCGATCCGCGCCGAGCTTCGTCACGAGGTCTGCCTTCTCGCGCGTGCTCACCGTGGTGGCCACGCGCGCGCCGAGCAGGTGGGCCACCTGCACGCCGATGTGGCCCGTCCCGCCGGCACCCGCGTGGACCAGGACGTGTTCGCCCTCGGTCACCTGGGCCCGCTCGCAGAGCGACTCCCAGATGGTGATGAACACCAGCGGCAGCGCCGCCGCCTCCGCGAAGGACACGTTCCCGGGGATCGGGACGAGCAGCGATTCGGGCACCACGGCGTGCGCCGCGTAGGTGCCGGAGTCGCCGCCGATGCCCCCGTTGCAGAAGCACACGCGCTCTCCCGGCTCGAAGCGCGTGACGCCGGACCCCACGGCCTCGACCACCCCGGCGCCGTCGTGTCCCAGCACACAGCCCACGCCGTCGCTCAGATAGGGACCGACGCCGCGGAAGTACACGTCGGCGGGGTTGATGCTCGCGGCGTGCAGGCGCACCAGGACCCCGTCCTCGTCCCCGGGCCAGGGCAGCTCGATGGCGCGCGAGAACAGGACGTCGGGCTTCCCGACCTGACGCATGACCATGGCTTGGCTCTTCATCGGGTCTCCTCTGCATGCGTGTCGCGCCCGCGCGGGCACGGCTGCGGATTCGGTCGGGATCAGGAGAAGGGAGCGCTACGGTACCTCTCATGCGCCCGCACGGCTGGATCGTTCTTCTGCTCGCGGCCGCGACGCTGGCCGTATTCTATCAGGTGCGAAGCCACGAGTTCGTCGGATACGACGACTACGTCTACATCGTCCAGAACGAGATCCTGCGCGAAGGCCCGGGTGCGCGCGGCCTGCTCCGGGCCTTCCGCCCCTACGAGGTGAACTGGATCCCGCTCACCTGGATCTCGCTCCAGGTCGACTACGCGCTCTACGGACTCGAGCCCGCTGGGTATCTGTTGACCAACGTCGCGCTCCACGCGTCGAGCGCGATCCTGCTCTACCTGGCATTGCTGAGCATGACCGGCGCCGTCTGGCGCAGCGCCTTCGTCGCCGGCGTGTTCGCGCTGCACCCGCTCCACGTCGAATCGGTGGCCTGGGCGACGGAGCGGAAGGACGCGCTCTCGGGCCTGTTCTTCATGCTCACGCTCTGCGCCTACGCGCGCTATGCACGACAGCCGAGCTCGATCGGGCGCTACCTGCTCGTCGTCCTGTGCGTGGCCCTCGGTCTCATGGCCAAGCCCATGCTGGTGACGCTGCCCTTCGTGCTGCTGCTGCTCGACTACTGGCCGCTGGCGCGGCTGCGCGAGCCGGGCGCGAGCGCCTGGCCGCGCGTCCCGGCACTGCGGGCCGCGTGCGTCGAGAAGCTTCCGCTGTTCGGGCTTGCGATCGCCGCCGGCGCGGTGACCTACTTCGTGCAGAGCAGCTCGGGCACGGTGTCCGCACTCGAGCGGCTGCCCCTGGGATTGCGCGTCGAGAACGCGATCGAGTCCTATGCGATCTATGTCTGGAAGAGCGTCTGGCCGACCGGACTCGCGGCCTTCTATCCCCACCCGCTGACCTCGGTCGCCAGCGGACGCTTGCTGGCGTCCGCCGTCTTCCTCGCCGCGCTGAGCTTCGCCGCGCTGCGCAGCGCAGCCACCCGCCCCTACGCGATCGTCGGCTGGCTCTGGTATCTCGGCACGCTGCTCCCCGTGATCGGTCTGATCCAGGTGGGCATGCAAGCGCGCGCGGATCGCTACATGTACCTGCCGCTGATCGGTCTCTCCATCGCCGTCGCCTGGAGCGCAGCCGATCTGGCCCGGCGCTGGCGCGTACCGCGCCCGGCGCTCGCCGCGCTGGCCGCCCTGCTGCTGCTCGCACTCGGGGCGGGCTCCTGGCGTCAGGTGGACACGTGGCGCAACACACATGCGCTGTACGAGCGGGCGCTGGCCGTGACACGGGACAACTACCTCGCCCACAAGGGCTTCGGCAATGCGCTGCTGCTTGAGGACCGCCTCGACGAGGCCGCGTTCCACTATGCCGAGGCCGCCCGGCTCGCGCCGGACTGGCCCAAGCCGCGGCTCGGCCTGGCCGACGTGGCCGTGGCGCGCGGCCGGCTCGATGACGCGCTGCGCGCCTACGAACGCGAGCTGCGACGGGACCCGGACGATCTCGAAGCGGCCGGACGCTATGGCATGGCGCTCGGCATGGCGGGTCGCTACGCGGAGGCCCGTCCGTATCTCGAGCGCGCGCTCGCCGCCCACGCAGGCACCGCGGAGCTGCACCTGAGCCTGGCCATCGTCGAAGCGGCATTGGGCCGACCCGGGGAATCCATTCGCCGCGGCCGCGAAGCGCTGCGCATGGATCCGGGCAGTGTCGAGGCGGCCAACGGCCTGGCGTGGACGCTCGCCACCTGCGGCGATCCCGCGCTGCGCGATCCGGAGGCAGCGATCCGGCTGATCGAAGCCACGGCGCTCGCCTCGGGCGATCCGTGGCTGCTCGACACGCTCGCCGCTGCCTACGCCAGCGCGGGGCGCCTCCCCGATGCCATCGCGACCGCACAGCGCGCCGCCGCGGCTGCTGAGCAGCGGGGGCGCGGCGCCGAGGCCGCGGCAATCCGCGCGCGACTCGCGCT
>JAOUNA010000040.1 GCA_029881215.1 Myxococcales bacterium | reverse complement strand
CGTGGTTGTGCTCCAGCGGATCCACGTCCGCCGGCGCGTCGTGCAGGAAGAGGAGGTCGACGTCCGAAGAGAAGTTCAGCTCGCGGCCGCCGAGCTTCCCCAGCGCGAGCAGAGCGGGCGGCGCAATTTGCGTCTCGCTGCTCGCGCAGGCGAGCGCTGCAACGAGACAGCGGTCGGCGAGATCGGAGAGCTCGCGCAATCCCGCCACGAACGGCCGACCGGCCAGATCGCGGCCCGCCACGCGCAGCAGCGCGCGGTACTTCGCGTCGCGGATCGCCGCCCAGCTCGCCGCGATCGGGTCCGGCGCGGGCGCGTCCGGCATGGGTCCGTCGAGGTCGTCGATCCACGCTGGATGGCGCAGCAGGAGGCGCGCGAGGAACCCGCTGCAGCCGAGCAGGCGCGGCAGGATCGGATGGCGCTTCAGGTCGAGGGGCGCGGGGCCCAGCGCGCGTCGGCGTGCGGCCAGGTCACGCAGCGCGCGGGCGCCGGAATCCGGGCGCGCAGAGCCCAGCAGCGCCGGCACCCAGAGGTGCATCGTCCCGGCCAGATCCGGGTGCCCGGCGGCCTCGCGAAAGGTGACGGCCGCCAGATCCGGCTCCGCTGCGCCACTCGCGCGCAGCACCGAAGCGTCGGTCTCGCCGCGCTCGAGAGCGTGGATCAGTTGGGTTGCCAAGGCCTCCACCGCGCGTGAAGAGTAGCGCGACCGATGCGTCCTCCGAGCGCGCTATGGTCTTGCGGGGGGTGGGCGTGCAGGGCGTCACCGGAACGCGACCGAGCCTTACGCTCCGCATTCTCATCGGGATGGCGCTTGGCCTGGTGCTCGGCCTCGCTCTCGATTGGGCGGGCGCCGAGGGCCCGATCGAGACCTACCTGGTCGGCGGGCTCTTCCGCATCGGCGGCGAGATCTTTCTCGCGTCGCTCATGCTTCTCGTGGTTCCCCTGGTCTTCGTGTCTCTGGTGTGTGGAACCGCATCTCTCGACGACATCGCCAAGTTGGGTCGCGTCGGAGGCAAGACGCTCGGACTCTACCTGGGGACGACGGCCATCGCGATCAGTCTCGCGCTGCTCGTCGCAGGGATCGTCCGGCCGGGCGCCGGCTTCGAGCTCCACGCCGACACCCGCTTCTCCGCCGAGGCAACGCCGTCTCTCGTCGAGACCCTCATCGGCTTGTTCCCCTCGAATCCCGTGCGGGCGATGGCCGAGGGCAACATGCTTCAGATCATCGTCTTCGCCGGACTGTTCGGTCTCGCCCTGACCATGGCCGGCGAGTCGGGCAAGCGCATTCTGTCGTTCTTCAACGATCTCAACGACGTGATCATGCGCCTCGTGATGCTGCTGATGCACTTTGCGCCCTACGGGGTCTTCTGCCTGATCGCCAAGGTCTTTGCGGTTCAGGGTCTCGGCGCCATCAAGCCGCTCGCAAAGTACTTCTTCGTCGTACTCGGTGTGCTCTTGCTCCACGCACTCGTCACCTACCCCGTGCTGCTGCGCGCGATCGGAGGGCTCAATCCGCTCGTCTTCTACCGCAAGATGCGCGCCCCGATCGCCCTCGCGTTCAGCACGGCGAGCAGCGGCGCGACGCTTCCCGTGACCCTCGAAACCGTCGAGCGACGCTTGGGGGTCCACAACTCGATCGCTTCGTTCACGATTCCGCTCGGCGCGACGATCAACATGGACGGCACGGCGATCATGCAGGGCGTCGCCACCGCATTCATCGCGCAGGCCTACGGGATCGACATCGGCATGAGCGGATACCTGATGGTGGTCGTCACGGCGACGCTCGCTTCCGTCGGCACCGCCGGTGTGCCGGGTGTCGGTCTCGTGATGTTGGCGATGGTTCTGCGCCAGGTGCATCTACCCGTGGAGGGAATCGGCCTCATCATCGGCGTCGATCGCTTGCTCGACATGGTGCGAACCGCCGTCAACATTACCGGGGATGCGTCCGTGACGTGTGTCGTCGCCAAGAGCGAGGGTCATCTCTCGGCCGAGATCTACGCGCAGCCCGAAGACTCGTGACGCGGGACCTGCGCGCTGCGGAGCCCGGGATCCGCGGACCCGCGGTGCGGATCTCTCAGGCGGGCGGCATCGCGGAGCCTGCTGACGGGCTCGAGGTCCATCGCTCGTGCCAGCGCTGGAGCACGAACAGCGGCCACAAGCGGCGTCCGTGGTCCGCTCGGCCGGCGCGGTGTTCGGCCAGGAGCCGCGAAACCGGTTCGGGATCCAGAATCTCCTGGCGGCGCAGGCGCGCGGGCTCGAGGAGCGCGTCGACCTCGGCGCGCAAACTCCCGTTGATCCATTCCGACACGGGAACCGAGAGCCCACGTTTGCGGCGTCGCACGATTGCGCGCGGCAGTCGGGCGGTGGCGGCGCGCTTCAGCGCGAGCTTCGTGCCGATGTTTCCGACGCTCGCCGAGAGCGGCTGGCGCAGCGCGAGCTCCATCAGCGCCCGGTCGAGATAGGGAGCGCGCGCCTCCACCGATGCGAGCATCGTGGCGCGATCGACCTTGGTCAGAAGGTTTTCCGCGAGGTAGGTGAGCAGGTCGAACAGCATCACGCGTTTTACGGGATGCGAGACGCCTTCGAGGCGCGACCAGAGCGCCGAGAGGGTGGAATCCTTGCCGTGACGTCCGATGCGGCCCGCGTCGGGTCCGTGCGCACCGAACCAGGCGATGTGTCGCTCGAACGTCTCTCTCTCCGCTTCGTCGACGAAGCGCCGCGCCAGGAATTCCAGCGAGACCTTGCGCCTCGTTACGGGCAGCTGGTGGACCGCGGCGCGAATACAGGCACGCGCGGGAGCGGGCAGACGCGCGTAACGCTCTGCCCAGCGATGCCCCAGGTAGGTCGGATAGCCGCCGAAGAGCTCGTCCGCTCCCTCGCCGGAGAGGATGACCCGGACGTGCTGGGACGCGGCTTCGGAGAGCAGATAGGTCGGCAGGATCGCAGGGTCGGCGATGGGCTCCGCCATGTGCGCGCTCAGCAGCTCGAGGGCACGGTGCAGCTCGGTCTCCGATGCAGAGACTTGGTGGTGTCGTGTTCCGAGGTCGCGGCAGACGCGATCCGCCCACTGCGATTCGTCATAGGAGGCGGATTCGAAGTGCACCGCGTAGGTGTGCACGGAATCCCGGGGTAGATACCGAATGGCCTCGGCGGCAAGCAGCGAAGAATCGAGACCGCCCGAGGTGAAGACGCCGACCGGCACGTCTGCCATCACCTGGCGTTCCACGCCCCGCTCGAACGCCGCCAGCACGGCTTCCGGCGTCGATTCCACCGTCTCCGCCGCGAAGGCGACGGGGTTCCAGTAGGGTTCGATGCGTGTGCTCCGCGCATCCGCAATCAGGCAATGCGCGGCCTCGAGCTTCTCGATGCCGGTGAAGAGGGTGCGCGGGGCGGTGCAGTAGCCGAGCGTCAGATAATCGCTGAGTCCTTCGCCGGACAGTTCGGGTGGGCTGGCCTCGAGCGAGAGCAGCACCTGGATCTCGGACGCGAAGCGAAGCTCCCCGGATCGCTCGCAGAAGAAGAGCGGCTTCTCGCCCGCACGATCTCGCGCCAGAAGCAGGCGGCGCTCGCGCGCGTCCCAGATCGCGAGGGCGAACATGCCCTCGATCTGCTCGAGCGCATCGACGCCGTGCTCGAGATAGAGAGGGAGAATGGCTTCCACGTCGTTGTGCCGTGAGCGAAACGGATAGCGCTTCGCCGCGTAGCGTCGGCGTAGCGCGGGCGCGTTGTAGATCTCGCCGTTGCAGACCAGCCAGATGTCGCCGTCCGGGCTGGCGAAGGGCTGATCGGCCTCCGCGCTGAGATCCACGATCGAGAGCCGCCGTGAGCCGAGGATCGCTTCCGCGGATTCGAGGCAGCCCTCACCGTCCGGACCCCGGTGGCGCAGCAGCTCGCCCATCTTCAACACCGGGGCGCGCGCGCGCAAGGGCGCTCCGGATACGTTTACCGCACCGAAGATTCCGCACATGCTAGGGGGCATCCTCGCCGCACGGACCGAAGGCGGCGTAATGGGGACCTTCTGCGAGCAGAGTGAGGCGCGCCTCGAGATCCGCCCGGTCTTGGCTGTTCTTCTTGATCACGAACACCGTGGGCGTGGAGCAGCTGCGGAGCTGCTCCCGCCACCAATCGACGGGACGCAGCGGCGAATCCGGTCGCTCGCGCAGGACCGACTCGTACTCGGCAATATAGTTGCTCTTGAACTCCCGACCACGCGCCGACGCAACGGGAATCTCCGCGGCGAGATAGTACGCGAGGGAGGCCGGATAGACGCCGACGCCGACGACCCGGATCTCGTGCGGAACCGCGGCGCGGATGGTTTCGGCGAGGGCTCGTTCCGACCGGTAGTTCCCCATGACCGACAGCACGCCATTCGCGGAAAGCGCGATCGAGGCGGGCACCAAGGCCATGCCGGCGATCAGCGCGAGCGGCGAGCCCAGGCGCAGCGCCGCCGCGCTGGCGAGCGCGGCGGCAAGGAAGATCGCGCACACGACGGGCGCGGCGGCGCGCAGCGCAGCCGCGAGCTCCGGCACCGCGATGCGGGAGGAGATCGTTCCCATGCCGAGCGCCACGACGAGGGCGCCGAGCAGCGCGAGCGTCGCCGCCATCCAGGCTGCGCGGCGTCGGGCAGCCGGCCACTCGAGCGAGGCGTGGGCGCACAGCAGCGCTACGGCCGGAAAGACGGGCAGGATGTAGCCCGGCCGCTTCGACTGGGAGAGCGAGAAGAACAGCAGCGGAACCGCAATCCACAGCAGAAGATAGGCGTGCGCGCGCCCCGCGCCGCGTCGCTCTCGCCAGATGCGCATCCAAGCGGGCAGCGCCGACAGCGGGACGAGCGCCCAGGGCAGGGCGCCGCCCAGCAAGAGCGGCAAGAAGTAGTAGGGCGGGCCGGTTCGGTTCATGCGATTCGTGGTGGTGCGCTCGAAGGTCTCGCGTACGAACGCGTAGTGCGGAAACTCCGGATGGCGCGCGGCGACCGCGAAGAACCAGGGTGCGACCACCAGCGCGAAGACGAGCAGGCCGAGCGGGTGGAGGATCCTGCGGGCGCGCTCCCCGCAGCTCCACGCGTAGGCGAGGTTGACGAGCAGCGGAAGCGCGACCCCGATGGGCCCCTTCGTGAGGACACCGAGGCCGGCCGCCGCCCATCCCGCCACCCACCATCCGGCGCCGTCTCGCTCCCACGCGCGATAGAACGCGAACAGGGACGCGCTCGCACAGAGCATGAGCGTGCTGTCGAAGATGACGACCCGCGCGAAGCCGACGACGAGCGGCGAGGTGGCCAGCACCAGGCCGGCCAACGCAGCTTTGCGCCGCCCGAAGATCTGCAAGCCGAAGGCGACCACGAGCGCCACGCTCGCGTAGGTGGACAGGAGAGCCGGCAGTCGAACCGCGAGCTCGGTCGCTCCGAGGCCTCGGATCGAGAGCGCCGCGAGCGCGAAGAACAGGATCGGCTTGTCGAGATAGGGCAGCCCATTCAGATGCGGCACCACGAAGTCGCCGCGCTGAGCCATCTCTCGCGCCACCTCCGCGTTGCGTCCCTCGTCGGGGTCCATCAGGGGTGTGGTGCCGACGCCGCGCGCGAGTGCCGCGAGCGCGAGAAGCCACAGAACGATCCAGACGGCCAGGGGCGCTCGGCCACGAATCCACCGCGAAACCCTGCCGGAGCGAGCGTCGTTCAACCCGGACCTGCGCTGCATCGGCTCCGCTGTCGCAGGCTCACTCGCCCGACTCGATCTCGTCGACGCGATAGCGGACGAAGCGGCGCTGCATCCAGCAAACGGCGAGCGTGTCGACGATTCCCGTGAGCAGGCGGTTGCCGATGCCGTACTTCGAGCGGCCGTAGCGGCGGGAGCGGTGGTGTACCGGGACCTCGGTGACGCGCGCGCCCTGCATCCGGAGCAGGGTCGGCAGGAAGCGGTGCATGCCTCGGAAGAGCTTCACGTCCCGCAGATACTCGGTACGCATCACGCGCAGCGAGCATCCGATGTCCGTGACGCGATCTCGCGTCATCCAGTTGCGAAAGCCGTTGCCGATACGCGACGAGAGCTTGCGCACCCAGCTGTCGCGGCGATTCGCACGAATGCCGTTCACCACGTCCGCGTGGTCGAGGTGCGTCAGGAGCCCGGCGATGTCGGCGGGGTCGTTCTGCAGGTCGCCGTCGAGCGTGGCTGTGATCTCCCCGCGCGCCGCGCGAAAGCCCGCCTCGAGGGCGACGCTTTGTCCGCACCGATGATCCAGCGCGAGGACGCGGACTCTTCGGTCGACGGCCGCGATCTTGCGCATCAGCTCGAGGCTATCGTCGCGGCTGCCGTCGTCGATCAGGAGCAGCTCGATCCCGCCGGCCAGGTCGCCCAGGCACGCGAAGATCTCGGCGTAGAGCGGCTCGATCGATTCACTCTCGTCGTGGATCGGAACCACCACGCTGAGGTACGGCGCCGCCTGACAGGCCACGGGAGTCCCTTCTCTGCCGGTTGGTTCTTCCAAACGGGCAGGCGAGAGGCTTGGGCGCACAGCCAATCCTCTCCCTGAGTCGCTGCGCCGCTCTGGCTCGGGGCGGCACGAGAAGGGTGTCAGGGATTCGCGCGGCCGCAAGCCCAACGGGAGCGAGGCCGATTCGAGGCCCCAGGGGGATGTGCGGTGGCCCTGTCTCGGCTGAGCGCAGCATCGGCGCTCTTGGGAAGGGGATTACCCAAATTGGGAAACTGGTCGGGGCCTCGCGCCCGCCCCCAAGGCCCACCGGGCAAGAGCGCGGCGGGTCAGAACCTCACTTCGAGAGCGACGCCGAGGTTCTTGCGGTGGACGATCGGTCCAGACACCCCGAGCTTGAGGTCGGTCTCACCCATCCGAACGGGACGGCTCATGGCGAACCCCGCTCCCTTGCGGATCTCGAGCGGCGCGGGGAGCCATAGCGGCGGTGCCGGGGCCCTGTCGACGCCCGCCAGCGCCGCGAGCGGCAACGTGAAATCGAAGGGAGCGAAGGCAGCCGCTTGCGGCGTGACGATCTCGACCACGGGGAGGTTGCCCTCCTCGGCGTGCACGCCGCTCAGGCACAGGTACGACAGGGCACTGGCCCAGATCAGAAGCGTGCTGCGCATCTCGGTGGTCTCCGTGCTCTATCGATCCCCCCTCGACGAACTCCAAACGATGCAATCCCGATGCCGGACGATGCTCGAAGTATCCTCGCAAGTCTCTGGAATTCAAGATCTTCCAGTCCAATTGTAGCAAATTAACCACAATTCGTGCGAAGTCTGGTGGTTGCGGGCGCGAATGCGCAAGTCGGGATCGTGGCGTCCCGGATCGCGATCCGGCAATGCGCACGGTGCTGGGTCCCCGTGGGGTTCGAGAAAGGGGATATGCACGTGAGCCCGACTCGCTCGCCCCCGCCGCGCTGCCGATAGGGAAGCCCTGTCCGAAGAGGAGATCGGGCGCGTGCCGGAAAAGCTCGGAGAAATGCTGGTGCGCAACGGTCTCATCGGCGAGGAGCAGCTCGAGAGCGCGCTCGAGGCCCAGCTCGTCTTCGGCGGCCGACTCGGCACGAATCTCATCGAGCTCGGGTTCATCGGCGCGAGCACGCTGGCGGAGTTCCTGGCGCGCCGACTCCATCTCCCGGCGCTGGATCCGCAGGGCCTCGAGTCCATCGAGGCAGACGCCATCGCGCGCTTGCCGCCAGGCGTCGCGGCGAAGCTCTGCGCGCTTCCGCTGCGCTTCGAAGGGCGCAGCCTGCGCATCGCGATGGTCGATCCGACCGATCTCAACGCGATCGACGAGCTTGCCTTCGTCACGGGGTGTCCAGTCACGCCCGTGGTCGCGCCCGAGCTGCTGCTGATCTATGGGCTCGAGAAGTACTACGGCGTGACGCGCAAGACGCGTTTCATCCGGCTGGCCGCAGGCGAGTCGAGTCGAGGGCGATCCGCGGGCTCTCTGCCGGCGGCGCCCTTCGCTGGGAATGCGCCGCACAGTCCGCGCCCGCACGCGGGAGATGCGTCGCCCTACGAGCTCGCCGACGCGCTCAAGGAGCTCGCGGAAGTCCGGCGGCCGCCCGCGATTCTGAAAGTCGTGCTGCGCTTCCTGCGCTGCCGCTTCCAGCGCGTAGCCATCCTCGCCGTGCAGGACGGCAAGGCGCGTGGCTGGTCGCAGCTCGGCTGCATGCCGCCGCCGGAGACCGGCGATGCCGATCCGTTCCACGAAATAGATTTTTCCGAGTCGTCGAGTCCGCTGCTGAGCCGGGCGCTGTGCAGCGATGCGCCGTTCCTGGCGCCGCAGAACGACGAGCCGGGCGATTCCGTCGATCCCCTCGCAGCACTGCTGTGGAAGGCCGGTGCCGCGGATCCGATTCTGTTGATCCCGATTCGCTATGGAGAACGCACGGTGGCCGTGGCGCTGGCGCGCTGCGAACGCGAAGCTGGCGCCCTGGCGGCGCGCGAGGCCTACGAGCTGCTCGCAGCCCGTGCGACCCTGGCCCTGGACCTGATCCGATTGCGCGGGCGCATCTTGCACCTCTAGGCGGGAGGCTTCCCGGCTGCGCCAGGCGCCGTGGCGAATCGCGAATGTCGACCCGCGACGGAAACGGGGTCCAGTGCGCGCCCCGATCCGCCGCTGAGAACTGCGCGGGCGCGTGCTGGCTCGGTCGCGGGTCGCGGCACACGCGGTGGGAGATCCTGTGTCGAGGGGCCTGGCGACGCAAGATTTCTCGGTCAATTCGGTAGACTCAGCTTTCGGGTGAGCCGTCCGGTATCTGCCAGGGGATGGGCGCATGCACGACGTCGCGACAACAGATCTGTTGATGACGCTCCAGCGCCTGCATCTCGATTACCTCGAAGACAAGTCCCCTGCGGAATTCTTCGACGATCTGCTGATGCAGATCCTTCGGATCACGGAGAGCCACTTCGGCTTCATCGGCGAAGTGCGCACGGACGAGCAGGGTCGGCCATTCTTGAAGACGCAGGCGGTCTCGAACATTGCCTGGGACGACGAGAGCCGGGCGTTCTACGAGAAGCACGCGCCGGAGGGCATGCTGTTCACCCGCCTGGACAGCTTGTTCGGCGCGGTGCTGACCAGCGGGCGGCCGGTGATCTCGAACGATCCCGCCAATGACCCGCGCAGGGGAGGGCTGCCTCCGGGCCATCCGGCCCTCCACGCCTTCCTGGGGATTCCCCTCCGACACGGTGGGAGGCACATCGGGATGCTCGGCATCGCCAACCGGGAGGGAGGCTACGGTGAAGATTTCGTCGACCGTCTGGAGCTGCTCTGGTCCGCGGCGGGAGCGCTGACCGGCGCCTTCTGCAACGCGCGCGACCGGCGCGAGGCGGAGTCGCGGCTGCGCGAGAGCGAACGACGGCTCGATCTCGCGATCCAGGGTGGCAGGCTCGCGCTCTGGGACTGGGACGTCGCGTCCGATCGCATCGTGCGCGGAGATCACTGGAGAGTGGTGCTGGGCCACACCGCCGACGAGCTTCCCACGTCGCTGGGAGACTGGCGGTCGCGCATCCACCCGGATGATCTGCCGGCTGTGGAGGATGCGGTGCGTGGACACCTGGAAGGGCTCACGCCGCTGCTCGAGTTGGAATATCGCGAGCGGCGCAAGGATGGCACGTGGGCGTGGATCCGACTGCGCGGCGCGGCCGTCGCACGCGATGCGGGGGGCGCGGTGTCGCGCGTGGTGGGCACTGCGCTGGACGTGACCGAGTCGAGAGAGGCGGCAGACACGCGCCAGAATCTCGAGCGACAGCTGCGCGTGGCGCAGCGCATGGAGAGCGTCGGGCAGCTCGCCGGTGGAATTGCGCACGATTTCAACAACCTGCTGCTCGTCATCCTCGGCGAGCTGGAGCTGATCGGT
Source organism: Myxococcales bacterium (assembly GCA_029881215.1). Lineage (GTDB taxonomy): Bacteria > Myxococcota_A > UBA9160 > UBA9160 > SMWR01 > JAOUNA01. The sequence goes on along the minus strand of JAOUNA010000040.1, from coordinate 8,637 downwards.
CCGGTCGAAGACGCGGTTGGCGAGGGTCTCGAGAACATTCGCGTGGCGGCGGAGCGGGCGGCTGCGCTGACTCAGCAGCTGCTGACATTGAGCCGCAAGAAGCCGGCCGAGCTCGTCTCCGCCGATCTCAACGATCAGATTCGCGGCGCGCTCCAGCTGCTCGCGCGCGTGATTCCCGAGAGCCACAAGATCGATTTCGTGCCCGCCAGCGATCTCTGGCGCACCGAGATCGACCGCGGTCAGTTCGATCAGGTGCTGCTGAATCTCTGCATCAACGCGCGCGACGCCATGCCCGAAGGCGGCCGGATCACGATGTGCACCGAGAACGTCGTGTTCGACGCTGAACGCTGTCTCGAGCATCCCTGGGCAAAGCCGGGGCGTTACGTGGCGCTCCGCGTGACGGATCAGGGCGTCGGCATGCCGCCCGGTATGCTCGAGAAGATCTTCGAGCCGTTCTTCACCACGAAGATGCCCGGCGAGGGGACGGGGCTCGGACTCGCCATGGTCTACGGAATCGTGCGCCAACATCGCGGGCTGCTGCACGTAGACAGTGAGGTGGGAGAAGGCACGCGCTTCGACGTCTACCTGCCGGCGAGCGAGCAAGTCAGGTCGGCGGCGTGCTCGGATCTCGAGGCTCCGATCGTGGGCGGCGACGAGACGATCCTGGTCGCGGAAGACGAGGAGTTGGTGCGGCAGCTCGTCGTCAACGTGCTCCAGGCGGCGGGCTACCGCGTCGTCGCAGCATGCGACGGTCAGGAGGCGCTCGACATCATCGATTCCCAGACGCTCGACATCGACCTGGTGCTGCTCGACGCGGTGATGCCGCGCCTGAGCGGGCGCCGAACCTTCGAGCTGCTCCAGGAGCGCCAGCCGGGAATGCGCGCCCTGTTCACCAGTGGCTACGCCCGCGATTCGTTGCCGAGCGAGTTCTTGGCGCGCTGGAATCTCCAGTCACTCCAGAAGCCGTACCGGCCCGAGAAGCTGCTGCGCATGGTGCGCGAGATCCTGGATCGCCCGTAGCCCCCGGCCGGCGCTTCGCGGCGCCCGGGTCCGGCCTCGCGCTCGCGGCGTGCTACGCTGCGCGGCTGCCGCGTTGCCGCCTGCGTCGTCACTGCGCTTGTGCGAGCGCGCGGAGGCCGTTCTCGAGAGCTGAGGGCGGTCGGCATCCCGCCAGACCGGGCTGTTTCGGCGCGGTCAGAATCAGGTCACTCATCAGTTCCGATCGGGAGAAAGCGGAGGTGAACGTGCCGCGTGCGTTGCGATGGATCGCCGTCTGTGTCTTCGCCCTTGGCTCGACTTCGCCGGCCACAGCCGAGGAAGGAGGATCCAAGGTGGTGAAGGACGGATCGAAGGTTGGAATCGAGTACACCCTCAAGCTGGACGACGGCAGCATTGCCGATACGAGCGAGGGAAGTGCGCCGCTCGTCTACCAACAGGGAGCGGGTCAGATGCTGCCGGCACTCGAGCAGAGCCTGGCCGGACTCGCTGTGGGCGACGAGAAGAAGGTCACCCTGTCTCCGGAGCAAGGCTACGGACCGATCCAGGAGGAGCTGTATCAGAGCGTGGGGATCGAGGAGATTCCGGACGACGCGCGCACGGTCGGAACCCTCCTGGTGGCGCAGGACGCGCGCGGCAACCAGCGACGCGTGCAGGTTCGCGAAGTGCGTGACGAAGAGATCGTGCTCGACCTGAACCACCCGCTTGCCGGCAAGACCCTGTTCTTCGAGGTGAAGATCGTTTCGATCGACTGACCTCGCCGCGCACCGTGCACGGTGTCGCGATCTCGAGCCGCGACGCGATCAATCGGGCGAGTGTTCAGCGGGCGGTTCGGGCGGCAGGCCGGTTCTCAGCAGACGCGCGATGTACCAGCCGAGACCCAGCACCAGCGCGATCACCACGCCCGTGAGGAGGTAGGGCACGCGTTCGGTCATCGGCTTCGGTGCGGGGGCGTAGCTCGCGTTCTCGCGCAGCGGCCCGTGCGTTCGCGCGTGGAAATCGGCGATGCCGTACTGGCGCAGGCGCCGATCGAGGTCGTACTTGGGCGGGCGCGGGTCGTCCGGCGTGAAGTAGAGCCGCAGCGGCGCGGCCACGGGGCGGTCGATCACGAAGCGCAGCTGCTGTCGCGGTCGGCTGGCGCGGGCGCCGCGAAGGCCGATCGGCTCATCATCCCCCTGGTCGATCATCAGCACGAGCTGCTCGGCGTCCGTCGTGAAGCCCTCGAACTCTGCGCGGGCATCGCTTCCGTACCGGAACACCACGGTGTCTGCCAGCGGCTGCCCGGGGCGTGAGAGCTCCTGGTTCCACGACCACAGCCGCGCGGGGCGGGCGTAGTCCGTGCCATCGAGCTGCAGCTGCACGCGGTTCACGCCCAGATCGGGGCGGCCGAGATCGAGCTTCCAGTAGTTGCGGCGCGGGTCGGGGTCGCGCGGGTTCTGCCAGGGCTCGAGACGCACGGACACGCCCAGCGACTCTCCACGTTGCACGACCTCGCGCACGGCGATGCTCTCGATCGTGAGTGGCTTCTTCCGGCCAGACTCCTCGAGCACGAAGCGGTAGCGCCGGAAGCGCGAGGTGGGAATGCGCAGGACGTTGTGGACGTAGCGGATCTTCTCGCCGGAGATCGTGTGGCGGATCAGGTGCAGGTTGTCGCTCACGATGCGCCACGCGTCGGGGGCGACGCTCGCCTCGATCCGGACCCGGACGTTGTACTCCTCATCGGCGATCTCGAACGTGAACTCGTTCACCGATTGCGGCGCGCTCTCTTCGAGCTCCACGCTCACGGTCTGGATCAGGCCGGCGTCGCGCGGCTCCCAGACGTTGTCGAAGATCGCGACGGGCCGCGCGACCGCCTCCTGGCGCGCGTGCGCGGTGTGGACGATCGACGGGATCTCCTCGCCCCGCGCGTCGAACAGGCGCAGCTCTCCTCCCTTCTTGAGCGCGGCCGTGGCTTCTGCGCTCAGCGGCACGCTGTAGGCTCCGTCCAGGACGAAGTCGTCCCCGGCGAGCTCGGCCTCCTGGCGGAAGTCGCTCGTGGCGCGCCGTCTCAGGTCCGGCTCCGCCGTGGCGCGCAGCCCCGCCGCGACCGCGACCGCGGTGAGCGCGAGGCACGCGACGCGGCGGCTCGGGCTACGCACGTTTGCCCTGCTCGGCGGTGACGCTGCCCTGGCGGTTCGCGAAGTACGAGCTCACGAAGAGGATCGCCGCGAAGACCAGCAGCGAGCAGGCGCGATAGAGCTGGTTCTGCGACTCGAGATCGAACACGTACACCTTGAATGCGGTCACGACGTAGAGCGCGTAGGCCGCATGCAGCCGTGGTCGGCTCGCGGCCCGAACGGCGTGGAGGTAGATGCCGAACGCCAGGAACGCATAGCTCATCGAGAGGAGCATGCGGTAGCTCGCCAGCCGCGCAGCGCCCGGGAAGAAGTCGGCCACCGGCGGCGCGTGGGTGATCGCAAAGACCTCACGGCGGAGCAGGAGCATGCCGATGATCAGCGCCGCGCCGAAGCACGCGAGCTGGAGCTGCTCGGCGGACAGCCGGCCGAGGGGCGCCCGCAGCGATGCGCCCACGGCGGCGAAGAGCAGAACGAGGGGCAGCATCAGAAAGGTTCCGAGGTGCAGCCACCAGAGGCCATAGCCGTCGCCGAGGATCCGCAGCATGCCGCTGTAGCTCCCGTGCCAGGCGAGGGCTTCCAGCACCCACACCGACAACAGCAGCGCGAAGCCGAGTCCCAGCATCGAGGGGATGGGGGCGCCCGCCAGGCGCTTCACGACGCCGAACCAGAGCGCGCTCATGGCGGTCACCAGCAGCCCCGCCTCGATCAGATGCTGGAGCTCTCGCGTGGCCTGCGGGGCCAGGGCGTACCGCGACAGGCGGAATGCCTCCGCATCCATCGCCGCCATCAAGACGAACAAGCCTGCGCCGAGCACCCAAGCCGCGGCGCGCGCGGAGAGCCCCGCATCGCCGCGCCCCGGGAGCGGTCCGAGTCGTCCCAGCAGGCGCGCCACCAGAGCGAAGCTGACGGCTGCGACGAAGGGCGGATAGCTGGCGAGTTGTGCGAACGGGATGTAGCGGCGCTGCGGATCGAGCGTGTCGGGAGCGAGCAGATGGTCGAAGCCGATGAGCCGGACGGAAATGATTCCGAGCATTGCGAAAACGTGCGCGCGCAGAAATCCGAAACTCGGCTGTGTACATGCCCAGGCGAGGAACACCGTCTCGGCGCACCACACGATCGTGATGACCGGGCCCTTGGCGAGGAAGGGCGTCGCGAGCAGCAGGAAGCCCGCCGCCGTACCGGCGAAGACGCGGAGGCCGTGGGCGTCGATCACGGGCTGGCGGACCAGGCGCGACGAGACGAAGGCGTAGTGGATCGTCGCCAGCACCGAGACCAGGCCGAGCCAGGCGCGGTGCTCGTCGTAGAGCAGCAGCGCGGCGAAGCTGAAGTACACCACGCCATTCGCCACGGTGAGCGCCTGGCCGAAGACGTCGATGGGCACTCGCTTGCGCAAGCTGCGCCAGGTCGGAATCGCCGCGAAATAGACGAAGAATGCGCCCAGGTAGGGCAGGAGCCAGCGAAACTCGAGCCAGCGCGTCTTGTGTGCGTGATCGAGATATTCGTAGACCCAGCCTCCGCTGTAGAGCGCGGTGAGCAGGAACGCCATCCACTTCAGGGGCTGCCAGTTGCGCCGGTATCCGACGGCGAGCACGCCCGTGTCCAGCACCAGCAGATAGTTCGAGAGTGCCACGTAGTTCCCGCTTCCGGTGCTCGCCAGGACCGGGGTCAGATAGCCGCCGATCAGGCCCCACACGGCGAGTCCCATGACGTCGTAGCGGAGCGACTGCACGACGACGCTGGCGGTCAGGATCACGTAGAGGCCGAAGGCCACGGCGGTGGGAAGAATTCCGTATTGCTGCTGGCCGAAGTAAACGGATGCAAACAGCACGCCGTTGCCTGCGCCGACGAGACCCGACGCGAACAGCGGCCAGGGCCTTCGCGCGTAGTACTCGCCGAGCGCGAAGAGTGCTGCGCCGACCAGGAAGCCGAGCGCGACGCGCCCGGTGGGGCCGATCCACTGGTTGTCCACGGCGTACTTGAAGACGATGATCGCGCCGAGAATGAGGCTCAACGCGCCCAGCTTGTTGAGTGGGTTGCCCTCGGTGAGCAAGGCGCGGGCTTGGCGTTCGAGGCGCCCCGGGGTTCGCGGAGGCCTGGGCGGGCGCCCGTAGCGGGCCGCAGCGGCTGTGGCTGGAGTGCTTTCCACCCGCGTCGCCGCGCCCGCGGCTGGCTGCGCGTGCTCGGGTGTCGTGCCGGGCGTCTCGATCGATGCGGACGCTTCGGCGCGCTGCAGGCGCGCGTCGAGGCGCTCGAGCTGTGCGCGGAGCGCGTTCAGTGTCGCGCGCAGCTCATGCAGCTCTCGTTGCTGTTCGTCCGCCATCTCCCCACCCTACGCGAAGTATCGGGCGCGCGCCGCCGCAGTCTTAGGGGTGAACGGGGAGTCCCGACAGGATCGCGCGTCGCTCGCCTGCGGCCGCCGGACCGAGGGGCGTACGCGCACCGCACAGCCCCCCGCATCGCGATGAGATCGGTCTCCTGGCGGCACGTGTCGAGAGAAAACGTTCACTCATGGGCATTTCCCTCGCCGGGAGTGTGGGATCGCGGTTCCGGCATTCCATCGGCAACGCTCCGCTGCGTGGTGTGACGGAGGATCTCGTCCGCGAGCGCGCGGGCCAGCTTCTGGTTCGCCTCGGGATGCAGGTGCACCCAGCTAATGAGGAGATCGCGCGCGTCGTCGAGAATCGCGATGCCGTCGACGAAGCCGACCTCCCTGCCGCGTGCCCACTCGCGCAACCCTTGCATCAGCCGGGCGTGAATCAGGAAGATGCGCGTCTTGTCGAGATTGGCGAGTCGCTTCCGTTCCGCGGCGCCCTGGCCCACGGGAAGCCGTGCGACGCGACCCGCGAGGTCCCGCCAGGTCTTCATGGAATCGTGGCTGCCCACGACGCCCCGCGCGACGCGCTCGCGGACCAGACGGACCTCGTCTTCATAGGAGAGGCCCTTCAGCTCGGCGAGCGGCACGGCGATCGACGTCGCCTGCTGGGTCACGGCGATGAAGCGGATGCCACGCTCGGCGCAGGCCGCCCGCAGCGCTTCCACGTTCCGGAGGAAGACGTGCTGGCGCCGCTCTGCATAGGCGTCGCTCCAGATCTCAACGGAGCCCGGGACGGCCGAGCCGAGCATCTGGTCGGCGAATCGGATCAGGAGCAGCCTTTCGCTCAGCGCACTCCAGAGACCGCCCACGCCCCCCGGCTTCTCCTTGAGGGCACTGTCATTTGCGCCCGCGTAGAGGATGACGAAGTCGGGATCCAGTTGCAGACCTTCGGCGAGGAAGAGCGAGAGGATGTGATCCGAGGTGGCGTGGGGAATTCCGAGGTTGAGTACCTCGAAGCGCGTCCCTTCCGGGGCGCGCTGATTCAGCATCTCCTCGAGCTTCCGCGGATACGTCTCGTCGTCGCGGCTTCCGTATCCGAAGGTCGAAGAAGCCCCGAGCGCGACCACGCGGACCACGCCGTCCGGTTTCTCTAGCGTGAAGTCGGCTCCCCGGAAGCCGTGGTTGTTGATGCGGGCATCGGTCATCTTCCCGGTCACGGTCGAGTGCAGCGACTTCTTCTGGTGGGGCAGATATTTCGCGTAGCTTCCGAGCTGATCCGGTGCGTAGTCGGCGTAGCGTCCGACCTCGTGGCGGTGCACGCTGACCGACTTGCTGTGGCTACGTTCGAAATTTCTCTTGCTTGCGTCGACGATGCGCTGCTGCTGGTCGCGGAAGCGCTGGGTTCCGTACCAGAGGATCTGGGAACCGCCCCGGCTCGCGAAGTAGACGCGCGTCCCGGCCTCGAGCGCGAGGAACAGCAGGGCATTCACGACCACGAGGATCAGGTAGAAGCTCTTCGGAGCGCGTTGCGCTGAGGACATGGCGTTCGACATGGATGGGGCGCTGGGCGCTTGCGACGACCCTCACTCCAGGTGAGTCGAGACTCGGACGAGGCGTGTTGGATCGCGCCCCAGCAGAGGGAAATTATAAGCGGGATTTCTGCCAGATCCGAGAAATCGAGGGGCCCGCTCCCGGTTGTCGTACCGGTTCCAGTCTTAGACCCAGGCTGCCGCCGACTGGAGCGCAGCGCAGCACGGTGGCAGCCAGAGCGCCTCGGGTGCCGGTGGGCGGCAGCCCTGCGCGCCGTGCGGTCTGCGCCGTGGAGGGGTCTCTGGTCCGACGCGGCGACACGTCGAGGGTGCGGCCCGGTGTGTTGGTGCGCGAGGGCGCGCGGCGCGAGCCGCCGGCTGCCAACCGCCGCCGAGACTAGAACCCGCGCACGGCAATGGTGCCATTTCCGACATCCAACTCGATCGTCCCGTCCCCGCCACCAAGGGTCCCGCTGCGCGATCCAGGCGTCGCCGTGTCATTCGACAGGGTAAGATTCGTGAGCGTGATGCTGCCGATTCCCACCGTGGCGGAGAATTGGGCCGAGGTGGCCTGTGGAATCCCGAGATCGATGGTTCCATTCGCCAGCCCGATGTCGATCTGCCCCGCGGAGGGCAACGTCACCGAGGCCGTGATGTCGCCATTCACCGACGACAGGATGGCGTTCCCAACGATTGTGTCGGCCTGAATCCTTCCGTTCGTATTCATGATCATGCAGTCACCGTTGAGCAAGCGCACCGTGACGTCACCGTTGAGGGTCATGACGCTGACATCAAGATGCTCCGGCACCACGATCGTGTAGTTCACAATGTAGTTGCGACCCGCTGCGAATTGGGGTTGGACCGTCTCGACCAGCACTTCGGTCGCGGAGCTGGTGACATCCACCTGGAGCGCTGCGAGTTGGGCGGTGGCGTCCTCGAGGGTGTCGGCCTCGACGCGTCTCACGCCAGTAACGGAGACGGGGAGAGCCACGCCCGGGGCTCCGGTCACCGCCACCGTTCCACTGACCCCATGCAGTCTCAGGGCTGTCTGGGTCCCGAGGGGCACGTCGAACGAGAAGGGTTCCTCTGCGGCGGGGCGCGTACTGCCGGACCCGCCGCTGTCACTGCCGCCACAGGCCGAGGCGAGCATCAATCCCAGCAGGCAGCACGCAACGGCTGCTCGACGCGTGCGCATCATGGCAAATCCCTCCACCTTGCCTTGGGCGCTTTCTTACACCTTCGCGGCGATCCTCGTTCTGATCCTCGGCAGCTTCTCGGAAACGCCGGAGGCGTGCCCGCCCACCCGCTGACACGAAGACCCGCTCATCCTACGCCCGGCCGCGCGGTATTGGAACGCGAATAACGCTCCCGGGTGTCGATCTGGGAAGGCCCATCGCGTTCAGAGCTGGGGCAAATTGGGGCGCTCACCGGACCTGCTAGCGGTCCCCAATCAATCTCGTGGAATCGGGTGGGATCGCGGGGTCCGCAGCGAAAGCCGGGACCGCCTGGCGAACAAGGAAGATCTCGGGGGACCGCGCTTCTTCGATCTTCCGCCCAACGAGCCGGAGCGGCTGGTTTCTATCCGGTCCGGAAGTCGAAGCGCAAGCAACTGCACGGATACAGCTCGGACCGAATGGATGGTCCCTGCCGTCGAAGTTCCTGCCGACGACCCCACCTTCCT
>JAOUNA010000039.1 GCA_029881215.1 Myxococcales bacterium | reverse complement strand
TGTACCGCCAGTTGTGTGACGCGTCGAAGCCCCAGTCGGCAGGGTAGGCGAAGGCGTTGTGGAATCGCATGAGCAGCGCCGGTGCGGCGACCAGCCCGAATGCGAGGCGCGCGCGCGCCGGGCTCATCGCGATCGCCCGCAGGCCACGGCGGCCTCGAGTGTGGCTCGCATCTGATCCGCCGCGCGGCCCCAGTCGAAGCGCTGCGACCACGCGACGGCGGCGGCCGACATGCGCTCGGCCAGTGCGTCGTCGCCGAGCAGGGCGGCGATGCGGTCCGCGAGGGCGGCGACGTCGCGCTCCGCGACGAGGAATCCCGTCTCCCCGTCGCGCACGGAGTCGCGGAGCCCGGGCGCGTCCGAGGCGACGTTGGGCGTGCCGACCGCATTCGATTCGATGACGGTGAGGCCCCAGCCCTCCTTGCTCGAAGGACACACGCAAACGCGCGCGCATGCGAGCAGCCGATCGCGCTCCGCGTCGGCCACGAAGCCCCGAAACGCCGTGCGCTCGGTGATGCCGAGCTCTCGCGCCAGCGCTTCGAGGCGCGCGCGATCGGAGCCGCGACCGACGATGTCGAGGCGCAACGCGGGAAAGCGCCCGGCGAGTCCCGCCACCGCCCGCAGCAGGACATCGACGTTCTTGTAGCGCTCGAGACGGCCGACGTACGCGATGCGCGGCTCGCGCCGCAGGATCGGGATCGGCTCGATGTCGGGCCTGCGGATGCCGGGCAGGTGGACCTCGATCCGATCCGGATTCACTCCGCGCCGAACGAGATCGTCGCGCGTGCTGTCCGAGATCGCGACGAGGCGTTCGCCGCGATACACGCGCGGGACGAGCCGCTCCGCGCACCAGACAGTCGCGGCCAGGGGCCAGGCCACCTGGCGGAAGGCGGTCCCGCCGAACAGGTGGTGGCAGAGGCCCAGCGTGGGAACCGCCGAGTAGAGGGGCGCCAGGAAGGGCAGCTTGTTCAGGCACTCCACGACCACGTCGTAGCGACCCCGGCGCGTGTCGCGGGCGCAGGCCCAGGCCGCGCGCGCGTAGTAGCTGGGCACGCGTCCCAGGCGCTCCACGTGCATGCCGCTCACCTCTGCGCGCTGCGGCGCCGCATCGAAGCTGCACGACGCGAGGTTGACCTCGAAGCCGGCGCGTGCGAGCCGGCCGAAGATCTCGGCGACGTGCGTCTCGGCGCCGCCGGCTCTGGGGTGCAGCGGGTCGCGCTCGTTGAGCAGCAGGACCCGGATCATCGCGATGCGACGCCGCGTCCGCCGCGCGGCGGCGCGCCGCGAGCGGTCGCGCACTCGCGCCCGCGCTGCATCACAGGCGCCCCAGCCAGTCGGCGGCGCGCAGCCACCACGCGATCCAGAGCGCTTCGAATCCGATGCGCAGGGTGAGCTTCGAGGTGCCCCGCGTGCGGTCGAGGAAGAAGAAGGGGATCTCCTTGATGCGCGCCCCGCTGCGCACGATCCGGTAGTTGAGCTCGATCTGGAAGGCGTATCCGTTGGCGTGGACCCGCTGGTAGTCGAGTTGCTCGAGTACGCTGCGCCGCATGGCGCGGAATCCACCGGTGGTGTCGGTGATGGGCAGGCCGGTCACGTGCCGCACGTACCAATTGCCGAACCAGCTGATCAGGATGCGTTCGATCGGCCAGTTGACCACGGTGATGCCGCGCAGGTAGCGGGATCCCATCACCACGTCGAAATGCTCGATGTCTTCGAGCAGGAGGGGCAGCGCATCGGGCGGGTGGGAGAAATCCGCGTCCATCTGGACGATGATGTCGGCGCCGAGCTCGAGCGCGCGCGTGAAACCGGCGCGGTAGGCATTGCCGAGCCCCTCCTTCTCGAGCCGGTGCAGCACGTGCACGCGCGGATCGGCGCTCGCGAGCTGGTCGGCGATCTTCCCCGTGCCGTCCGGGGAGGCGTCGTCGACCACGAGCACCTCGATGCGGGGGTCCTGCGCGAGGATGCGCGGCACGAGCAGCGGCAGGTTCTCGCACTCGTTGTAGGTGGGCACGACGACGATGCAGCGGCTCATGGTGCGCCTCGCGGTCCGAACGCTTCGAGCCCCGGAAGCTCGCGCAGCGACGCTAGGGGCGCAACGCGATGCGCGGGCTCCCGAACCACGCGAGGCGACGCGACTCCGCCACGCTCTCGGCCCGGAATTCGAGGCGCAGTGTGACGCGGCGCCCGGCGAAGCGCGCGAGATCGACCTCGATGGCGCGCCAGCGGCGTCCCCCGGCCGGCCCCGCGTCGACGGGGACCGCGGCGAGCGGCGCGAAGTCGCCGGCTTCGCGGGTTCGGATCGAGATGACCGCGCTGCTGTGCGGCGGGTGGAGGTGCGCCCCCGCGCTGGAGACGAGGTTGCGGAGGCCGACGGCCGTCTGGAGCACGCCGCGCGCCGGGATGTCGAGATCGAAATCCAGGCCGCCACCGCGCGGTCCGAGCGCGACCGGCAGGGGGCGGCGCAGCTGCCGTGCGGCGAGGCGGAGGGCTGCGGCGGCGACGGGAAGCTCCCGAGCGTCCGGTCCCCGGATGAAGGCGCGCACCGCCCCGAATCCGGCGCCCAGGTCGACGGCGCTGGCGCCGCGATCGGGACCCCGCTCCAGCACGTTGATCCAGCTCGCATCGTCGAGCGGAAAATCGGACGGAATGCGGAAGTGTCGCTCCAGGTAGGCCCAGACCGCGGGCAGCTCCTCGGCGTAGTAGGTGTAGAGCGGCTGATCGATGTCGCTCATGACGACGAAGCGCACCGGGTCGAGCGCGGCCAGGATGCGCGGCTCCTGCAGCTCGCGCAGCCCCTGGAGAACGCCCTCGAATGGGGTGGGATTGGTGGTGTCGGTCGCGAAGTAGAGCAGGGGCTCCTGGCGCGCCACGAAGATCGCCTCGCGCGGCCGCACGCGTGCGCGCAGGTGGCGAACGACGCGCGGCAGTGACGGGCCGAGGGTGGCGGGCGAGATCGGCCGCAGCGGGACGCGGGGCCCCAGGTTGGGCGCGCCCGCGATGTGGTGGAGCCAGAGGCCGACCGTGCCCGCGGCGATCAGCGTGCCGCTCACCAGCACGGTGGCCGCCGCGCGCCGGAGCCCCTCGCTTCGGATCCGGGGCGCGCCGAGCAGCACGAGCTGGACCAGCGAGGCGGGCAGCGCCACGACCAGATGTCCCCAGTCGGCGCGCGGAAACAGATTGAGCGCCATCGCCAGGACGAATGCAGCGTGCAGCCAGGGGATGGCGGCGCACCGGCCGGCGAGCGCCGCGAGCGCGGTCGCGGCGAGCGCGCAGAAGGGCAGCGCGTAGAGCGCCTGGGTCAGCAGCACGATCGGCGCGCCGAGCGGAGCGTGCAGCCCGGTGCGCAGCGGGTAGAGGCTCGGCACCACCATCATCCAGTTCTCGCGAGCGAATCCATCGAGCGCGCCCGGCGGCCACAAATCGATGAGCGGCGCGCCGAACGACGCAGCACTCCCCATCGCGAGCGCGAGCCGCGTCTGCGCGAACACGAAGTCGCGGAGGTCGCCCCGCAGCGCGTACACGCCCAGCGTGAGCGCGGCGATCCCGATGCCACCCAGACACAGCGCAGCGATTCTGCGCAGGCGCTGTCCGGAGGGCGCGGTGAGGCACACGGCGGCCACGAGGGCCGCGCTGAGCGCGAGTCCGGTGCTCTGCTTGCACAGCGCCACCGCCGCCAGCAGGGCGCCCGTCGCGAGCGGCCAGCCGCTCGCCTCGCGGATCCTGGCCGCGGCGCACACCGCCGCGAGGCCGAGGTAGAAGGCCAGCGTGCTGTAGAAGAAGATCGAGAAGAGCGGCACCAGGAGGATCGGCGCGGCGACCAGAATGGCGGCCACCGCGTGCGCCAGCACGCCGGCGCCGGCGCGCCGCGCCAGGTCGAAGCAGAGCAGCACGCCGACAACCTGGAGCAGCAGCACGGCGGTGCGTGCCACGGCGATCTCGTTGCCGAAGATCCGGAAGAGCAGGGCGAGGAGCTCGTAGGGCAGGGGTGCGGTGTGAAGGATCACGTCGCGGTAGAGATGCTCCCCTTCCACCATACGCGATGCGGTGTGCACCACGATGCCCTCCTCGAGCAGGTTGGGCTCGAGGCCGGCGCTGCTGAGGCCGGCGGCGGCGGCGAGCAGCCCCCAGAGCAGCAGGCCTCCCCAGTCGCGGCAGCGGTCGAAGGCGCGCGATGTCGCGGCGCCGACCGGAGCCCGCGCGGGCTGCGTTCCGGCCGCACGCGGCGCCGGCTGGCCGGAGCGTTCGTTCATGCGCAGCGCAGTCTATCATCTGCGCCATGCAGCCTGCGCCGGGGAAGCGAGACATGCGGGCCCCCTGCTTCGCGGCGCGCGTGGGGGTGCTGTGTCTGTTGCTCGGCACGGCGTGCGGCAGTGCGCCGCGGGGTCGCGTGTTGCTCGTCGGGATCGACGGCGCCACGCTGCGCATGGTCACCCCGCTGATCGAGGCGGGCCGGCTTCCGCATCTGGCCGCGCTCGCGCGCGACGGCTTCGGGGGGCCGCTGCGCGCCCACGAGCCGCTGCTCTCCCCGCGGATCTGGACGTCGATCGCGACCGGCATGGATCCGCGCCGACACGGCATCGTCAGCTTCGCGCGGCCCGATGCTGCGGGCGTGCGTCAGCTGTACCGGAGCAGCGACCGACGCGTGCCGGCGCTCTGGAACATCGCGAGCGCGGCGGGCCTCTCGGTCGTCGTGGTCAATTGGTGGAACACCTACCCCGTCGAGAAGGTGCGCGGCGCGATGGTCTCCGACCACGTCCTCGCCATGGAGATCCAGGGGCGCCGCGCGCTGACCGGCGCCGAGCCGCCGACACCGGCCTCCCTCGCCTGGCCCCGCGTGTGGAACGCGCGCCTGCCGCAGCTCTTGCGCGACGACGCGCCACTCACGCGCGTCGCGAATCCCTTCGCGCAGCGCGAGCGCTTCGCCGCGTGGATGAACAGCGAGGCCCTCGCGCGTCGCTACGAGAACGACGCCGACATCGCGCGCATCGCGCTGGCGCTCGAAGCAGCGCTGAGCCCCGATCTCCTCATGGTGTTCCTGCCGGGCATCGACCGCGTCTCCCACGTGCTCTGGGCGGCGGTCGAGCCCACCAGCGCCTACGCGGATCCTCCGCGCATGGATGCGGAGCAGCGCAGCGCAGCCGCGGAGGCACTGCGTCTCTACTACGTGTATTCCGACGCACTGATCGGACGGCTGATGCAGCGCTACGGCGAGCGGGATCTGGTGCTGGTCGTCTCGGATCACGGCTTCGAAGCCGGCCGGGCCCTGGGATTCCTGAGCGGTGTGCACAAGTCGCCGGGCGCGCGCGACGGCGTGATCTTCGCGCGAGGCCCCGGCATCGTCGCGGGCGCGGGCGAGCCCGCCGCTTCGGTGAACGATGTGACGCCCACCGTGCTCGCCTGGCTCGGCCTGCCCGTGGCCGATGACATGGATGGCCGGGTGGCGCACTTCCTGGCGGGCGCCGCGCCTGCGCGCGTGGCGAGCTACGCGGGGCTGCCCGTGGAGCGCCTCGAGTCCGCCGTTTCGGTCACCGAACGGGAGGTGCTCGCTGAGCTGCGCTCCCTCGGCTACCTGGACGACGCGGGCGGGGCAGCGGTCACGCCGTGAAGAGGCCGGCTTGCGCAGGCGCCGCGGCCGGCCCGGGGTCCGCGCGGCACCGCGCCGCGCGCTGCCTCGTCTGGTCTGCGCTGATCGCGGCCGCCGTCGGCGTGCGGCTCTGGAACGCGCTGGCCGGGCCGCGCATGTGGGGCTACGACGCCTGGGGTCACGTGGCCTACGTGTTCTTCCTCGACGTGTATCGCGGACTGCCGTGGGCGGATCAGGGATGGTCGTACTTCCATCCCCCCCTGTACTACGCCCTCGGCTGGCTGCTCGCACAGCGCGGTGACGCGGAGACGCTGATGCGCGGTCTCGCGCTGCTCGGGAGCGCGGCGAGTCTCGGCACGGCGTGGCTCGCGGCGCGGGTGGTGTGCCGCGCCGCACCCGGTCGCAGCGGGCTCGCCTGGGTCGCCTTCGGCGCCGTCGCCTTCCTGCCCGTGCATCTCTTCGTGAGCCCCATGCCGGGCAACGCCATGACCTGCGCCTTGCTCTCGACGGCCTGTCTCGCGGCGTGCATCGCCAACGAAACGCGCGCCGTGCCGACCGCGCGCGGCGACCTGGCCACGGGCGCGCTCGCGGGGCTGGCGCTGCTCACGCGCTTCGACGGCGCGATCGCGCTGGTCGCGGTCTGCGCCGCGCCCCTCGCGCGCGCCCTGCTCGGCGCACGGCGCGGGGCCGGTCTGCGCCGCGCCGCGCCGCGCGTGGCGCTGGTGGCCGGTGCCGCGCTGCTGCTCGCCATGCCGTACTACCAGCGCAATCTCCGCGCGTTCGGCACGCCCTTCCCGTTCAGCCGCGCGCATGCGCTCGTCGCGCAGGTGGAGCGCGAGCAGGCGCCGGGTGTGCGCAGCTGGCGCGACTACATCGGCTTCTCGCCCGCGCTGTTTCGCGATCCCGATCCGCGCGCGCCGCACATGCTGCACGCCGTGTGGAGCGTGGCGTACGCGGGGATGTGGGCCGACCTGCTGCGCGAGTCCGATGTGGAGCGCGAGCTGCAGCTGCAGCGCTGGAGCGCGCGCATGGCATGGCTGGGTCTGCTGCCCTCGGGTCTGGCGCTCGTCGGCCTGGGGGCCGCCGTGGCCGACCTGCGCCGCGGGCGGCGGCGCGGGCTGCACCCCGTCCTGCTCCTGCAGCTGCTGGGGACGCTCGTCGCCTTCGCGATCTTCAGCTGGCGCGTGCCGATCTGGTCCGCGCTCAAGTCGTCCTATCTGCTCGGGCTGTCGCTGCCCTGGGCGGTGTTCCTGGCGCGCGGCGTCGAAGCCCTCGACGCGCGCGCCGCACGAGGCGGGCGCGTGCTGCTGGCCCTCGTCTCGAGCGGCGTGGCGGCGCTCTGCGTGCTGGTGAATCTCTCGGGTGTCGGATCGCCGCGGCGTGCCGACGCGCCGGCGACGGGGGCCGTCTATTTCCAGCTCGGCGAGCTCGAGCGCGCGCGCAGCATCTACGGGCGCCTGATCGCCGGATCGCGCACGCCGATCCCCTGGCTCGACAATCTCGCGGCCGTCGAGCTGGCGCAGGGAGACGCGGCATCCGCGCGTCGTCTCTACGCGCGCGCGCTGGAGCTCGAGCGCGGCCTCGGTCGAGACGACGCCTACCGCCGGGGGCAGCTCGCCGTGGCGACGGCCCTCACCGGAGATCTCCACGCCGCGTCCGTGCTGCTCGACGCGGCGCTCGACGCTGCCGAGCTGCCCGAGCTGCGCGCCAATCGCGGCGCGATCCGCGCCGCGCGCGGGGACGCGGTCGGCGCGCGGCGCGATCTGCGCGCGGCGCTGGCGCTCGAGCCGGGATTGCTGCCCGCGTGGTGGAACCTGGCCGCGCTCGAGGAGCGAGCGGGCCGCGCGGCCGAGGCGCACGGCGCGCACGCGGAGGCGCTGCGTGCCGCGTGCACGTCCCCGCGCCGATATCCCCATGGCGTGGGCACGGGCGAGGTGCTCGAGTGGGGCGTGGGCCGGCGCTGGCTCCTGCTCGCGCCCGCGGACGCTGCACTCTTGCCCGCGCTGCCGTCCTTCTACCGCGACGCGTGTCGGCTGCTGTCGGGTGGGCGATGAACCGCCCCGATTCACGCGCGCGACACGTAGAAGTGTCTGCTGTCGCCGCGCTGAGCGTGCTGCCCCTGCTGCCGTTCCTGTCGGCCGCGGTGAGCATCGACGCGCCGGTCTTCCTGGCGGTGGCGCGCCAGATCGCGGCGCATCCCTTCGATCCCTTCGGGTTCGACATGATCTGGGATCCGATCTCGCCGCGCGTGGCCGTGTTCGATCACAACCCGCCGCTCCTCTCCTACTACTACGCCGCCTGGATCCTGGCCTTCGGCGAGCGGGAGATCGTGCTGCACGCGGCGCTCCTGCCGTTCCCCCTCGTGGCCGCGCTCTCCTTTCTCGGCGTCGCGCGGCGTCTGGCCGGACGGGGGCTCGGGCCCGCCGGGCTGCTGCTGGCGACGCCGGCATTTCTGGTGCTCGCCAGCACGCTGATGCTCGACGTTCCGATGCTCGCGGCCTGGCTCTTCTCTGTGTATGCGCTGCTGCGCGCGCGCGAGCGATGCGCTGCGGGCTGGCAGCTGGCTGCGGGCTGCGCCGCGGCGCTGGCGGGCCTGATCAAGTACGTGGGCTGCGCCAGCGTTCCACTGCTCGCGCTGGGACTCTGGCTGTGGCCTTGCGCACGCGAACGCCCGGGCCCGCGCGTCCGCCTCGCCGAAGCCGCGCGCGTCGTGGGCGTTCCCGTGCTGCTGTGGGCGCTGTGGGGCATCGCCACGCAGCGTCTCTACGGCGCGCCCCACGGGCTCGGAGCGCTCGCGTGGGTCGGCGCCCGGCGCTTGGAGTTCGCCGCGCTGTCGAACCACGCGCTGTCCGTGCTGATCTACTGCGGGGGCGCGCTGCTCTTCCCGCTCGGGATCTGGCTGGCGCATGCCTTGCGCAGCAGGTCCGGGGCTCTGCGCGCGCTGTCCGCGTTCGGCATCGCGGTGTTGCTGGTGGCGGGAATCCTGCCCGATGGTGTGCCGGCGCGGCGCGCGCCCCTCGAGCCGGCCGCGGCGCTGCTCGCGGCGCTCCACGCGGCGGCCGCGGGCCTGCTGCTGGGATGCGTGCTGCGCCCGGCGCGCGCTCTCGCCAGCCCGGAGGATCGCTTCCTCGCGGCCTGGCTGGCCGGGGTGCTGCTCTTCTCCGTCGGCGTCAACTGGCACGTCGGCGCTGGCGATGCGCTGCTGGCGGCTCCGCCCGCCATCCTGTTGGTCTTTCGCGACCCCGCGCTGCGGCCCGGCCCCCGCGCACTCGCCGCTGCGCTTCCGCTGCTGTTCTGCGCCTCGCTGCTGCTCGTCGCGGCGGACGTGCAGCAGCGCGACGTGTACCGAAGCGCGGCGCAACGCATCGTGCGTGAGATCGGTGCGCAGCCGGGCCAGCGCTGGTTCGTGGGACACTGGGGACTGCAGTACTACCTGGAGCGCGAGGGTTTTCAGGCGGTGCCCCCGCCGCAGCACGGGGCGCTGCACGCCCCGCCCATTGTGCCGGGAGACTGGATCGTCTCGGCGCGCAACGTCTCCCAGCTCGACGTGCGCTCGAGCCTGTCGCGCTATCGGATCCGCGCCGTATGGCATGGCGCGGTCGCCGCTGCGCTGCCGCTGCGTGTCAGCAACCCCGACGCCGGCGCCGGGTTCTACAGCCACCACACCGGCTATCTGCCCTTCGCCTGGAGCCGCGCGCCGCTCGAGGAGATCGGACTGGGGCGGGTCGTCGGGGTGAAGCCCGAGCGCGCCTGGTGAAGATGGCGAAGGCGAGGGACTTTGGTCCCCTAGGGGGGATCGCCCTTGATCCGCCAGATTCCACTGGAAATTCCGATGGTGGACGTCTAGTTTCCCGCCCGCCGCAGGGTACGCCGCGCGGCACCCCGGCGGAATCCGGGTTCCCACCGTCAGGTGGCGAGAGCAGCGGAGCGGTCGCGGACGGGCGCTTCGCGCCGCTCCCGCTGCCTTCGGGTGACCGCGCGGGGGCCAGATCCGACCCGGCGGCGAGCCCCGCAAGAGATTCCACGCCGCTCCCGTGCATGCCAGGCGCAACCGGAGATCCAAGCCATGCTCCAGATCCTTCTCGCCCTCCTCGCGTCCCTCGCCGCCATTGGAACCGCTGGCGCGCTGTATCGCACCGTGCTCGCGGCACCGACCTCCACCGAGCGCGCCAATGAGATCGCGGCGGCGATTCGCGCCGGTGCCGAGGCGTTCTTGAACCGCCAGTACCGCACCGTGGCGATCGTGGGCGGGGTGATCCTGGTGCTGCTCCTGCTGCTGCTCGGCACGTGGGTCGCGTTCGGCTTCCTGATCGGGGCGGTGGCGAGCGCGCTGGCCGGCTTCATCGGCATGAACGTCTCGGTGCGCGCGAACGTGCGCGTCTCCGAGGCGGCGAAGACCGGTTTCGGACGGGCCTTCGATCTGGCCTTCAAGGGCGGCGCGGTGACCGGTCTGATGGTCGTGGGCGCCGGTCTGCTGGCGCTGGCCTTCATCCTGCTCGTCATGCACTTCGCCGGCCAACACAAGCCGGACGCGCTGATCGGCCTCGCCTTCGGAGGCTCCCTGGTCTCCGTGTTCGCCCGGCTCGGGGGCGGCATCTTCACCAAGGGCGCGGACGTGGGTGCGGACCTGGTCGGCAAGGTCGAGGCCAACATCCCCGAAGACGATCCGCGCAACCCCGCGGTGATCGCGGACAACGTGGGCGACAACGTGGGCGATTGCGCCGGCATGGCCGCCGATCTCTTCGAAACCTACGGTGTCACGGCGGCGGCGGCCATGCTGCTGGCCCACATCATCTTCCCGGACAGCGACAGCATGTTCCTGTACCCCCTGCTGATCGGCACCGCCGGCATCGCGGGAACGATCCTGTCGCTCTTCGTCGTCGCCATCGACGAGCCGCTCGAGGGCCAGCAGCCCGAGGTGATGCGCGCCATGTACCGCGGGCTCGCGGTGGCGGCCGGCGTCATGATCGTCGCGACCGCCTTCTTCAACCTGTTCGTGGATTTTCCGGGTGAGGACGTGACCGGCCACGCCGTCGGCGGCTTGGGGCTGCTCGGCTGCGTGGTGCTCGGCGCGGTGGTGACGGCCGCGATGATGTGGATCACCGACGTCTACACCGGAGACGGCTCGCGCTACGTGGACCGAATCGCGCGCGCGAGCCTGGGAGGCCACGCCACCAACGTCATCAGCGGCCTGGCGGTCGGCATGCAGGCGACGGTCGCGCCGGTGATCGTCATCGTGGCTGCGATCCTCCTGTCCCACTGGCTGGCGGGTCTCTACGGGGTCGGCATCGCCGCCATGTCGATGCTCTCGCTCGCGGGCATCGTCGTGTCGATCGACGCCTACGGGCCGATCACCGACAACGCGGGCGGCATCGCCGAGATGGCGGATCTGGGCGACGACGTGCGTGCCGTGACCGATCCGCTCGACGCCTTTGGCAATACCACCAAGGCGGTCACCAAGGGCTACGCGATCGCCTCCGCCGGGCTGGCGGCGGTTGTGCTCTTCGCGACCTACATCGAGGATCTGCGTCGGCTCGCCGGCATCCAGGTGGAATTCGACCTCTCCAACACGTCGGTGCTCGCCGGCCTGTTCATCGGCGCGATGATCCCCTTCGTGTTCGCGTCGTTCGCGATGAATGCGGTGAGCGAGGCGGGCACCAGCGTGGTCGAGGAAGTGCGGCGTCAGTTCCGCGAGATTCCCGGCATCATGGAGGGCACCGCCAAGCCCGACTACCGCACCTGCGTCGATCTGGTGACCCAGGCGGCGCTGCGGCTGATGGTGGCGCCGGCCCTGATTCCCGCGCTGGTCCCCATCGTCGTGGGACTCGCGCTGGGGGCGCAGGCGCTGGGCGGTCTGCTCATCGGCTCGATCGTCTCCGGCGTGTGCGTGGCGCTCTCGATGACCACGGGCGGCGCGGCCTGGGACAACGCGAAGAAGTACATCGAGGCGGGGCAGTACGGCGGCAAGGGATCCGACGCGCACAAGTCGGCGGTCACCGGCGACACGGTCGGGGATCCGTACAAGGACACCGCGGGCCCGGCCATCAACCCCATGCTCAAGCTGCTGAACGTGGTGGCCTTGCTCGTGATCCCCTTCTTGAGCTGACGGCGCGGACGCGCGGGCGCTGGGAAGGGCTCGGCATGGGGCGACGGCCGCTGCCGCCCCGGTCGTGGCGGCCGTGACGCGCGCGCCGCGGCAGAACGGCGCGGGCACGCGGATCGCCGCCGCGCTCGCGGTCGCGGTGGCGCTGGCCGTTCTCGTTCCGCAGGCCGATCGCGGCGCGCTGGTCGCGCGCGGCGTGAGCCATCTGCTCGCCGCGGATCTCGCGCGCGCCTCCGAGGCTGCGCCGGGCGACTCGATCTTCGGCGCGCTCGACGCGCTGCTGGTCGGGCGCGCGGTGTCGCGCCTGGCGCTCCAGCTCGATGTGCAGGCGGCGGGCGCGCGCGAGGCGGAGGTGACGCGCCTCTTCACCACCCAGCTGCGTCGCTACGAGGCGGCGCGCCGCGCCGATCTGCCGCGCATGCAGCTGGTGGCCGGGAGCGAGGCGGCGGAGCTCTACGTGGCGCTGCGGGTCTCGAGCGCGGGCGAGCGGGTCTCGCTCACCGCGCAGCTGGCGCGCGGCACAGAGCGCGTGCGCGTGTCGACGCCGGAGCGCTGGATGCTGCCGGGGCGCGCAGCGCTGCTGCCGCCGCTCCTGGCGGTCTGCGTCGCGCTGCTGTTCGGTCGCACGCTGCTCGCGCTCTTCGTCGGCATCTACGCGGGCGCCGCGCTGCTCGCGGCAGACGCCGGCAGCGCGTGGACGGCGCCGCTGCGCGGCCTGTGGGATGTCTTCGCCGTGTATCTGCGCCGCGAGATCTTCGACACGTTCCGCGTCGAGATCGTCGGCTTCATCGTGGCGCTCATCGCCACGGTCGGTGTGACGAGCCGTGCGGGTGGCATGCGCGGACTCCTGCAGGCGATGGGCGCGTTGGCGCGCTCGGTGCGCTCGGCGCTGCTGCTCACGTTTGGCACGGGGCTGCTGATCTTCTTCGACGACTACTCCAACTGCATGCTGGTGGGCAGCACCATGCGGCCGCTCACGGATCTGCGGCGCATTTCGCGCGAGAAGCTCGCCTACATCGTCGACAGCACGGCGGCTCCCGTGGCCGGCATCTCGCTGCTCTCCACGTGGATCGCGTTCATGATCTCCGTCTACAGCGCACAGCTTCCCGACGCGGGCATCGTCGACGGAGGCTACGCGATCTTCCTGCAGACGCTGCCCTACCGCTTCTACTGTCTCTTCACGCTGCTCTTCGTGCTGCTGGTGATCCTCACGGGTCGCGACTACGGCCCCATGGCGCGCGCCGAGGCGCGCGCGGCCACCACCGGGCAGCTGGTGGGGCCGGGCGCGCGACCCTCCACGTCCGATGTGCTGGCCCGCATCGAGCCGCTGCCGGGCATGCCGCTCGACTGGCGGCGCGCGGCGCTTCCCCTCGCGCTCATCTTGGTCGTCGCGCTGGCGCGCATCTTCATCGACGGAGGGGGGGTTGCGCGGCTCGCAGAGGATCCGCGCGCATGGCTCGATGCGGACGCGATGCTGGCGGTTCTGCTGGCGGGCAGCGGCGCCGCCCCCATCTTCGCGGGCGCGGTCTCCGGGCTGCTCTGCGCGTTCTTCCTGGCCGGGTCGAACGCGCTGCGCGTCGCGCTGCTGACCGGCCTCGCGCTCTGGCTGGTGCTCGGCGGTGCCGCGGAGGGAGTCGTCGCCGCCAGCGTGGGGGGCGAGCTCGGCGGTTATCTGACGGCGGGATTGCTCTTCGCCGCCGGCGCGGGCGGCGCCGCCTGGTGCAGCGCGCGCGTCCGGCTTGCGACCTCGCGCCCGCACGTCGCCTGGCCCGATCTGCGCCGCGCGGCGCTGGGCAGTGCCGGCACACTCGTCTTCGCCGTGGTGCTGCTCTTCGAGGCGTGGATGATCGGCGCGGTGTGTCGCGACCTCGCCACGGCCGACTATCTCGTGGCGCTGCTCTCGGGCGCGCTACCGCCGGCGCTGCTCCCCGTGTTGCTCTTCGTCGTCGCGTGCCTGGTGGCGTTCGCCACCGGCTCTTCGTGGTCCACCATGTCGATCCTGCTCCCCAACGTGGTGGCGCTCGCCGCGAGCCTCGGCGTCGAGAGCCCGCTCGGCACGACCGGCATGGTCGTGGTGTGCATCAGCGCGGTGCTCGAGGGATCGATCTTCGGCGACCACTGCTCGCCGATCTCCGATACGACGGTCCTCTCCTCGCTGGCGAGCGCGAGCGATCACATCGACCACGTGCGCACCCAGATCCCCTATGCTCTGAGCACGGCTGCGGCGGCCATCGGCTGCGGCTACCTGCCGCTGTTGCTCGTGCCGGGCTGGTCGGCCGGGGCGGGGCTGGGCACCGGTGCCGCCGTGCTGTGCGCGGCGCTGTGGATCTTCGGCAGGCCGCGGCCCGCGACCGCGTTCGCGCCTTGATCGGCAAGAATTTCTTCAATAGTCTTGCGGTATTAGCAGGAGTGCAGGCCTTGCAGAGCGCGCCCCAGAGCGGCGTCCAGCGACCCGATCGCGCGTGCGCGGCGCCCCCCGAAGCGGCTCGGGGCACGCGCGCCGCCGGGCATCTGCGCCTGCCGCAGCACTGCGCCCGCCCCGCGCTGCGCACGCGCGAAGCCGACGCGCTGCAGCGCATGCTGCGAGCCCGCGGGCTGGTCAGCGTGTGCGAGGAGGCGCGCTGTCCGAATCGCTCCGAGTGCTGGTCGCAGGGCCACGTGACCTTCATGCTGCTCGGCAGCGTCTGCACGCGCGCGTGTCGCTTTTGCGCCGTGGCGACGGGCCGGCCCGCGGCTGCACCGGATCCGCAGGAGCCGCTGCGCGTCGCGGACGCGGTGGCGCAGCTGGCGGTGCGCCACGTGGTGCTCACTTCCGTCAATCGCGACGATCTGCCCGATGGCGGCGCGCAGCAGTTCGCGGCCACGCTGCGCGCCATTCGCAGCCGGCGTCCGGAGCTGACCACGGAGGTGCTGACGCCGGATTTCCAGGGCGATTGCGCGGCGGTGGCCAGCGTGTGCGCCGCGGCGCCCGACGTCTACAACCACAACGTGGAGACCGTGCCCCGTCTGTATCGCCGCGTGCGTCCGGGCGCGTCGTTCGAGCGCTCGCTGCGCGTGCTCGCCGAGGCGCGCCGGTTGCGCCCGGCCGCGGTGGTGAAGTCGGGCTTCATGCTGGGCCTCGGGGAGACGCGGGAGGAAGTGGTGGCGCTGCTCGGAGCGCTGCGCGGCGCAGGAGTGGACAGCGTGACCATCGGTCAATATCTGCGACCCTCGCTCGATCACCTTCCGGTGACGCGCTACTGGGAGCCCGCGGAATTCGACGCGCTGGCCGCAGAAGCGCGCGCGCTCGGCATTCCCCAGGTGGCGAGCGCTGCGTTGGTGCGCTCGTCCTACAACGCGGAGCGCACGTTCGAGCAGATTCGCGCCGCGCGCGCCGCAGACTCGCGGCGCGTCGTCGCGGAGTGATCAGAGCGCCCAGCGCGCAGCGGGAGGCGGAACCCAGTGGCGGAGAAGGCGGTCGGCGTCGGACTCATCGGCTTGGGCACGATCGGGACGGGCGTGGTCAAGGTGCTGGCCGAGAATGCGTCGGTGATCCGGGAACGGCTCGGCTTTCCCCTGCGCCTCGTGCGCGTGGCCGACCTCGACACACAGCGGGATCGAGGCGTGGATCTCAGCGGAATTCGCTTCGACGCGGACGCGCTGGCCCTGATCGATGACCCGGCGGTGGACATCGTGGTCGAATTGATCGGCGGATACGACGTCGCGCGCGATCTGATCCTGCGTTCCTTCGAACGACGCAAGCACGTGGTCACCGCGAACAAGGCGCTGCTCTCGCTGCACGGCGCTGAGATCTTCGAGGCGGCGGCGCGGGCGCGCGTCGACATTGCCTTCGAGGCGAGCGTGTGCGGCGGCATTCCGATCCTGCGCTCGATGCGCGAGGGCCTCGTGGCCAACCGCATTGAGAGCGTGGCCGGCATCGTCAACGGCACCACGAATTACGTGCTGAGTGAAATGGAGCACACCGGAGAGGACTTCGACGCGGTGCTCGCGCGCGCGCAGGCCCTGGGCTACGCGGAGGCCGATCCGAGCTTCGACGTGGACGGCATCGACGCGGCCCAGAAGCTCACGTTGCTCGCAGCCATGGCATTCGGTGCGCGGCTCACCTTCAAGGAGGTGCCCACCGAGGGCATTCGCGGGCTGCTGCCCGTGGACTTCGAGGCGGCCGACGCCTTCGGTCTGCGCATCAAGCTGCTGGGGATCGCCCGGGCTCACCGCGACGGAGCCGAGGAGCGCATCGAGGCGCGCGTCCACCCCACGCTGATCTCGAAGCAGAGCATGCTCGCCAGCGTGGACGGGGCGATGAACGCGGTGGCGGTATCGGGCAACGCCGTGGGGCGCACGCTCTTCTACGGCGCGGGCGCCGGCGAGATGCCCACCGCGAGCGCGGTTGCGGCGGATCTCGTGGAGATCGCGCGGGAGATCCGGCGCGGGGGAGCCGGCCGCGTCGCGCCGCTCTCCTACGTGCCCGAGGCGCTGCGCGAGCGCGAGCTGGTGCCGCTCGGCGAGCGGCAGGGTCGCTGCTACCTGCGCTTCACCGCCGTGGATCGACCCGGTGTGCTGGCGCACATCGCGGGAGCGCTCGGTGAGCACGGCATTGGGATCGAATCGGTGATCCAGAAGGGCCGGGCGGAGATCGCCGAGGCCGTCGCTGTGCTGATGCTCACGCACCCCGCGCGCGAGGCGTCCGTGCGCAGCGCGCTCGAGCAGATCGACCGGTTGCCCGACGTGACCGCGCCGACCCGCCTGATCCGCATCGAGGAGGATCTGTGATGGCGAACCTCAGGCCCGGTGACGACAGCTCGCCCGAATCGGGGCTCGAGCGCCGCCGCCGCAGCTGGTTTCGCAGCATCCACGATCACGACGAGCGGTACGAGATCGACGAGATCGTCTACCGCGCGAAGGACGGCGCGCTGCTCGAGGTGGTCCACGATCTGGACGCGCTGCGCGAGCTGTCGCCCGAAGAGTGGAAGCGGAAGTTCGTGGAACGCAGCCATTCGAGTCAGTGGCCGTACGGCTCGGGCGTGTGGGGCAAGAAGGAGTGGGTGCTGCCGGACCTGGCGGACGAGAACATCGTCTCGATGTACGAGGGCAACACCAATCTCTTCTGGGCCGAGCGCTACGGCCGCGAGCTCGGGCTCGACGAGCTGTGGATCAAGCAGTGCGGCAACTCGCACACCGGATCCTTCAAGGACCTCGGCATGACGGTGCTGGTCTCGATGGTCAAGGAGATGATCGCGGGCGGGAAGCAGATCCGGGCCGTGGCCTGCGCCTCGACGGGGGATACCTCGGCGGCGCTCGCCGCCTATGCGGCCGCCGCGTCGATCCCCGCGGTGGTGTTTTTGCCGCGCGGAAAGGTCTCGTTGGCGCAGCTGATCCAGCCGGTGGCGAACGGCGCGATCGTCTTCGCGCTCGATACGGATTTCGACGGCTGCATGGAGATCGTGCAGCAGGTGGCGGAGCGCGACGGCATCTACCTCGCCAATTCGATGAACAGCCTGCGCATCGAGGGACAGAAGACGGTCGGCATCGAAATCGCCCAGGACTTCGATTGGGAGATGCCCGACTGGATGGTCATCCCGGGCGGCAACCTCGGCAACGTCTCGGCCCTGGCGAAGGGCATCGACATGCTGCTCGAGCTCGGCTTGGCCAAGAAGAGACCGCGGATCGCCTGCGCCCAGGCGCAGTCCGCGAACCCCCTGTATCTCTCGTACCAGCGGGGCTTCGAGGTCTTCGAGCCGATCCACGCGCGCCCGACGCTCGCGACCGCCATCCAGATCGGCAATCCCGTCTCCGTCGAGAAGGCCATCGACGCGCTGCGGCGCTACGACGGCATCGTGGAGCAGGCGAGCGAAGAGGAGCTGGCGCAGGCCTGCGCGCGCGCTGATCGCACCGGCCTCTTCAACTGCCCGCATACCGGCGTGGCGCTGGCTGCGATGGAGAAGTTGGTATCGCGCGGCGAGATCCGGCGCGGCGATCGCGTCGTGGTGCTGTCTACCGCGCACGGTCTCAAGTTCATCGACTTCAAGGTGCGCTACCACGAGATGCGGCTCGAGGGGATCGAGTCGCAGCTGCCGAACCCACCGATCGAGCTGCCCGCCCGCTACGAGGACGTGCGGGACCGGATGCTGCGCGAAATCGAGCAGCGCTTCGGGCGCTAGCCGTGTTCACGGGCATCGTAGAGGCGGTCGGTCGCGTCACGCGAGTGGAGCGCCACGGCGAGCTGGCACGCCTGACGGTCGAGGCGTCCCGGATCGCGCCGGAGGTGCGCGTGGGGGATAGTGTGGCGGTGAACGGATGCTGCCTGACGGCGACCGCGCGGGATGCAGGCCGCCTGTGCTTCGACGTGGTGCAGGAAACGCTGGTGCGCACGGCGCTGGGCGCGCTCGCGGAGGGCAGTCGCGTCAATCTCGAGCGGGCGCTGCGCGCTGACGGCCGTCTGGATGGGCACCTCGTGCAGGGCCACGTGGATGGCACGGGGCGCGTCGAGCGGCTCGCGCGAGACGGCGAAGACGTGCGCTTGTTCGTGAGCTGCGCGGCAGAGATTGCGGATGCGCTGGTCGAGAAGGGTTCGGTCGCCGTGGACGGCGTATCGCTGACCGTCGTGGACGTCTCGGCGGACGGCTTCGAAGTGGCGCTCATCCCGCATACGCTGTCTGCCACGACGCTCGGCGAGCGCGCTCCCGGCGATCGGGTGAATCTCGAGGCGGACGTGCTCGGAAAATACGTGAAACGCTACCTCGAGCGGGTGCTGCCGCGCGCCTCGACCGGGAGCTGAGCGGATGACGCAGGCGGCGGTCGAGCGCGCGCCGGTGCCCGCGCAACCGCGCGTCGGAAGGCACGCGCTGGCCGCCTGCGCGATCGCGCTCGCGCTGGCGGACGCTTCGGCCCGCGCGGCG
>JAOUNA010000204.1 GCA_029881215.1 Myxococcales bacterium | reverse complement strand
GGTGGTGTAGCAGGTAAATGAGAAGATCTAAGGGTCTCGGCTGAATGGGGACGATCAACCCTTGGTGTCTAAGCTCGCGAGCTGCGGGATTCGCTACGTACGCACCGAAGCGGAAGATTCTGACGTCTTCAATTGCGCCGCAACCTAGTTCGTCCATGGGTTCCGGAATTATCTCACGATGTTCGACTAATCTTGCGAATAGTTTCCCCGCGGGGGCAAGGGTCTCCTAAAGGCTTCCCAACGAATCCATAATCCCACCCGCATTCCCTTCTGTCGTAGCCTCGATCCAAGCAGACGTCTCAGTTGGTTTAAGGCAACCAGTCGACAGTACGCGGAGTAGACCAGATTCGATGAAGTTCAGATCCAATCGAGCGACACAAAGATCCCCGCGGAACCACAAGTCAGAGCGAGGCACGCGCACGCTAGCTAATCAAGCCGAGCTCGAGTCCCGCGCGCCCGATCTGCAACCTCGATTCCGGATTCTCGTCATTGAACCGGATCTGCAGCGTGGCGCGGCGATTCGACAGCATCTTGAGCAGCGCGGCTTCGACACTTTGCATTCCTCTAATGGTACACACGGATGGACAACGATACGTCGCCGCAGGCCCCACGCGGTCATCGCTTCGCTGAATCTGGCGAATCCCAATCCGCTCGAACTGCTCGAAAAGATAAACTCTTCGGGCTCGATTCCAGTGCTGTTTCAGGCCGCTGCGCCGCAACTGGCAGCGGTCGTAGCAGCAATCAAGCACGGTGCGCGCGACGTCGTGGCGGCTTCAAGCAACTTGAAGAGCATTGTGCTGAGAATCGAGGCGCTGTTAACGTCCCGCTCTCACGTATCTCGTGCCGAAATTGAGAAGCGCGTCATCGGGAACAGTCAATGCATTCGCAGGCTTCGCCAGCGCATTCACGCTCTCGCGAACGTACGAGTTCCCCTGCTCGTATTTGGTGAAACCGGAAGCGAGCGAGATCAGATTGTTGAAGTTCTTCATGCAACGAGCCCTGAATACACAGAGTCCTTAGCGTTCTTTTGCGCTACGCATGATCTCACGCCGTCGCTAAGGGAAGCAAGCGTCGTTTACCTGCGCGACATCCACGAGTTCTCACCCGCTGCACAAGCTTATTGGCTGCAGAGCATCTCGCGCTTGAAAGAGCAAGATGCAACCCCGAGACGCATCTACGCGTCCACGACGATGAATCTCGAAACGATGGCAAGTATTGGTCAATTCGATCCTCGCCTAGCATCCATCATCAGTCAGTTCAAAATCGTCATTCCGCCCATTCGCAAGCGCCCGCAAGATCTAAGACACCTAGTCCAATCACTCGCGCTCGGCGCAGCGCAAGACATGGGCGGAAGATCCGTGAATTTCACACCGGCTGCAATAGCTGCGCTCCGCTTACACTCGTGGCCCCAGAACATGCAAGAGCTAAAGTTCGCCATTGAGAAGCTAGTGGCATTTGCAGCCGGCGGAAGAATCACGCGCGATCAAGTCCGAAGCGTTCTCGATGAAAGCCCTACATCGGTTGCATCGATGCGACGCGCGGGAGACGAGCGCAGGAGATTGGAGCTGGTCAAATTGCTCGAGGAAACCGGCGGCAATCTCGCGGAGGCGGCGCGGCGTTCGGGGGTGAGCCGCGGATCGATCATCTACCGGGCACAGAGATTCGGGCTCTTGCCGCGCAGGTCGCGCACGCGATAAGCGCGCGGTAGAAGCTCAGCGGTGCTCGCCATTACCTCGAAGGGTTCGCGCTGCGGCGCGATCTTTCGAAGTATCCCAGAATCGATCGTTTTCGTCCTGATCGACCGGCACGGTAATCGTTTCGACGATGCGATCGGCACGGATCTCGAGTATTGCGAGGTGCTCGACGTGCAGCTTCTTAGAACCTCGCTGCGCCTCGACCTCATAACGCAGCACGGCGCCACGATCGCTGACGGAGATGTCGATCAGGGTGGACGCGAGCTGATCCACCATCTCGCCGGTGCTCGCCAGCAAATCCAGGACGGCGTCCGCGCCCACGAAGGTTCCCGACAGATCGCCCGCGCCGTAGGAATGCCAGCGGATGTTCGGCGAAAGAATCCGGCGCAGTCGGCTCGCGTCGCCCGAAGAGACCGCGCTCCAGAGATCCTCGGCCATTGCGTAGTGGGGGTGCTCGCGCACCGACGGCGCAGGCGCGGGAGAACCAGAGGTCATCTCTCGGTGCCACATTTGGGGATCACTATATACAGGAGAGAGCCTGGCGAGCGGGAAAAATTACATCGCAGTGTGAGGAAAAAGACCCGCCTCTTGGGCGGGTCTCATCCCCTCGCGCCTGCAGCAGGCGAGTCGGAGATGAGACCCAGCCGAAGGGCAAGAATGATAGAGCCCCGCACAAGGCGAGGCTCTTCTCGATTCTGTTCTCTCTACCAGCGGCCGCGGCCGCCGCCACCTCCGCCGCCGCCGCCGCCGCCGCGCGACTGGCGCTCCTGCGCCTCATTCACGCGGATGGAGCGGCCATCGCAATCGCGACCATTCAGCTCCGAGATCGCCTTCTCGGCATCGCCCTCATCCATTTCGATGAAACCGAAGCCGCGCGAGCGACCCGTCTCGCGGTCCGTGATGACCGCGGCAGAGTGTACCGTTCCGATCGTGGCGAACAGATCGCGCAGATCAGACTCGGTGGTGTTCCAAGAGAGATTCCCTACATAAAGCTTCTTCACAGAAATGAACTCCATACCCGAAAGATTCTCGGGCACTGCAAATTAGTGCGCGACAGCTCCGTTACCCGAAGACATCGCACACTCATAGGTTGTCCACGCTAGACACAAAACTCGCGTGGATTGCTTCGAAACAGACACTGAACCGACTCGCGAATTTGAGATTGGACTCGATAGGATATCGGGCAGGAGCGTTCCTCGGCGTGCCGAGAGTAGAGCATCCCCCCAGCATCTGCCACGGCAGCCCTCACCCCGGGGTAAGCGACTCGGCCGGATCCGGTCAGGCGTTCCCCAAGGCAACCTGCCGGAGCTTCACCCCGGCCTCCCGGAGCAGGTCCAGGGCCACATTACCCAGGGGGTAATCGGCGTTGTAGACCACCTCGGCTATGCCCGCGTTGATGATCATCTTGGTGCAGGTCAAGCACGGGCTGAAGGTGCTGTAGAGGGTGCCGCCCCGGACGGTGACACCGTGGTAGGCCGCCTGGGTGATGGCATTCTCCTCCCCGTGCGAGCAGAGGCACTCGTCGAGACGGGTCCCCCCCTCGGCAAAGGCATTGCAGCGCGGGCAGCCCCCCTCGTTGCAGTTGGGCACGCCGCGGGGCGTTCCGTTGTAGCCGGTGGAGATGATCCGGCGATCCTTGGTGATGACCGCTGCCACCTTCCGCTTGACGCAATTGCTGCGCGAGCCAACGACCCGCGCAATGGACATGAAGTACTCGTCCCAGCTCGGTCGCTCAAAAAAATAGCTGCGCTCCAGAAGCGACTGGATCTTCGCATGCAGATCCTCGAGGCTGCCATCGTTGGCGATCGTGAAGTCGGCGAGGTCGCGCACCGCCAGCAGCTGCTGCGCGCTGGGATCCTCATTGGCCAGCTCGCGAGCCTCGAGGCGCCGCAGCTCGTCGAGGGTCTCCGGATCTCCGCTGCGCCCGCGCGCGCGGATGCGCTCGAGGCGAACCGCATCCTCGGCCGTCACCCAGATCAGCTGGAAGCGGGATGTGTGCGAGCGGAGCACCGCCACTTCTTCGGGATGCCGAATGGAATCGATCACGTAATTGCGGTCGGGGAGCAGGCGATCGGCGAGCTTGAGCGCCAGCCCGCCGGGTCCGAGCTCGCCGCGAATCGCGTTTCCCGTCTCGATCATCCGCTCGCGCGTCTCTTCGATGCCCCGGTCGCGCAGCACCTCCCGGATCACGTCGGAAAGGGACAGGGCGTAGAAGCTGCGCGCCTCGAGATACGAGACGACTTCGCTCTTCCCCGCTCCGTTGAGTCCCGAGACTCCGAAAATCATCGCTGCTCTCCCGCGTCCCCGGGCCACGCCCAGTTGCTCGCCGTCCATTCTACCGAGAGTGGCCTGCCGGTGGAACCGCCGCCAAGCGTCTCGCCAGACGGCGTGGCGGCCAGCGATCCTCTAGCCTGACCGGATGGCAAGGCGTGAGGAGCAGGAGCCCGCTCGTTCGGCGGTGACCGAGGTGGCAAGCGGCATTCTGAGGCTGGAGCTGCCCATCCGCCTGCCCGGCCTCGGCCACGTCAACTGCTACGCGATTCCAGACGCTCGAGGAGCGGCTCTGGTGGATCCCGGGCTGCCCGGGCCTGGAACCTGGGGTGCGCTGCGCGAGCGCCTCGCGCAGGCCCAGCTGCGCCCGCGCGACATCCACACGGTGATCGTCACGCACTCTCATCCCGACCACTTCGGGTGCGCGAGTCGCCTCGCCCGCGAGATGGGCGCGACGGTCGTGGCGCACCGCTCCTTCCGATTCGGCCCCTATGCCACGAACGAGTCCGAGGTTTCCGTGGATGACCTCGCCGCGCACCACCGACACACCCGGGAAATTCACGGCTCTCCCGTCCGAGACCACGAGCTCCCCGACCGGATGAAGGCCGTGCTCGAAGAACGGGACGCCAGGCTGGCGCGTGCGCGCACAACCCGGCGTACGCCCTGGGGCACCCCGCGGCGCCAGGTCGCCCCACCGCTCGTGCGGCTGTGGTGGCACGCGGCGCACTGGGTGGGCCGCTCCTTCGTGCCGCGCATCACGCACCCGGTCGAGCACGGCGACCGGATCGAGCTCGCGAACCGCGAATGGCGGGTCGTGCACACGCCGGGCCATACCGCGGACCATTTCTGCCTGCACGATCCCGAGGGCCAGGTGCTGCTGGCGGGAGATCACGTCCTGCCGACCATCACGCCGCACATTTCCGGCATGGGAGTGTCGCCCGATCCGCTCGCCGCATTCTTCCACTCTCTGGATCGGATCGCCGCAACGCGGAACGTGGAGCGGGTGCTGCCGGCGCACGGTCACCCGTTCACGAATCTCGTCGCCCGCACCGAGAGCATCAAACGGCACCATCTGGAGCGTCTGGCGCGCGTCGTGGAAATCTCGCG
>JAOUNA010000203.1 GCA_029881215.1 Myxococcales bacterium | reverse complement strand
ATCGGCGCCGGGAGCAGCTGCGCCTCACCTCCACCCAGGAAGCGGTACAGGGGCAGCCCCGCGGCGCGGGCCGCGGCGTGGGCCGCCGCCAGCGAGACGCCGAGCAGCGCGTTCGCACCCAGGCGCGACTTCGACTCGGTGCCATCCGCCTCGATCAGCGCCCGATCGAGCGCCGCCTGCTCCTCGAGGCCGCCCAGGGTCCGCCCCAGGGCGAGCCGCGCCAGCTCTCCGTTGACATGCCCCACCGCGCGCAGCACGCCCTTGCCCCCGTAGCGGGCGGGATCGCCGTCGCGCAGCTCGAGCGCCTCGCGCGACCCGGTCGAGGCGCCGGAGGGCACCGCGGCCGCGCCCCGAACCCCCGTCGAGGTCTCCACCTCCGCCGACACCGTCGGGTTTCCGCGCGAATCGAGGATTTCTCGCGCCCGAACGGCACGGATGGTCACGGCACCCATGGCGGCTCTCCCTCGCGGGCGTGCTGAGGATGCGGAGCCTAGCGCACGGGGGGTGCGGGCTGAATGCGCCGGCCGGCCGTGCGCGGGATGATGAGCGGCACCCCGTCGGGTCCCTGCAACACCTCGGCCTCGATATCGAAGGTGGCGCGCAGATTCTCGGGCGTGAGCACCTGTGCCGGCGGCCCGCAGGCCAGCAGCTCGCCCGCGGCGAGCAGCGCGAGGCGGTCGCAAATGTGCGCCACGAGCGAGAGATCGTGCGAGACCACCAGCGCGCTGCGGCCGTCGCGCACGAAGTCCTTCACCCGCTCCAGCACCGCCGTGCGGTGGCGCAGATCCAGGTGCGCCGTGGGCTCGTCGAGCAGCAGCACGCGCGGCTGCTGCGCCAGCGCCCGGGCCACGAGCACGAGCTGGCGCTCGCCACCCGACAGCTCGAGCATCGAGCGATCCGCGAGCTCCGCGATCTCCATCTGCTCCATCGCCTCGCGCGCGCATTCGATGTCCGCGGCGGACTCGAAGCCGAACGCGCCGAGATGGGGCGAGCGCCCCATGAGCACCACCTCGCACGCGCGGAAGGGGAAGGGGATGTTCGTGTCCTGCGGCACGACCGCAATCCGGGCCGCCAGCTCCCGACGCGACAATGTGTCGATGCGGCGACCGTCGACCCACACCGCTCCCCGCTCGGGGCTCAGCACGCGCGACGCGACGCGAAAGAGTGTGGTCTTGCCGGCCCCGTTGCGCCCGGCCAGGGCGACGATCTCCCCGGGACGCACGTCGAGATCGACGCCGCGCAACACCTCGCGCCCGTCGATGTGCACCGCCACCGCTTCGAAGCGCAGCGTCGGAGTCGCGCTCATGGTGCAAAGGTTCGCATGTGATGCCGGCGCAACAGATAGAGGAAGAGCGGTCCGCCGGCGAGGGCGGTGATCGCTCCGACCGGAAGCTCGCGACCGCCGAGCAGCGTGCGCGCAGCGGTGTCGCAGATCACGAGGAAGGCGGCCCCTCCCAGCGCCGACGCCGGCACCAGCAGCCGGTGATCGGGACCGAAGAGCAGGCGCAGGAGGTGGGGAATGATGAGTCCGACGAAGCCCACCAGACCGGCCACCGAGACCGCCGCGCCCACCATCAGCGACGTGGCGACGAGCAGGATGCGCTGCTGGCGTTCCACGTCGACACCGAGCTGTCGCGCCGACTCCTCGCCGACCGCGAGCAGGTTCAGGCTGCGCGCCGTCGGCAGCGCGCAGGCGAGGCCGCCCAACAGGAAGAGCGCGACCCAGCCGGCGACGCCCACGCGAACCGCGGAGAGGCTTCCGATCAGCCACAGGAAGATGCTCGCCCCCTCGGTGAGCCCGGCCATCGAGGCGAGGAAGATGATCGCGGCCGAGGCGAAGGCGTTGAAGACGACGCCGGTGAGCAGGAGATTGGTCGCGGAGACCCGACCGCGCGAGCCGGCGATCGCGTAGAGCACGACGGTGGTGAGGATGGCGCCGGCGAAGGCGCCCGACGGCACCGCACCGGCTCCCAGGCCGACGGCGCCGCCGAGGCTCATGACGAGAATGCCGCCCACCGCGGCGCCGCCCGACACGCCCAATACGTAGGGATCGGCCAGCGGGTTGCGCAGCAGCGCCTGGAACAGCACGCCGGCAACGGCGAGCGACGCGCCGACGAGCGACGCGAGCAGCACGCGCGGTAGCCGCACGCGCAGCACGATGTCCGCGGCGGGCCCGGCGCGCTCGGGGTCGCGAAACACGCGGGCGACCTCGCCGACTCCGAGCGCGCTCGGACCGACCGCAATGCCGAGGAAGACGGCGACCAGCAGCGCCAGGAGCAGCCCGCCGAGCACGGCGACGACGCGCGGCCGGGTCAGAACCCTCACGGAGCGCCCCGCTCGTCCCCGGCGCGGGTCGCGGCGGTGTGGATCGCGCGGGCCAGCTCGCCCAGCGCCCGGTCGAGATACGGGCCGGGGCGCGTCACCACGCTCGTCGGCACGCGCACCACGCGGCCGTGCTGCACCGCCGGCAGCGACGGCCACAGCGCCCAGTGCTCGCTGGCGGACGCTTCGCTCTCGCTCGCGTCGAGGATCAGCTCCGGCGCAGCGGAGAGCAGCCACTCGATCGCCACGCGCGGATAGGGCTCTGCGAAGGCCTCCGACGCGAGGTTGTGTGCGCCGGCCGCGGCCAACATGTCGTCGAGAAAGCTGCCGCGGCCGACCAGGTAGAGCGGATCGCGCTGCAGCACCAGAACCGCGCGGGGCTTGGCGCGCGCCTGGAACGCACGCTCGCTCGCGCGCCAGGCGCTGCGGATCGCCTCGACCCGCTCCCGCGCGGCAGCCGCGCGCCCCACGCGCGCGCCGAGCACCTCGATGGAGGTGAGCACCTCGGCGAGGGTGATGTTCTCGAGCACCAGCACCTCGATGCCGAGCCCGAGCAAGCGCTCGCGCAGGTTGCGCTGCTGGGCGCTCGGAACCAGCGCCACCAGATCGGGCTCGAGCCCCACGATCGCTTCCAGGCTGGGATTGAAGAGCCCGCCGACGCGAGGCAGACCCCGCACCTCGGGCTGCACGCGCGCCGAGTAGTCGTCCACACCGACCAGCACCGTGAGCGCGTCGAGCGCCACGAGGGTCTCCGTCAGCGACGGATTCAGGGACACGACGCGGCGGGCCGGCGGCTCCCCGCGCACGGCGCCAGCGAGGCTGAGAAGCAGGACGACGAGCGCGAGCGACCGGTGCGGCACGGCAGCAGGGTAGCGGGATCCGCGGGCCCGATGCCGCGCAGGGGGCCGGCGGCCCGCGCCGCCGACCCCGAGGTCACTACTCGAGCTGCGCGGTGGTCTTGCCCTCGACGCTGACGAAGGGGCGAATCCTCTCGAGGCTCGCCTCCCCGATTCCCTGGACCTCGAGGAGATCCTCCACGCGCTGGAAGCCACCCCGACGCTTGCGCGCGTCGATCAGGGCCGCGGCGCGCGTTGCGCCGATGCCGGGCAGCAGCTGCAGCTGCTCCGCGCTGGCCGTGTTCACGTTGACAGTGCCCGAGAGGCGCACATCGCCTCCGGCCAGCGCCGACGTCGCCGCGAGAGCGATCGCCAGCGCGAGCGCCGCGGCGGCGCGCGGCGCTCCTCGCTTCGTTTCACGCATCATGGTGTTGGACTCCCGGGACCGACCGGGGCGAGACGAGCAGGGCAGGCGGCTCAGCGATCGCGGCTCACGGAGAACTCGGCGGCCGCCAACAGATCGCGCTTGGCCAGACAGTCGGGAAAGGGGGCGATGGCCTCGGCTGCGCGCTGCGCGTGCTCCTGGGCGCGGCGCACGGTGTCCTCCACACCGCGGTAGCGTCGCACCGCGGTGATGGCGGGCTCGAGATCGAGCTCCGCCTCGGCGCTGGCCTCCTCCGCGACGCGCGCAGCGCTCTTGAGTACGGCGCCAATGGCATTGCGCTCGGCGGGCGCGCAGCGCTTCAGCGCCAGCAGCAACGGCAGCGTGATCTTGCCCTCGCGCAGATCGTCGTGGAGTCGCTTGCCGAGCGCCGTCTCGCCGGCCTCGTAGTCGAGCGCGTCGTCGCGCAGCTGGAACGCGAGACCGAGCTCGCGGCCGAACTCTGCGAGCTTGCGCGTCTCGGCGCGCGTGACGCCGCCGACGATCGCGCCGACCTCGCACGACGCCTTGAGCAGCACCGCACTCTTCTGATCGATCACGGAGAAGTAGTGGGATTCGGTGACGGTGGGGTCGAAGCTGCGCGCGAGCTGGAGCAGCTCGCCTTCGGCCATCTTCTTGATCGTATCCGCGAACACCCAGAGAATGTCCCGGTCTCCGTCTTCGACGATCATCGCGGAAGCACGCGCGTAGAAGAAATCTCCGGCGAGCACGGCGCGCCGATTGCCCCACAGCGCGTTGGCCGAGGGCCGGCCGCGCCGCTTCTGCGAGAAGTCCACCACGTCGTCGTGCAGCAGCGTTGCGGTGTGCAGCAGCTCGATGGCAGCGCCCATGTGAATGCGTCGCGGCCCCGTGTAGCCGCACAGCTCCGCCACGATCAGCAGCAGCGCGGGTCGCATGCGCTTGCCGCCGGATCCCAGCACGTGCTCGCCGAGCACGCCGACCAGCTCGCTCTCGGAGGCGAGCTGTTCGCGCAGGGCCCGCTCCACCAGCTCGAGCGCATCGCTGCTGCGCTGCAGCGCAGCAGCGAAGGAAGGCGACGCGGGGGAAGAGGGCGTCATCGGGGCACACGCTAGCCGCGCGCTCCCCCAGTGTCAAAGGGACGCGGTGCGAAAAGCCATTGAATTTCGTGCGCTTAACTGTCGTTCACGGTCGCGTGAACGGCGCTCGACGCGCGCAGCCAGCGCACCGCCGCGGCCACGTCGCGCAGCCCCACCGCCACGACGCCCGCCGGCGGACGCGCGGCTTCGGGCGCGCCCTCGGGCAGCAGCACGCAGCGAAATCCGAGCCGGGCCGCCTCGCGCACGCGCAGATCGGTGCGCGCCACCCGTCGCACCTCGCCGCCGAGGCCTACCTCGCCACATGCGGCCACATCCTCCGGAAGGGGAACGTCCAGGCGGCTCGATGCGATCGCCAGCGCGAGCGCGAGATCCGCGCCGGGCTCGCTCACGCGCACGCCGCCCACGGCATTCACGTACACGTCGCGGGAG
>JAOUNA010000368.1 GCA_029881215.1 Myxococcales bacterium | reverse complement strand
GCAGCAGCCGGAGACAAGGGGTCGCGTCCAAGAGAGCGCCGTCCGTTACCCCGGTCATGTTAAGCGAAGCGAACGCCACCTTCGTCCAGCGCTTCACGTCGATGAGCGTAGCCGCGCGGGACGCCCAGAACCGCCCCGTGGTGGGCCGCGTGCTTGGCTGCCGCGTTTCCGCAGACCGTCGCAGGCTGACGATCTTTCTTAGCGGCAGCCAGTCGGCGCAGGTGCTGGAATGCCTGCGCACAAACGGAGCGATCGCGCTGGCGGTGACGCGCCCGACCACGCACGAGACGCTGCAGTTTAAGGGCACGGTGCTGGACATCGTGCCGCCATCGGCCGACGACAGGGTCGAGATCGCTGCGTACCGGGAGTCCTTCGTCGAGGAACTGACGTCAATAGTATATGGACCCGAATTCGCCCGCGGCGTGGTCTCCGGAGACGACGACAGCCTCGCTGTGGTGTTCGAGCCGTTGGCGATGTTCAACCAGACCCCGGGGCCCAAGGCCCAAGGCCGGCACCAGACTGGACGGCCGGCCGTGAGTCTCTCGCTCGAAGCAATCCGCAGGTGCTTCGAGGGCGCGGTCCCCGCGCAGATCGCCACCTGCGCGCCCGACGGCACGCCCAATGTGGCCTACCTCTCGCAGGTACACTACGTGGACGATGCGCACGTCGCGCTGTCGTTCCAGTTCTTCAGCAAGACGCGTGAGAACGTGCTCGCGAATCTCTACGCCATGGCGCAGGTAATCGATCCCGAGAACGGCGTGCACTACAAGCTCACGCTCCAGTACCAGAGGACCGAGACCGAGGGGCCGCTGTTCCAGTACATGAAAGCCCGACTTGCCGGCGTAGCGTCGCACACCGGCATGAGCAAGGTGTTCGTGCTGCGCGGCGCGGACGTGTACCGGGTGCTGGACATACGCTGCGCTGTTCCGTCGGTGGCCGTCCCCAACCTGGCGCCGGGGAGCCTGCTTCCCGCGCTGCGGGCCTGCTCGGCCCAATTGGCGAAATGCGCGGACCTCGGCTCGCTCTTGGACGAGCTGCTGTCCGGGCTTGCCCGGCATTTCGATATCGTCCACGCCATGGTGCTGATGTTCGATCCGGTGAGCCGGCAGCTCTACACCGTGGCGAGCCTGGGCTATCCGGAGTCGAGGGTTGGCTCGGAGATCGCGCTGGGCGCCGGCGTGATCGGCGTGGCGGCCCGGGAGGAGACGCCGATCCGCATCGGCTTCATGACGAGCGACTATGCTTACACCCGCGCGCTGCGGCGGAACAATGGTGAAGGCGAAGGAGATGGCGGAGAGAAGGAAATTCCTTTTCCCGGTCTGGCCGCGCCGCGCAGCCAGCTGGCGGTGCCGATCACCGGCGGGGCCGGTTGCTCGGCGTGCTGTACGTGGAAAGCGAGCAGAGCCTGCGCTTCACGTACGGGCACGAGGACGCTCTCGTTTCCCTCGCCGCTCAACTGGGCTTCGCCGTGCAGTTGCTGGAAGAGAGTGCCGAGCGGAGCGACACCGAGCCCGAAGCATCGCGATCCCAGAGCGCGGGAGGCGAGATGGCGGTGGTGCGGCACTACGCGGCGGACAACAGCGTGTTCGTGGAGGGCGACTATCTCATCAAGGGCGTTGCCGGGGCGATCCTGTGGAAGGTGCTGTCCGACCACGCGCGGGGCCGAAGCGAATTTACCAACCGCGAGTTGCGGCTCGACCCGTCGTTGCGGCTACCCGACGTCAGCGACAACCTGGAGGCCCGCCTGATCCTCCTGCGCCGGCGGCTGAAAGAACGCTGCCCGTATATTCGCATAGAGAAGAACGGCCGCGGGCGGTTCAGGCTGGCGCTGAATCGTCCGGTCAAGCTGGAAGCGGTTTCGTAGGCACCGTCGTACGCTTCTCAGCCGTGCCCGACAACCGCGAGATGCCTTTGCCGGCCCGACCCTGACATCAAGATCGCCGCGGCCGCCGCGATCGCGTCCGCCTGCGGCGAGAATGCCAGTTCCAGCGGATAGCTCGAGGGCGCTGGGACATCCGGGCTGGGGATGCGTAGCACAGGGGCGCACAGCTGATCGAAGGCCTGCTCTGCCAGGATGGCAGCGACCTCGGCGCCGACGCCGCACA
>JAOUNA010000202.1 GCA_029881215.1 Myxococcales bacterium | reverse complement strand
TGGCTGAACCCGTTCGACAAGACCCAGGCGTACATCAACAACATCAACGGCAAGGCCAGCACGCTGGCGGCACGCGGCACGGGCACGCTGTGGACGACCGGCTCGGTGACGCAGTACGCCGCGGGCGTCTACACCACGGTCCTGCACCGGGCGGGCTTCGACACCGTGACGAGCGGTGGCGTGCGCAACATCCAGCTCGTGACGCCGACGCTCACGCACTGGATCGGGCCCGGCTACCAGACCCACACCGCACAGATCGGCATCCTGACCCTGCAGGTCCCGGAGCCGGGCGCGATGCTGCTGCTCGCGGCCGGCGCTGGCGTGCTGGGGCTGCTCTACCGGGCGAGCCGCCGGCGCTAGACCACGGCACGGCCTCGCTCGCAGCGGGCGAGGACGCTTCGGGGGGCCACTTCCAGCATGGAGGTGGCCCCCTTTCGTTCTTGCCGGCGCCGGAGAGCAGCCTCTCTCCTGCGCCGGACGGAGACGCCTCGAAGGGAGCTTTTTGCTCGAAAAAGGACCTGCTCCGCGCGTTTCCGCGCTCCTTCGCGAGCCTCGTCCCAGAATCGGGATGGCACCAATCAATCCTTGACGATCGCCTCGGATTGGGGGGATACTGCTGCGCAACTTTGGATAGCGCGATCTCGCTGTGGAGGGGCCGCGAGCGGAGATGCCGCTCGCAGTCTCTCCAAGGCGAATGACCGAGACCGAACGAACAACCAAGAGGAGATGACAGCATGTTAAGGACAACGCGATGCATCGCGATGGGAGCGGCCGTGCTCGGCTTCGCGCTGGGCGCGCAGGCTGGACCGTCGATGTTCAGCGCCTCCCTGATCTTCCACGCGTGGGGCAACGACGTCACGAGCGGCACGGCCCCGCCCTACACCGCTGCGGAGTTCACCGCGGCACCGCTCGGGCAGGACTGCCAGTACGCCACGCCGTACAAGGGGACCCCGACCCATCCGAAGAGCTATCGCTACTGCCCGGAGTCCGTCATGGAAGCCGGTGCGCCGGCAACCGGACCGCGGACGGGCGGGCCGACGATGATCAGCACGACCGCCCCGGGCGTGGGCGGCGGGATCCTCATGCCGCAGTCGGCTCTCGGCATCACCACCACCGGCTTCCTGCCCACGTACTACCCGTACCTGCAGAGCAACACGTACGCGACCTTCGTGAACGGTGCGGGCAGCTTCTTCGCGGGCGCCGGAGCGGGCAATATGACCAAGGTGGGCAAGGGCCAGCAGGCCGGCACCTGGATCATCAGCCAGGGCCCGAATCGGTTCGGTGGCGCCATGGGTCTGCTCGGCAAGTACGGCGCGCACATCAAGTATGCGGTGCCCGGGGTTGCCGGGACCTACTCCGGCTCGGGCAGCTGGAACGTGATCGTTGCGGCGGGCCGTCCGTACAAGGGAACGCCCACCTCCTTCACGGCGATGGGCAAGGCGATCAACTGGCTGAATCCGCACGATGTCGACAACCCGTACTACAACAACATCAATGGCAAGACGAGTACGCTCGCGGTTCGCGGCTCGGGCGCGCTGTGGACGACCGGCTCGGTGACGGAGTACGCCACGGGCATCTACACCACGATCTTTCGGCGCAAGGGCTTCGACACCGTGACGAGCGGTGGCGTGCGCAACATCCAGCTCGTGACGCCGACGCTCACGCACTGGATCGGGCCCGGCTACCAGACCCACACCGCACAGGTCGGTATCCTGACCCTGCAGGTCCCGGAGCCGGGCGCGATGCTGCTGCTCGCGGCCGGCGCTGGCGTGCTGGGGCTGCTCTATCGGGCAAGCCGCCGGCGCTAGCCGACCGCAAGGACTCGCTCGCAACGAGCGGGGCCGATTCCGGGGGCCACTCCACACGGAGTGGCCCCTTCCTTTTCTCCCATCCCGGCGCCAGCACCTGCGGCCGGCGGCTTGCGTGCTGGCGCGCTCAGTCAGCGCCCCGCTTCGCGGGCTGGACCGGTCCGAGGGCGGCCTCGATGCCCGCCGCGTCCGGGGGCGGCCCGGGCGCGTAGCCGTCGAGCGCCTCGACGATGGCGCGAAGATGCGCCGGCGTCGTGCCGCAGCAGCCGCCCACGATGCGCGCGCCCAGATCGCGCGCCATGCGCGCGTAGTGGGCCATGATCTCCTGGGTACCGCTGTACACGATCTTGCCGCCGACCATCTGCGGAACGCCGCAGTTGCCCTTCGCGATCAAGACGTCGTCCGCGTCGCTGCCGGCGCGCAGACGGCGCAGCGTGTCGATGAGCATCGCAGGACCCGCACCGCAGTTGGCACCGAAGGCGACCGGGCGCGGCGTGAGCGTGTGGACGAACGCAATCGCCTTCTCCGGCGTGTCGCCCATCATGGTGCGCCCGGCGGTGTCGAATGTCATCGTCGACGCCACGGGCAAACCCGTGCGCCCGGCGGCCGCGACCGCCGCGGCCAGCTCGGGAAACGCGAAGATCGTCTCGATCCAGAGCACGTCGACGCCCCCGTCGGCGAGCGCCTGCGCCTGCTCGTCGAAGGCCGCCTCGGCAGCCTCCCGCGAGAGCGTGCCGTAGGGCTCCATCATCTCGCCGGTCGGTCCCATCGAGCCGGCGACGACCACGCGGCGGCCGGCGCGCTCGGCGGCGGCGCGCGCGATCCGGGCGCCGGCCTCGTTGATCTCCCGCGCCCGGGCCTCGGCCTTGTCGAGCGCGAGGCGGCAGCGGTTC
This sequence comes from Myxococcales bacterium, assembly GCA_029881215.1. GTDB lineage: Bacteria > Myxococcota_A > UBA9160 > UBA9160 > SMWR01 > JAOUNA01. The sequence continues at coordinate 2,420 of JAOUNA010000202.1, read as the reverse complement.
GAGCCGAACGTGTTGGTCAGGATGATGTCGGCGCCGACCTCGATGAAGCTTTCGTGCAGGCGGGTGACGTTTTCCGGCTCTTCGAGATTCCACAGATCGGGCGGCTGCCCGGCCGGCAGACCCATGTTCATCAGGTTCGTGCCGGTCGCGCCGTCGGCGATCAGATAGGCGCGCGCTTCGAGGAGCTCGGCGAGGACGTTGCTCATGGAATCACTCCGCGCGGATGGCTTCCGGACTGCGCACCGCCCACCTATAGCGGAGATGGGGCGCGCCTGCGCTCCCGCACCTGGCGCGCCGGGAGCGTCCTCCGCTAGGGCTCGTTCGCCTGCCCGCGACGAGACTTCACCAGGCGTGGCCTCCCCAGCGCGCGGGCCTTGACGATGGCTTCGACGAAGATGTTCTCGCCCCAATCGGAATGCACGATCGTCTCTCGGCGGTGCTCCTTGATGCGGATATCCACCGCGCCGGCCTCTTCGGCGCGCTCGCGCGCCAGATCGCGGGCGGAGCGACTCGCGAGCTCGTAGGCATCGTCGAGCCGCGTGAAGTCGTGGATTCCGTCGGGCAGGTGCACGCGGAAGGTCCGCTCGTCGGGCTGGCTGACGAGAATGCTCACCAGCTGCATCACGCCCGCCGCAGCCGCACCGACGGCGTTCGCCACCTCGGCGCAGGGCGGCACCACCAACCGCACGTTCAGACGCTCGGCGACGCTCGGGTAGTAGGTGGCGACGGGCGCGCCGATGGCCACCAGCGGGCGGTCGATCGCAAAGATCGGCCGGAACAGCAGGTGGGGGTCCCGCTGCGGACTCAGGAACCAATCCACCAGCGCGCGCCCGAGACGCCCGCCGCTGGCGAGCGAGTGCTCGCTCGATTCTGCGAGCAGCGCGTCGAGGATCGCGCGTCCGGATTGCTGGGTGACCGCCTCCAGCACGCTTCGCGAAAACGCCTCGGGGCTCGCGAACTTCGGGCCGCTCTCCGGCTTGCGCATCCAGATCGCCGCGGCGAGGCTGGCCGCACGCGTCGACCAGTGAACGTGCTTGCCCAGCACATGGCACGCGTCGCTCGGCGTGAAGCCGCAGAAGATCGCCAGCCCGCGGTCGACGAGGGCGTCCAGCGCGCGGCCGGTGAGACCGTCCCGGTGCAGGTCGACCAGCGCGGCGGGTCCGGACTCGAGTGCATCCCACACGCGGCGCTGGGTGCGCGGAAGCGCCGCCCTGCCTTCCAGGGCGCGCAGGCGCACGACGAAGCGCCCGTGATGGGTCTTGGCGGGACTCTTCGCCTGCTCCTCGAGCGTGCGCAGCACGGCGGGATATTGATCCGCGAGAAGGCTCACCGGCATGCAGCGTCTCGGACCGAGCGTGACGACCCCGTCGACGTCCACGTGGACTTCGCTGTCGCCGCCCAGGCCGGTGGTGTGGATCGAGACCGCTTCCACCATGGTCTTCCAGCCGCCCACGCGGGCTCCCGTCTCCTGGATGACGGGCAGACCCTCGTGCAGCAGCGCGATGTCCGTGGTCGTGCCACCCATGTCCACCACGATGCCGTTCTCTTCTCGGGAGAGATGATGAGCCCCCACCAGACTCGCGGCGGGACCCGAGAGGATGGTCTCCACCGGTCGGTGCAACGCGAGCGCTGCATCCTCGAGCGAGCCGTCCCCCTTGACGACCATGAGGGGCGCGTCGATACCCTTGCCCCGCAGCAGGCCCTCGACCGCCTCGATCAGGTGCTCGAGCTGCGGAATCAGCCGCGCGTTCAAGAGCGTGGTGAGCGCGCGGCGGGGCGCGTCGAGCTTGGAGGACAGCTCGTGGCCGCAGGTGGCGGGCAATCCGCTGACTTCCCGCACCAGATCGCGCAGCGCCTGCTCGTGGGCGGGGTTGCGCACCGCGAAGATTCCGGCGATGGCGAATGCGGCGACCGCGGGCGCCATCTCCTCGATGGCCTTGCGCGCGGCCTCGACATCGAGCGGCTGTTGTTCCTCGCCGAAGACGCTGTGGCCGCCGCGGATGAACGCCACCGGGTCGCCGCCCAGCGCCGCCCCGAGGCCCCCGCGCTCCAGCGCCTGCTCCTCGAAGCCGATCAGCAGCAGGCCGACCGGGCTGCCGTGGCCCTCCACCACCGCATTCGTGGCCAGGGTGGTGGAGATGCAGACCAGATCGATCTCGCCGACGGCCGGCGGCAGCACCCGATCCAGCGCGGCCGCCAGGCCGATGCTGAGATCGTGCTGGGTGGTGAGCGCCTTGCCGGTGGCCAGCACGCCCCGCTCCGGATCGAACAAGACGCCGTCGGTGTACGTGCCCCCGGTGTCGAGACCGACGATGCGCGACATGCGTGGATCCTCTGCTGCAGCGATGCGCTCGTGCGGAGCGCCGCAATTATGCCAGGACCACCCGGGAAAGCGAACCGGTCTGGCTCCGGGGACACGC
>JAOUNA010000038.1 GCA_029881215.1 Myxococcales bacterium | reverse complement strand
CCTGATCGTCGACGATGAGGAGGGCATCCGCCGCTCGCTCGCCGGGATCCTCGGAGACGAGGGCTTCGAGACGAGCGCCGCCGCCGACGGGGATGAGGCCATCGCGTCGATCGCGAGAGACGGCGGACCGGACCTCGTGCTGCTCGACATCGCCATGCCCGGGCGCGACGGCGTCGAGATCCTCGTGGAGATCGCCGAGCGCTGGCCCGAGATTCCGGTCGTGATGATGAGTGGCCACGGCACGATCGAAACGGCCGTGCGCACCACCAAGCACGGCGCGTTCGACTTCATCGAAAAACCGCTCTCCATCGACAAGGTGCTGCTCACACTGCAGCACGCCCTCGAACAGTCGCGCCTGGAGCGCGAGAACCGCCGGCTGCGCGCGCAGAATCTTCGCGCACACGAGATCCTGGGTGACTCGGACGCGATGAAGAAGCTCAAGGAGCAGATTCGCGTGGCGGCGCCGACCAACGGATGGGTTCTCGTCACCGGGGAGAACGGCACCGGAAAGGAGCTCGTGGCGCGGCAGATTCACTGCCAGAGCCGGCGCGCGGGCGCGCCTTTCGTGGAGGTGAACTGCGCAGCGATTCCGGAGGAGCTGATCGAGTCCGAGTTGTTCGGGCACGAAAAGGGCGCGTTCACCGGCGCCGTTGCGCGCAAGCGGGGCAAGTTCGAGCTCGCCCACGGCGGAACGCTCTTTCTCGACGAGATCGCGGACATGAGCTTGATGACCCAGGCCAAGGTGCTGCGCATCCTCCAGGAGCAGTCCTTCGTGCGCGTGGGGGGGACCGAGACGCTCGAGGTCGACGTGCGGGTGATCGCAGCCACGAACAAGGATCTGACCGAGGAGATCGCGAAGGGAAACTTCCGCGAGGACCTCTACTACCGTCTGAACGTGATTCCGTTTCGCGTGCCGCCTCTGCGCGAGCGCACCGAGGACATCGCGATCCTGGCGCACCGATTCGTCGAGGAGTTCTGCGCTGAATCGGGAGCGAAGCCCAAGAAGATCGCGCCGGCCGCGATGAAGCTGCTGCAGTCGCACCTGTGGCCGGGCAACGTGCGTGAGCTCCGCAATCTGATGGAGCGCCTCGTGATCATGTGTCCGGACGCGACGATCGACGCGGCGAACCTCCCGGATACGCTGCGCACTTCGCTGGTGCGCGGCACGGGGGACGTGCTGAAGCTGGACGAGGCGCGGCGCAACTTCGAGCGCGAGTACCTGCTCGCGCGCCTGGCGGAGCACGGCTGGAACATCTCGCGCACGGCGGAGGCGATCGGCCTCGCCCGCGAGAGCCTCTCGCGCAAGATCAAAGCCTTCCAGATCGAGGTGGAGCGTGGTTGATGCGCGCGTCGGCGCGCCGATCCGTGTCGCCGCGAAAGTGGTGGCGCTGCGCGATGAGGGCGGCGCGAATCGGCGGCTCACGCTGCACGTCGAGGGTTGGCCCGGCTTCGAGCCGGGACAGTTCGTCATGCTCTCACCGGGACCCCTGGGCGAGGTGACGCGCAGCGACCCGCTGCTGCCGCGACCCATGGCGGTGTACCGCCAAGAACGAGCGGACGGGGGCGCGCGCGTCGAGATCCTCTTCAAGCGCCACGGGCGCGGCACCGCGCTGCTCGCCGGCTGCCTTCCCGGCCAGCGCGTGCGCCTGCTCGGACCGCTGGGCCGGCCCTTCCCGGCTCCGGTCGAGGGCGAGCGCGCCGTGCTCGTGGCGGGCGGGACCGGGATCGCGTCGATCCTCGAGCTGGCGTCGCGGCTCGCGGCCCGCGGCCGCGCGGTCCAGGTGCTGCTGGGTGCGCGCTCGGCCAGCGACCTGATGGGAGAGGCCGACTTCGAGGCTCTCGGCATCCCGCTCGAGATCGCGACGGAGGACGGCAGTCGCGGCCGCCGCGCGCTGGTGACGGAGCTGCTCGAGGCGGCGCTGCTGGATCCTGCGCCGGCGCGGGTCTACGCCTGCGGACCCACGCCGATGATGCGGCGCGCCGCGGAGATCGCCGCGGCGCACGGCCGTCGCTGCGTCGTATCCCTGGAGAATCCCATGGCGTGTGGCTTCGGGGTCTGCCTGGGCTGCGCCGCACCCCTGCGCCGTGGCGGCTTCGCGCTGGTGTGCCGGGATGGACCGGTGTTCGATGCCGCGGAGATCGATTGGGAGGGCCTGGCGTGAGCGCCGCGCCGCTGCGGCCCGAGCAGGTCGATCCGCGCGTCGACCTCGGCGGCATCGCCCTGCGCAATGCCGTGCTCACCGCGTCGGGCACCTTCGGCTACGGCGTCGAGTTTGCGCCGTTCCTGGACCTGCGGCGGCTCGGCGGATTCGTGGCGAAGAGCCTGACGCTCGAGCCGCGCCACGGCAATCCGCCGCGCCGCATCGCCGAGGCTCCATCGGGCATGCTCAACGCGATCAGCCTCGAGAACGTCGGCGTGGACGCATTCGTGCGCGACAAGCTGCCGGCCCTGCCCGAGGGCGTGACCGTCGTGGCGAGCGTCTTCGAGACCGAGGTCGAGCGCTACGTGGAGGTGGTGAAGCGCTTGACCGGCGTGGGGCGGATCGCCGGCCTCGAGGTCAACGCCTCGTGCCCGCACGTCAAGAGCGGAGGGATCGAGTTCGGTCAGAACCCGGCGTTGCTCGCCCAGCTCGTGCGCGCGGTGCGCCGCGCCAGCGCGCTGCCCCTGCTCGTGAAACTGTCCCCGAACGTGACCGACATCGGGGAGATGGCACGGGTTTGCGAGGGGGAGGGGGCCAGCGGAATCTCGCTGATCAACTCGGTCCAGGCCATGGAGGTGGACGTCGAGAGCCGGCGGCCGGTGCTGAGCAACGTCCTGGGCGGCCTCTCGGGACCGGCCATCCGCCCGATCGCCCTGCGCATGGTCTGGCAGGCCAGCCGGGCCGTGCGCCTGCCCCTCTGCGGGGTGGGCGGGATCGAGAGCGCCGCGGACGCGGTGAAGTTTCTGCTCTGCGGCGCCACGGCCGTCCAGGTCGGGACCAGCAACTACCTGAATCCGGCCATCGCAGGCGAGATCGTCGACGGCATCGTGGCGTACGCCGCCCGACACGGCTTTGCCCGGGTTGCGGACCTGGTGGGAGCCCTGGAGGCGCCGCCGCGCTGAGTCCCGGGGGCGTGACGCCCCGCGATTGCATTCCACTACAATTGTGATAATTTCCGCGGGCTTACACGTTGAGTCGCGCGGCTTGGCAGGCGGCGGCGGAGCGCCGCACGCCAAGAAGTGTGACAAGGGATTCGTTCGCGTCGACCGGATTGCCGGCAACGCGAGGGAGTTCAGCGGGAAAGTGGGCACATCGTCCGCTTTTTTTCGTTTCTGGGGTCGCGCCCGCAGCGCGGCCGGATCGGGCGGATGCAACCTTGGGCGCGATGACGATCGACACGAACGTGAGAGCGGCGCATGTATCGCGACATTCCCGAAGACTTGCGAGCCTTGATCGAACCGGTGGTGGAAGCCGCGGGCTTCGAGCTGGTGGACGTGCGGATCACGCGCGGGCGCCCGCCGTGGCTGCTGCGCATCACGATCGATACGCCGCTCGGCGACGGCCGGGTCTCGGTGGATCGCTGTGCCGAGGTCTCGCGGGAGGTCGAGGTGCAGCTCGACGCGGCGGATGCGATTGCCAGCGCGTATCGCCTCGAGGTCTCGTCTCCCGGATTGGATCGGGTGTTGGCGCGCGAGAAGGACTTTGCCGCGGCTTGCGGCTCCGAGGTGCGCATCGAGACGCGTCGGCCGCTCGCCGGGCGCCGCCGCTTCCGGGGCTTGCTGCTCGGCTTCGACGGGGGCACGGCGAAGCTCTGCGTGGACGGACAGGAGATCGGAATTCCATTCGCCGAGGTGGCCAAGGCGAACGCGGTCTACAACTTCACCCCGGCCGACTTCGCCGGCAGGTGAGCGCGATGGAGATGCCGGTGGTGGCATCGCAGCGCGGCGACGAGGTGGCGTGAGCATGCTCGGGTTGAAACGCGAGATCGATCAGGTTGCCAAGGACAAGGGCATCGACGCGGGCGAGATCATCGCCGCGCTCGAGGACGCCATGAAGCAGGCGGCACGGCGGGAGCGGGGCCAGGATACGGAGATCGAGGCCCGCTTCAACGAGGATCTGGGCGAAGTCGAGCTCTTCGAGTTCCGCGAGGTCGTCGAGCACGTCGAGGACGAGACGCGGCAGATCGGCCTCGAAGCGGCGCACGAGTTCGATCCCGACGCCGAGATCGGCGACGAGATCGGCGTCAAGATCGACACCTCGAGCTTTGGTCGCATCCTGGCCCAGACCGCGAAGCAGGTGATCATCCAGCGGATTCGCGAGGCCGAGCGCGACACGGTCTTCGAGGAGTACAAGGATCGCCAGGGCGAGATCGTCAACGGGATCGTGCGCCGGTTCGAGAAGGGGGCGATCATCATCGATCTGGGTCGCGCCGAAGCCGTGCTTCCGCTCAAGGAGCAGGTGCCGCGCGAGAACTACCGCCCGAACGATCGCGTGCGCGCCTACGTGCTCGAGGTGAACAAGAACGCCAAGGGCTCGCAGATCGTGCTGTCGCGGACGTGCATCGAGATGCTCACGAAGCTCTTCGCGCAGGAAGTGCCCGAGATCTACGAGGGCATCGTCACGATCCAGGCGGCCGCACGCGAGCCCGGTGGGCGTTCGAAGGTCGCCGTGGCGTCCAGGGATAGCGATGTCGATCCGGTCGGCGCCTGCGTGGGCATGAAGGGCAGTCGCGTGCAGGCGGTCGTGCAGGAGCTGCGGGGCGAACGCATCGACATCGTGCCGTGGAGCCCGGATCCCGCGCGCTACGTCTGCTCCGCGCTCTCTCCGGCGCAGGTATCCAAGGTGATCATCGACGACGCCGAGAAGTCGATGGACGTGATCGTTCCCGACGACCAGCTGTCGCTCGCGATCGGGCGCAAGGGGCAGAACGTGCGCCTCGCCGTGCAGTTGACCGGCTGGAAGATCGACATCAAGAGCGAATCGAAGATGCGCGAGCTGGCGCAGTGGCTGGCCGAGGCCGTCTCCGTCGTCGAGGGCTGCGGCGATGCCGACGCGGAGCTGCTGCTGCAGCAGGGAATCACCTCTCTGGAAGACCTCGCCCGGTGCGAGATCGAGATGCTGACGCAGCTGCCCGGCATCGACGAGCGGGGTGCTGCGGCGATCAAGACGCGGGCGGCGGAGCTCGCGGAGCAGAAGCAGCGCGAGGAGCAGGAGGCGCGTCTCGAGGCCGAGCGGGCGGCGCAGGCCGAGGCGAAGGCGGCGGCACAGGCGGCGGAGGCCGCGTCTTCGAGCAGCGAAGAGCCGGCCAGCGAAGAGCCGACAGAGGAGACCGTGTAGCGCCGCCTCGCGGCGGCACCTAGCAGACTGGCTCGCGCATCGCCTCGGCGCTGCGTGGGCGACGCAGCATCGAGAGAAATGGGCAGCATGGCAAAGATCAGGGCGTACAAGCTGGCAGAAGAACTCGGACTCGACCGAGCCGAGTTCGTCGAGCGCGCGGCACAGGTCGGTGTCGATCTGCGCAGCGCCATGGCCTCGATCGAGCCGAGCGTCGCAGACGAGCTGCGCGAGAAGCTGGGGAAGCCCAAGCGACAGAAGCAGGTGGTGACCGAACGGCGCCTGCAGAAGGGCCGCGACGGCGCCGTGATCCGGCGGCGCAAGAAGGCAGCGGTACCGGAGGCGGCCCCGATCGAGCCGCAGCTCGAAGGCGAGGCGGCGCCGCCGGGTCTCGAGATCGAGCTGCCCGAGCCTGGGATCAGCGAGCTCGAGGTGCCCGAGGCGCCGGAGCCCATCGCCGCCGAGGCCGAGAGCGCGGCGATCGTCGAAGAGGTGGCTCCGGAACCGGTCGGGCGGGTGGAAGAGCGTGGCGACGAGATGACGTCGCGCGGCGCCTCCGAGCGGCCCAGCGGCCCGGATCGTTCCGGGCGCCAGCGGAAGCTGGTGCGCGAGGTGGTCAATCTCCGCGAGCAGGAGCGACTGGCCCGACAGGCCATCGGGCACGCGCCCCAGCGCCGCCACGTCACGATCGATCCGCGCACGGCCGCATCGCCGCGCCGGCGGCGGCGCGATGCGCCCAGCAGGCCGGCGGCGCGCAAGCCCGCGGCGGAAGCGAAGCGCGTCGTTCGCATCGAGGGGAGCGTTTCGGTCGGAGATCTGGCGCACATGCTCGGCGCGAAAGCGCCCGAGGTGCAGCGCAAGCTGATGGCGCTGGGCACCATGGTGTCGATCAACCAGATCATCGATGTCGTGACCGTGGGCAAGGTGGCGGCAGAATTCGGCTACGAGGTCCAGGACGTCGGCTTCGACGAGAGCCAGTTCCTGGGAGCAGCCGCCGAGCCGGAAGACGCGGCGCTCGAGCCTCGGGCGCCGGTTGTCACGGTGATGGGGCACGTCGATCACGGCAAGACGTCGCTGCTCGACGCGATCCGCAGCGCCAACGTGGTTGCCGGCGAGGCGGGGGGCATCACCCAGCACATCGGCGCCTACCGCGCGCAGGTCGGCGACCGTTGGATCACCTTCATCGACACGCCCGGCCACGCGGCGTTCACGGAGATGCGCGCGCGCGGCGCGCGGCTCACGGACATCGTGATCCTGGTCGTGGCGGCGACCGAAGGCATCATGCCGCAGACCGTGGAGGCCATCGAACACTCGCGGGCCGCGGGCGTCCCGATCGTCGTGGCGGTGAACAAGTGCGACCTGCCCGGCGCGAATTCGCAGCAGACGCGGCAGCGGCTGATGGAGCACGGACTCGTTCCCGAGGACTTCGGCGGCGAGACCCTCTGCGTCGACGTCTCAGCCAAGAAGGGCACGGGGCTCGACAAGCTGCTGGAGATGGTGCACCTGCAGGCCGAGCTTCTCGAGCTCAAGGCGGATCCGAAGCGGCGCGCGTCGGGCGTCGTGATCGAGGCACAGCTGGACCGCGGCCGCGGACCGGTGGCGACGGTGCTGGTTCAGAACGGCACGCTGAAGCGGGGCAACATCGTCGTGGTCGGAACCGCGTGGGGACGCGTGCGAGCGATGGAGGACGAGCGGGGCACGGTGCTCAAGGAGGCGGGCCCCTCCGTACCCGTGCAGCTCACGGGCCTCTCCACCGTGCCCGAGGCCGGTGACGCCTTCTATGTCGTCGAGAGCGAGCGTGTGGCCAAGGACATCGTGTCGCACCGAGAAGACGACCAGCGCCAGCGCCCGGCGGAGGCCGCGCGACCGAAGCTCACGCTCGACGAGATCTTTGCGCAGGCCGAGGGAGGTGGCGTCAAGGAGCTGCCGATCGTGATCAAGGCGGACACGCAGGGATCGGTCGAGGCGCTGCGCGATGCGCTGCTCAAGCTCTCGACGGATTCGGTCAAGGTCAATGTGATCCTTTCGGGTGTCGGAGCGGTGACCGAGACGGACGTGATGCTCGCCAAGGCCAGCGGAGCCATCGTGGTGGCTTTCCACGTGCGACCCGATCCCGCGGCGCGCAGCGCAGCGGAGAATCAGGGCGTGGACATCCGTGTCTACCGCGTGATCTACGAGGTTGCGGACGAGGTCCGCAAGGCCATGGTGGGACTGCTGCCGCCGAGCGTGAGCGAGGCGTTCCTCGGCCGCGCCGAGGTGCGCCAGACCTTCACGGTTCCGAAGATCGGCATGATCGCCGGATCCTACGTCGTGGAAGGCGTGATCCGACGCGGCGGCAGGTGCAGACTGCTGCGCGACGGCGTTCAGGTCTACGAAGGCAAGGTCGGCTCTCTCAAGCGCTTCAAGGACGACGTTCGCGAAGTCTCGACGGGCTTCGAGTGCGGCATCGGCATCGAAGGCTACAACGATCTCAAGATCGGTGATGTGATCGAGGCCTACGCACTCGAGGAGAAGCCCGCGACGCTCGAATGATCGTCGGCGCATCGATCGTCGAGATCTACCTGCACGGCTGCCATTCCCTGAAAGCGAAGCGAGGCGTGGTGCGCTCGATCGCGCAGCGGGTGCGCAATCGCTTCAATCTGTCCATCGCCGAGGTCGGCGGACAGGACACCTGGCAACGCGCCGTGCTCGGATTGACCACCGTAGGCAGTGACCGCGTGAGCGTGCGCAATCTCCTCGAGCGCGCGAACGAATTCATCGAGGATCTGCACCTGGCCGAGGTGCGCAACGTCGACGTGGAGATCGTCGACCTGCCGCACGAAGAGGGGCTGTGGGACCCGGAAGACCCGGCCGACGAGGATTGACCCATGACGCGGCGCACCGAGCGGATCGCCTCCCAGCTCCAAGAAGAGGTCTCGCGCATCCTGCGCCAGGAGATCACCGATCCGAGAGTTGGTTTCGTGACGATCACCCGCGTGGACGTGGCGCCGGATCTCTCGCATGCCGTGGTGTACTACAGCGTGATGCAGGCGGATCCGGACGACGCCGCAGCCATCGAGGCGGTGGACGACGGCTTGCACAGTGCGGCCGCCTTCGTGCGTCGCCAGGCCGCGCGCGTGCTGTCGCTCCGGCGCATGCCGGAGCTGCGCTTCCGCTACGATCCGTCGCTCGCCCTCGGCACGCGAACGCTCGAGCTGTTGCGCGAGCTCGAGGGAGCTGCGGCAGCGCAGGCCGCGGCGGAGACGGATCGGAGCGGGGGCGATGACGAGGAGGCGTAGGGGACGCGATCGGGAGGCGCCGGGTCCCGCGGGCTTTCTCGTGGTGGACAAGCCCTCGGGCTGGACGTCGCACGACGTGGTCGATGCGGCGCGCGGCTGGCTCGGCACGCGCCGCGTGGGCCACATGGGAACGCTGGATCCGCTCGCAACCGGCGTGCTGCCCCTCGCCGTGCGCGCCGCCACGAAGCTCGTGCCCTTCGTGCAGAACAGCGACAAGGCGTATCGCGGCTGGATCCGCCTCGGGGTGGACACGGACACACTCGACGCCGAGGGGCGCGTGACGCGTCGTCACGAGGGCCCGTTGCCCGGGGAGGCGGCGCTGCGCGCGGCGCTCGAGGCCTTCGTGGGCGAGATCGAGCAGATCCCTCCCATGTTCAGCGCCGTGAAGAAGGGGGGCGTTCCCCTACACAAGCTGGCGCGGGAGGGGCGCGAGGTGGAGCGCGAGCCGAAGCGCGTGCGCGTCGAGCGCCTCGAGCTGCTCGCCTACGATCCGCCCATGCTGCAGATTGCGGTGGACTGCTCGATGGGCACGTACGTGCGCGTGCTGGCGGCGGATCTGGGTGCGCGGCTCGGCTGCGGGGCGCATCTCGCAGAGCTGCGGCGCACGCGCAGCGGACCCTTCGACGTGGCTCAGGCGGCGACGCCGGAGCGGCTCGCGGAAGCTGCGGAGGCCGGTCGGATCGATCGGGATCTGATCCCGGCGCTCGGGGTGCTGGGCCTCCCGGCCCTGAGGCTCTGCGCCGAGGAGGTGATGCAGATCCGACGCGGTGCCGAGATCCCGGCGCAGGAGCCCCCCCTGCCGCCGGGGACGTGCATGGCGGCCCACGACGACGCGGGCGAGGTGGTCGCGATTCTGGAGCTGCGGCCCGGGCGCTGCCTGCGCCCCCTGCGCGTCCTGGACTCGTTTGCGGGCCGCCGATAGCTCTGTCACACTCCGGCCGCCCCGCAACCTCCCGGAGCGCCGCCGCCGTGCACCTCAGCGTGCCGGTGGGAGCGCGCGAGAGGATCCGGAAGAACTCGAGAGCGATGAGACCCGGAGAGGATGGGGCGATCGAGAGGATCGATCTCCGGATCGGTTCGAATCCAAGACGAGTCCCGCGCCAGAGCCCCCGGAAGCGGCGGTGACGAGGGAGTGACGTTGATCTCCAACGCCCAGAAGCGAGCGGTCATCGAGACGCATCGAACGCACGGCACCGACACCGGCTCACCCGAGGTGCAGGTTTCGCTCTTGACCGAGCGGATCAACGGGCTGTCCGAGCACTTCAAGACGCACGCCAAGGACCATCACTCCCGACGCGGGCTGCTCAAGCTCGTGAGCCAACGCCGCCGCCTGCTCGACTACCTGAGGAGGATCGAACCCGATCGATACCAGGCACTGATCCAGCGCCTGGGCCTGCGCCGCTGACGCGCGGCGCGCTCACGAGCCGCTCAGGGTGAGCGGTCTCGTCGCGACGAGGGGTCCCGAGCAGCGGGGCGCCTCACCCAATTGGTGACGTGGAGCGCATAGGCGCGGAATGCGGAAGTCTGTCATACGCGAAGCCTCCGATCTGGAGCCAGTGCTTCGCGCATCACTGATTCCGCATTCCGCTGCGTCTCCTCCAGAAGCTCTGAACGTCGCCTGAACGAAGCCCCGCTCCATCATTCCGGAGCGGGGAGGAGATGCAACGACTCATGCCTTCTTATTGGTTCGAATCTGAGACGGTCGCCTTCGAATTCGGCGGCCGCGAAATGTCCATCGAAACCGGCCGGCTGGCCAAGCAGGCGGCCGGCGCCGCGCTCGTGACGTACGGCGAGACCGTGGTCCTCGTCACGGCCACCCGCGCCGCGCCGCGCCCGGGCATCGACTTCTTCCCGCTGGTGGTCGATTTCGTCGAGAAGACGTCTGCCGCGGGCAAGATCCCCGGCGGCTTCTTCAAGCGCGAGGGCCGCCTCTCGGATCGCGAGGTGCTCGTCTCGCGCTTCATCGATCGCTCGATCCGTCCGCTCTTCGCCGACGGCTACCGCGACGAGACGCAGATCATCGCCACCGTGCTCTCGGCGGATGCGCAGAACACGCCGGATGTGGCGGCCTTCATCGGCGCCTCGACGGCGCTGACGATCTCCGAGATTCCCTTCCTCGGGCCGATTGGCGCGGTTCGGGTGGGTCGCGTCGATGGCCAGCTGGCGGTGAATCCCACGCCCGAGCAGCTCGTCAGCAGCGACCTCAACGTGATCGTGGCGGGCAGCCGCAGCGCGCTCGTCATGGTCGAGGGGGGCGCGAACGAGGTGGGCGAGGCGCAGGTCCTCGAGGCCCTGAAGTTCGCACAAGCGGAGCTCGTCAAGAGCATCGACGTGCAGGACGAGCTCGCCCGGCGCGTCGGGAGGGCGAAGATCTCGGTGCCGGAGGCTCCGGATCGCAGTGCACTCGAGTCCGCGGTGCGCGGCAAGGCGCAGGCCGAGCTCTCCGAGGCGCTGGCCATTCGCGAGAAGAGCGACCGCTACCAGACCCTGGCCGAGATCGAGCGCAAGGTGCTCGACGAATTCGTGTCGAGCTACCGCAATGAGCCGGCCGCGCTCGACACGCTCGCGGCGCTGGAGACGCGCCAGCAGGGCGCGCGCGAGCTGGCAGAGAACGTCAAGCACACGCTGCACGATCTCCGCTCGGAGCTGATGCGCAAGCGCATCCTCGATGACGGGGTGCGCATCGATGGCCGCGGCCTCGCGGACATCCGCCCCATTGCGTGCGAGGTGCGACCCATTCCTCGGCCGCACGGCGTGGCGCTCTTCACCCGCGGCGAGACCCAGGCGATGGTGTTCGCCACGCTCGGCGGCTCGAGCGATCAGCAGACGATCGACGCGCTCACCGAGCGGACGGCCAAACGCTTCTATCTGCACTACAACTTCCCGCCCTTCTCCGTGGGCGAGGCGCGCATGCAGCGCGGGCCGGGGCGCCGCGAAGTGGGCCACGGCAACCTGGCCGAGCGGGCGCTCGCCGCGGTGCTCCCCACGCTCGAAGAGTTCCCGTACACGATCCGCATCGTGGCCGAGACGCTCGAGTCGAACGGCTCGTCGTCGATGGCAACGGTGTGCGGCGGCACCCTGTCGCTCATGGACGCGGGCGTTCCGTTGCGGGCGCCGGTGGCGGGCATCGCGATGGGGCTCATCGAGGAGGGCGAGCGCGTCGCGATCCTCTCCGACATCCTCGGCGACGAGGACCACCTCGGCGACATGGATTTCAAGGTCGCGGGCACACGCGATGGCATCACCGCGCTGCAGATGGACATCAAGATCCGCAGCGTCGACTGGCAGATCATGGAGCGCGCGCTCGAGCAGGCGCGCGTCGGTCGGCTGCACATCCTCGAGTGCATGGAGAAGGAGACGGCGGGGGATTTCACCGATTTCAAGCCCCGCGCAGAGCTGTCGCGCTACGCGCCGCGCGTCAAGATGATCACGATCAAGCCCGACCGCATTCGCGATGTGATCGGGCCCGGCGGCAAGGTGATTCGGGCGATCCAGGATACGACGGGCACCAAGATCGACATCGACGACTCGGGCACCGTCACCATCTTCTCGCCGGACACCGACGCGCTGGAGCGCGCCGAGGCCATGGTGCAGGAGCTCACCCAGGAGGCCGAGCTCGACCGCATCTACCTCGGCAAGGTGAAGCGGATCACCGATTTCGGCGCGTTCGTGGAGATCTTCCCGGGAACGGATGGACTGATCCACATCAGCCACCTCGCCGAGGGTCGCGTGGAGAAGGTGACCGACGTGGTCAGCGAGGGCGACGAGGTGCTCGCCAAGTGCATCGAGATCGATCCCTCGGGCCGGATCCGCCTGTCGCGGAAGGAGGCGCTGGCGGACGCGGCGGCCGACGCCTCGTAGCGCCGCATGCCTTCCGCGGCGGCGCCCGTCACGATCCGCATCGCGCGCCTTCCCGGCGGCCGGGACCTGCCGCTGCCGGCGCGGGCGACGCCGGGCTCGGCGGGCTTCGATCTGCACGCCGCGCTCGCGAAGGACGTCACGCTGGCGCCCGGTGAGCGGGCCCTCGTGCCCACGGGATTCGCGATCGCCGTCCCGGAGGGCTACGAAGCGCAGA
This sequence comes from Myxococcales bacterium, assembly GCA_029881215.1. Taxonomy (GTDB): domain Bacteria; phylum Myxococcota_A; class UBA9160; order UBA9160; family SMWR01; genus JAOUNA01. Next base: position 6,513 of record JAOUNA010000038.1, on the reverse strand, counting down.
TCCGACCGCGCAGCGGCCTCGCCCTGCACCACGGCATCGTGCTTCCCAACGCACCGGGTACCATCGACTCCGACTACCGGGGAGAGGTTCGCATCATCGTGATGAATGCCGGGGACGCGCACTTCACCTTGCGCCGCGGCGATCGCATCGCCCAGCTCGTGGTCGCGCCGCTGGCGGCAGCGCGCTGGGAAGAAGTGGCCAGCCTCGACGCGACGCAGCGCGGCGCCGGGGGCTTCGGCCACTCCGGCACGGCGGAGCGGGAATCGTGAGCGAGCCCGTGCCCCCCGCCGGGGACGTCGCCGGGAGGAAGAGCCCGCTGCGGTGCTGGTGCCCGGACGGCGAGCTGCGCGCGCGCCTGCTGACGGCCTCGATCCTGGTTCCGGCCGTGCTCTTCGTGGTGTACATGGGCGGTTTGTGGATGCTCGCCGCGCTGGTCGTGCTCACGGTGCTCGCCCAGCGCGAGTTCTACGGGCTGATCGAGGACAAGGGGGCGCACCCGATCGAGGGCTTCGGTCTGGCGGCGGGCGCCGCCCTGCCCGTGGTCGCCTATCTCGGCAACGAGTACCACGCGACGGTGCTGATGACGGCAACACTGCTCACGGTGATGCTCGCACAGCTCGGCCGCCGGCAGATCAGCGAGGCGCTGGCCAGCATCTCGGGCACCTTCTTCGGCGTGTTCTACGTGGGCTGGCTGCTCGCCCACGTCGTGGTGCTCCGCCAGTTCTACGAGCAGGTCGTGTCCCGCGCGGGGAAGGAGCAGGCCGCCGCGCTGGGCTTCGCGCCGCAATCGGGCGCGTTCCTGCTGCTGTTTGCGCTCGCGGTGGTGGTGTTGTGCGACGCGGGGGCCTATTTTGCGGGCCGCGCCTACGGCAAGCGCAAGCTGGCCCCGCGCGTGAGTCCCGGGAAGACCGTGGAGGGGACGGCCGGGGGGGTTCTGGCCGGAACCTGCGGCGGGCTGGTGGCGAAGGGAATCTTCGAGCTGCTCTGGCCCGAGCTCTCCGCGGGCCTCTCCTGGACGGCCGCGGTGGTCTTCGGCATCGCGGTCTCCGCTCTGGCCGTGGTCGGCGATCTGATCGAGTCGCTGCTGAAGCGCGACGCCCAGGTCAAGGACGCCGGCAGCGTCCTGCCCGGCATGGGGGGGATCCTCGATCGGATCGACTCGCCGCTGCTCGGAATTCCCGGTATGTACTACATGATGCTCTTCTACGTATTCCTGCAGGTGAACTGAACGATGATCGACCGCTACGCGCGTTCCGAGATGAAGGAGATCTGGACCGACGCCGGTCGCTACCGTCGCTGGCTCGAGGTGGAGCTCGCGGTCTGCGAGGTGCACGCCGAGCGCGGCCTGATTCCGCGCGAGGCGCTCGAGACGATTCGCGCCAAGGCTGCCGTCGATCCCGCGCGCGTGGCCGAGATCGAGGCCGAGGTGCGGCACGACGTGATCGCGTTCCTGACCGACGTCGCGGAGCACGTGGGTCCGGAAGCGCGCTTCGTCCACTTCGGCATGACCTCGAGCGACGTCCTGGACACGTCGCTCGCGCTGCAGATCCGCGACGCGGGGCGCCTGCTGCAAGCGGGAGTCGAGCGGGTGTGCGACGCGCTCCGACGCCGGGCCCTCGAGTTCAAGCACACGCCGTGCATCGGGCGCACGCACGGCGTGCACGCCGAGCCCACCACCTTCGGCCTCAAGTTGCTCGTGTTCTACGCGGAGATGAGGCGCCAGAGCCGGCGGCTCGAGCGCGCCCTGGCGGAGGCGGCCGTCGGCAAGATCTCGGGAGCGGTGGGGACGTTCGCGCACCTGCCGCCGGAGGTCGAGGAGGCCGTGTGTGGACGGCTCGGCATCGGATTCGAGCCCGCGGCCACGCAGGTGGTGCAGCGCGACCGACACGCCGCGTTCATCGGCGTGCTGGCGCTCATCGCGTCGAGCCTCGAGAAGTTCGCGGTCGAGCTGAGGCACCTGGCGCGCACCGAGGTGCGGGAGGTGCAGGAGGAGTTCGGCGCGGGTCAGAAGGGCTCCTCCGCGATGCCGCACAAGCGCAATCCGTGGCGGCTCGAGAACATCACCGGTCTGGCGCGGGTGCTGCGCGGCTACGCGTCCGCTGCCCTCGAGAATCAGGCGCTGTGGCACGAGCGCGACATCAGCAACTCGTCCGTGGAGCGCATCGTGTTCCCGGACGCGACCACCACGCTCGACTTCATGTTGCAGCGCTTCGCGGGGCTGGTGGAGACGCTCGTCGTCTTCCCCGATCGCATGCGCGAGAACCTGGAGCTCACCCGCGGCCTCGCATTCAGCGGAACCCTGCTGCTCGCCCTCGCCGAGAAGGGCCTGGCCCGCGAAGCGGCCTACGCGCTCGTGCAGGGCCACGCGATGGCCACCTGGGATCACGGCGGTGATTATCGGGAGCGTGTGCTCGCGGACCCGCAGATCACGGCGCTGTTGACCAAGGAGGATGTCGATCGGGCCTTCAGCCTTGAGGAGGCGCTGCGGCACGTCGACGCGATCTTCGCGCGGACGCTGGCGGCCTGCGACGGCGAGGCGGGCGCCGCCTCCAGGAAGGAGTCCTCGTGAAGGCATTGATTCACGTCACGCTCAAGCCCGACGTCCTCGATCCGCAGGGCAAGGCGATTCGCAACGCGTGCGCGTCGTTGGGCTACGAGGCCGTCGCGGACGTCCGGCAGGGCAAGCTGTTCGAGATCCGCCTGGAAGCGCCCGACGAGGCACAGGCGCGCGCGCTGCTCACGGAGCTCTGCGAGAAGCTCATCGCGAATCCGGTGATCGAAGAGTACGAGATCGTCCGCGTCGACCCGTAGCGCCGCGCGCGGGCCGCTGCGCCGTCGCTCAGTCCAGCCCCAGGTTGCGGCGGATGCGCGGCAGCGGGTCCTCGGTGTTCGGTTCGAAGCCCTGGCCCGTGACCTGCTCGAAGGCTTCGATGTAGCGCCGCGCGGCCTCGCAACGCACCTCGACGGGAATCTCGGGGATCGCGCCCTCGCCGCGGTAGCCCTGTTCCCCGAGCCAGCGCCGCACGTATTCCTTGTCGAGCGCCTCGGGCTCGCGACCCTCCGCCATGGCGCGTTCGTAGGCCTCTCGGTACCAGTAGCGCGACGAGTCCGGCGTATGGATCTCGTCGATGACCACCAGGCGGTCCGCCTCGTCGAGTCCGAGCTCGTACTTCGTGTCGACGAGGATCATGCCGCGGCTCTCGGCCCAGCGCTGGCCCTCGGTGAAGAGCGCGCGCGTCATGCGCTCCGCCTCGCTGTAGAGCGCCTCGTCGAGCGCGCCGCTCGCCAGGATCTCGGCGCGCGACGTGAGCAGGTCGTGCTGCCCTCGCGAGGCCTTGGTCGTGGGCGTGAGCAGGGGCTCCGGCAGCTTCTCGTGTTTGCGCAGGCCTTCCGGCAGCCGGTGTCCGCAGTATTCGCGTTCTCCCCTCGCGTAGGCGGTCCAGATGGACGTCGACGTCGAGCCCGTCAGGTAGCCGCGGTAGACGAACTCGACGGGCAGGGGGCGGCAGTTGCGCACCACCGATACGTTCGGATCCGGCACCTCGAGCAGGTGGTTCGGTGCGATCTCCGCCGTGCGCTCGAGCCAGAACGCGGCGATTCGATTCAATACCTGTCCCTTGAAGGGCAGGGTGCCGACGACCACGTCGAAGCAGCTGACGCGATCGGTGACGACGATGAAGCGCCGTCTGCCCGCGAGGTAGCTGTCGCGCACCTTGCCTTCCTCGCGCGCGCCGAGCGCGCCGAGGTCCGTGCGGTCGAGTGTCCTGCTGCACGCGTCGCGCAGCAGCCCGAGATCGATCCCCATGAAAGCTCCTCTCGAGGGATGCGATGCGATGCCGATGCGCTTGTCTTCCCTCGGTGGAAGCATGCTACAAATCCGGGGAGCGTTGGTCCACACCGAGGCGGGGAGATCCAGGAGTGAGAGCACTCCGCGTTCCGTTTACAGCGTGGAGCGGCGCCCTCGGCGTCGCGCTCGGGCTGCTGGGGCTGCTGCTCTTCAAGCACCTCTCGTTTCCCCTGATGTGGCACGACGAGGCCGCGACGGCGATGTTCGGCCGCAGCGTTCTCGAGAACGGCTACCCGAAGGTCCACGGACCGAAGAACACCCTCTACGGCCTGGACGTTCCGCTCGAAGTCGGCGTGAACCAAGCGCTGGATGCCTATCTGGGCTCGCCCTGGCTCCAGTACTACGTGGCGGCGGCGGCGGAGCTGCTGGCGCGGCGCGTACACGATCCCTATGAGAAGACGGCCCGCATGCGCCTGCCGTTCGCCCTGGCCGGCGCCCTCGGACTCGCCCTGCTGCTGTGGGGGGTGCTGCCCGCCATCGAGGGCCCCGCGCAGCGCCGCGTGCTCTTCGCGCTGCTGTTCACGCTGCTGTGCTGCGCTTCGGTCTCCCTCCTGCTGCATCTGCGCGAGGCCCGCTACTACGCGCTCACCGTGCTGTGGGTCGGCGCCAGCGTGCTGCTGTTCCTGCATCGGCACTGCTTCGGAAGCATCGGCGCCGGGCTCTACGCGGCGCTGCTCGTGCCGCTGCTGTTCCTGCTCTTCAACACCTTCTATCCCGCCTTCGCTGCGCTCGCCGCCGCCGCGGCGCTGCACGCGATCTTCCGCGCGATGCGAGGCGGCACGCCGCGGCGCCTGGCGATCGACCTGCTGCCCCTGATCGCCGCGGGTCTCGCCGTGCTGCCGCTCGTCTTCTTCTACCGCCTGTTCGAGGTGACGAGCCTGCTGCTCGAGCGCTACGACCCGGCGCGCACGTACGGCGTGCAGCTTGCCGACACGCTCGTCACGCTGCTGCGCTACGAGTTCCTGGCGCCCGTGATCGCCGCGCGGCTGTGGGTTGCGGGTCTGCGGTTCGCCCGGCGCACGCAGCCGATCTCCGAGGCGCTGCGCCGCCGTCTCGCCGCGAGCGATTTCCTGAGCCTCTTCGCGGTCGTCTACGTGCTGCTGGTCTCGCGCACGCCGTTCTTCTACGAGCGCTACTTCATCGCCCTCAGCCCGGTGCTGAGCGCCACCCTGCTCCTCGATCTGTTCAGTGGCGTCGCGCTCGCTCGGGGCGGCTCGCTGGGGCTGCGGCGCGCGCGGGCCGCGGGGCTCGCGTTGCTGACGGTCGTCCTCGCCAGCGTCGCCGTCGTCCGCGCGCCGGAGTTCGAGGGGCGTCTGCACGAAATCGATCACATCTATCGGGGGCCGCTCGACCACATCATTCCCTATCTCCTCGACGGACACGAACATCCGGAGGATCTGGTCGTGGCCACCAACTACGAAGAGACCTCCTTCATGTATTACCTGGACTGCCGGGTGCTGGTGGGCTTCTACGCGCCGAACCTCGTGCGGGATTTCCTGTTCGTCCCGGATGTCATCCTCGCGCGGCCCTGGGGCCGGGGCTTCACCGCGCTGGGGCGCCTCTCGATGCCCTACCGCTGGGCGGGGACCCGATTTCCCGTGGAGAACATCAAGGCGAACAACACGCCGTCGCTCTCGCCGCGCAATCAGGCGCAAATCGTGCACCGCTTCCGCTCGCCGGAGCTGCCGGACGCCGAGCGCGGCGTGCTCCTGCTCGAGCGGTTGCGCGAGGAATGAGCGCCTCCCGGGGCACCCGCGCCGTGCTTGTTCGACGTGGGCGCCGCCGGTAAACTCCGGGTGTCCCCAGCCAGCCACGCCCTCGAGCCGCGTCGCCTTCGGCCGGCGTTCGCCACCGCGCATCCGAGGTCCCCCGTGTTCTCGGTGATCCAATTTCCGGGCTCGAACGACGATCGCGACATGCAGTACGCGATGAAGTCGGTGCTCGGTCAGCCGACCGAGCTGGTCTGGCACAAGCAGCGCGCGCTGCCTGCGTCGACCTCCGCGGTGCTCGTGCCGGGCGGATTCTCGTACGGGGACTATCTGCGCTGCGGCGCGATGGCGAAGTATTCGCCCGTGATGGCGGAGGTGCGGCGCTTCGCGGATGCCGGGGGCCCGGTGCTCGGCGTGTGCAACGGCTTCCAGGTGCTGTGCGAGTCGGGGTTGCTGCCCGGCGCGCTGGTGCGCAACCACGACCTGCACTTCGTCTGCGACATCGCGAGCGTGCGCGTGGAGCGCTCGGTGGCGCCGTTCACCTCCCGGGCGCGTCAGGGCGAGGTGCTGCGCATCCCGATCAAGCACGGCGAGGGCGCATACTTCGCGCCGCCCGATCTCCTGGGGCGCCTCGAGCGCGGCGGGCAGATCCTGCTGCGCTACTGCGACGCGCGGGGCCAGATCGACGCCGCATCCAACCCGAACGGCTCGGTGGCGAACGTGGCGGGCCTGGTAAACGCGCGGGGCAACGTGTTCGGATTGATGCCGCATCCGGAGCACGCGGTGGAGGCTGCCACCGGCGGCATCGACGGCCTCGCCATCCTGGGCTCCCTGGTCGACGCGCTGGCCCGGGCGCCGCAGGCAGGAGCAGGGCGGTGAGCGATCCGAAGGAGCCCCGCGTCGATCTCGCGCTCGCCCGCGAGCACGGGCTGACGGACGATGAGTACGGCCAGATCT
>JAOUNA010000201.1 GCA_029881215.1 Myxococcales bacterium | reverse complement strand
AGATGACCGAGAACAAGAAGAAGAAGAAGAAGAAAAAGAAGAAGAAGCGAGGCGGACGCACCTTCCTGTTGTGCGTGCTGCTCGGGATCCTGGGCTTCGTCGGCCATCGCAACTACCAGCGCAACCTCGAGGCAGAGGCCGCCGTCCCGCGCCCGTACAAGAGCCACAGCGAGGCCGATCTCAACCAGCTGATCACGGCCTACGAGGCGGACCTGACGGCGCTCGTCGCGCGGTACGAGAAGGCCACCGGAACCACGATCCGCGCGCAGGACCGCGGCTTCGTGGGCGATCAGATCAAGGAGTTCGAGCGCGTCCAACGCTTGAGCCGCTCGGTGCGCACGCTCGGCTACGAAATCTCCGAGCGCGAGGCGACGCTGCGCGAACTCAAACGCGAGAAGCAGAGCCGCATGGAGCAGGGCACCGCCGTGAAACAGTTCTTGCGCCGCCTGTTCACCTACTCGATCTGATCCGACACACGCGCGCTAAGGCTCCTCGTCGACCGGTTCGCCTTCGATTTCCTCTTCGTCGATGATGTCGTCATCGTCGTCGACCACGCCCAGGCCGAGCTCGAGCTCGTCGCTCTCGTCGATCACGACCTCTTCTTCGTCCTCGTCCAGCAGGGGCGCCATGCGGCGCGCATCTCTGCGGGCCTTCGCCTGGGGATCGGGCAGCGGCGCGCGCACACGGGGCGGCTGCTTGGGCGCCTCCCGCTGATCGGCACCGCACTTGGGACACAGCGGCTCGGGCCGATTCAGGTCGTAGAACTTCGCCTGGCACGCGAAGCAGGTGTACTTCAAGCCAAGCTTGTTGTCGCCGACCGGCCTCGATCCGACTCCCAGATCGATCGGCACGGCTCTTGCGGCCGCGTCCTGCTGTGCGGGCGTCTTCTTCTTCTTCCTTGACACCGGGCGCGACGCCGCCGGCGGGCGGGCCGGAGAAGGCGTCTGCTCGGGAAGCTGGGCACGCGTGGCCGGCGCCGCGCCGGCCTTGTCGACCTTCGGCTTCTTCGCCGGGGCTTTCTTGCTCACCGCCTTCTTGGCGGCGGCCTTCTTCGCGGTCGGCTTCTTCGCCGCGACCTTCTTGGTCGCAGCCTTCTTGGTCGCGACCTTCTTCTTCGAGGCTTTCCGGATCGCGGGCTTCGCCGCCGCCTTCGGCTTGCGGCGCGTCTTCGCGACCGCGGGCTTCCGGGTCGGCTTCTTGCGCGTGGGTTTCTTTCGGGTCTTCTTGGCGGGGCTCATGCCTCGTCTCCGGGTGCGGTGCGGATGATCTCTGCGGCGTCTTCCACTCGGCGAATTCCGAGCGCTCGGACATCTTCCGGGCCGTCCAGCACGGATTGGTCGATTTCGATGATGCACGCTGGCGGCGGCGGCTCGACACCGGCTGCTTCGAGCCAGGCGCGGTACTGCGCGCTCAGTTCACGACGCGCGGTGGCTGGCGAATCGGCGCCGGTGGCATTCTTCAGCGGTGCATATTCTTCGCTGCGACGCGCCTCCACCACGCAGACGCGTTCCGCTGCCGCCAGCGCATCGAAGACGAAGCGCTCGAGCTTGTAGGCGTTCGGCGCATCGGGGATTCGCTTCCGGCCGCGTTCGTCGAGTCTCGGAATCTTCTTGAGCGAGACGTGGTAGGGCAGGACGCTCTCCGCCCGCGCCGCCACGTGGCGCACGAAGTCGCTGGAGAAGACGTGCACGGCCATGTTCCCGGCCCAGTAGACCAGCTCGCCCGACGCGTCCCGCGCGTTGCGATCGGCGTCGCCGATCTCGGTGTACTCGACGACGCCGACGCGCCCATCGACGCGTGCCACCACGCCCACGTGCTCGGCCGGATCGCGCTTCCGCAGCACCTTGCAGGACACCTGCGCGGCGGCTTGCGCGTGGAAGCCGAGAAAGGTCGGACTCCCGATGCGGGTCAGGGGGTTGTCCACCTGGTAGTAGAAGATCGTGTCGATGCCGCGCCGCGCCATGTCGTCGAGGGCGCCGGAGTCCTGCAGCGCGAGCAGAGAGCCCCCGTGGCCATTCGGGTTCTCGAAAATGCGATCGGGCGCCGCGAGGATCAGCTTCCCCGCCAGATCCAGGCTCGGAACCATGCCCTGGCACAGGAAGAAGATGTCTTCCGGAGGCAGGCCGAAGTGGCCCGCGCGCGCGAAGCAGTCCCGGGTGGCCGCATCCGTCGCGTTGCTCGTCATCACGTACCAGGGGACGGGCTGACCGCAACGCCGGCGCAGCCGCCGGATCTTCTGGGCCTGCTGCTCGAAGAGCGTGCGCCCCGTGATGGGTCCGAGCGGATAGGCGCCTTTCGGGCCGTCGCACGCCAGGCGCGTGCCCTGGCCGCCGGCCACCACCATCACCGCAACGCGTCCGTCTGCGAGGAGCGCCTCGCCGCGCTCGAGCGCTGTCTGCCACTGAATCGAATTCCCCCCACTTTCTGGGAGCGCCTCGACCCGGACAGGCTCGAGGCGCCGGGAGCCATCCTGGGCCCGCAGCGCAGCTTCGAAGCCGCGGAGCAGGCCGGGCAGGTCGATTGCCTCGGCCTGTTCCAGGAGCTGTTCCCGGCTCGCCGCATCGAGATCGTCCCAGAACTGGAACACGTGCTCCTGATCTTGCGCCGCAAAGCGCTCGCGCAGTCGCTTGATCCGGGTCGACTCCACGCCCTGAATGCTCACCTCGCACACCCCACGATTCGCTTGCCTTTAGCACCGAGGGCGCGGAATGCAAACGGAAGGCCGCCCGCGGCAGCGAGGCGCCAGGAGCACCGCCGGCCTCACGGACTTCCTCTATTTGACATAATCCTTCTTATCGGACGTGAACGATCCGAGAGCGGAGCGGGAGACCCCGAGCGGCTTCCGGGGCCGCCTCGGGCTTCAGCCTTGCTGGGCAGCCCGCAGCGCGTCGATCTGGGCGCGCTGATGCTCCGAAAGGCGCAGCTCTGGCGCCTCGATCTCGACGCGCTCGTACAGCGCCAGCGCGCGCTCGCGCTCGCCGGCGGCCGCCAGGCATCGCGCGGCGTCGACCAGCGCCCAGTGTCGCAGCGGATAGCCGCGCAGCGCCCCGGCGGCCTCGTGGCGCGCCGCCGCCTCCGTCCAGCGTCCCGCATCTTCGTCAATGGCGGCGATGCGCTGGAGCAGCATGCCGCGCAACGCATCGCGGTCCGGGGCTTCTTCGAGCAGCGTTTCCCAGGCGGCGCGCGCGCCTTCCATGTCACCCCCGGTGCTCAGCAGCGCACCGACCTGGAGGCGCGCGAGTGCTCCGGACACCGTTCCGGCATGCGCCTGCGCGAGCGCCGCGTAGCGCTCCACGTAGTCGCTGCGGATGGCGGCAGCCGCCGCCGGGTTGGCGAGCTCCGGCACCTCCAGGGCGCCCGGCGGCGCGCCCATGGCCGACAGGTACGCGGCGTCCAGCGCGGCCAGCGCCGCCGATGCGTCCTGCTCGCGGCGCTCACCCCAGGAGAACGCGAGCTGCGCGCTTCCGGCTACCACGAGCAGGACCGTGACGGTGAGGACCACCGCCACCAGGTGCTCCCGAATCCACTCCGCCAGGCGATCGGCAGCGTCCTGGATCTCTTCGAGCGTCTCTCCGGCCGCGTGCGGCTTGCGCGCCATGCTTCCTCCCGCGCGGCGGGGCCGCGCCGCGCGCGCAGTGTATCGGATCCGTCCTGCGGATCGAGACGAGCGCCGCGGGGCTCAGGACCTCCGGCGCCGCTTCTTGCCCTCGCTGCGCGCGCGCAAGCGCAGCCGTACGGGGGTTCCTTCGAGATCGAAGGCCTCGCGCAGGCGATTCTCGAGAAAGCGACGATAGGCGGGCTGCACCGAGCTCGGCTCCGTGCAGAACAGCACGAAGGTGGGTGGCCGCACCGAGGTCTGCGCGGCATAGAAGAACTTGAGCGGGCGCCGGCGCTGCCCGCGCTGCGCCATGGCCGGCTCGTGGCGACGCACGGCGTCTTCGAGCCAGCGGTTCAGGTCGGCGGTCGCAATGCGCCGGTGGGCTGCGGCGTGCAGCCGACGCACCTGCGCGAAGATCTTGGCCACGCCGGCGCCCGTCTTCGCGGAGACGGCGAGCAGCGGCGCGTCCGACATGAAGCGCAGGCCGTGGGCGATCGCCCGGCGCACCTCTTCGCGGCGCTCGTCCGGGACGCGGTCCCACTTGTTGGCCAGCACAGCGGTCGCACAGCCGAGCTCCCGCGCCAGGCTCGCGATGTGGGCGTCCTGATCCGTGAAGCCGTCGGCGGCATCCACCACGAGCAGCGCGACCTCGGCGCGCTCCAGCGAGCGCACCGTCATCAGCGCACTGCCGCGCTCGGCACTTCGGCTGCGGCGGCCCGGTCGCCGCAGTCCAGCGGTGTCGACCAGCGTGTAGCGCTCCCCCTCGCACTCCAGGTGGATGTCCACGGCGTCCCGCGTGGTTCCGGGGACGTCCGAGACCACCACCCGCTCCCCGCCGGCCAGCCGGTTGACGAGGGAGCTCTTGCCGACATTCGGTCGTCCCACGACGGCGACGCGAATGCCCGGCTCTTCGAGCGGCGCCTCGCCCACCGCCTCGGGAATCTCCGCGACCAGCGCCTCCAACACGTCCCAGGCGCCGCGCCCGTGCTCCGCCGAGATGCCCCGCGTGCACTCGAATCCGAGCGCGTAGAACTCGGCGACCCGCTCTTCATGGGCGGGAACATCGATCTTGTTCACCGCCAGCGCGACGGGCTTCGACGCCTGGCGCAACGTACGCGCCAGCTCGTGGTCTTCCGGCAGAATGCCGCTCTTGCCGTCCACCACCAGCAGGATCGCATCGGCATCCGCCACCGCGGACCACGCCTGTCTCTGCACGGCGCTGGCGAGACCCTCCTCCGCGCCGCGATCGAGTCCCGCCGTGTCCACCACGAGCGCACGCCGGCCGTCGACCTCGACCTCCTCGGCGATCCGGTCCCGGGTAATGCCGGGCTGATCTTCGACGAGCGCGCGGCGGCGGCCGGCAAATCGATTGAAGAGCGTCGACTTCCCCACGTTGGGGCGGCCGACGATGGCGACGATCGGGATGCGCGCGGGGCGGGACATGCTGGCTTCGCGGGAGTCGCTGCAGGGTATCGCGCGGGGTCGCGGACTCAAAACGGCGCGCACATGCACAGACGCCGGGCTGCGTTGACAGCGCGAGCGGCATCCGTAGCCTCGCTGCCACCCACGGCAGAAGACCGGC
>JAOUNA010000037.1 GCA_029881215.1 Myxococcales bacterium | reverse complement strand
CGCGCGCAGCGCCGGTGTCGCCATCACGGCATCGCCGACCGGATTCGGGCAGCGCACCAGAATGTGCCGAGGCGCGTCCGACACGGTCTAGAGGAAGAAGTCGCTGCGCTCGTCGCCGGGCTCGATATCGATCTCCTCGCGCGGATCTTCGATCATCTTCTCGAGCCACCAGTTGACGCCGTTGTACAGGCAGGTGACCTCGCGGCACTCGTGGCTCGCGTCGAAGCGGTCCATCAGGTCCGCGAGCTGTCCGCTCGTGATCTTCGCCATCGCCGCGTCGGCGTACGCCTCCTGCCCGCCCACGCGCGCCTTCTCGACGCCGCGATGCGCCGGGCAGTTGAAGGTGCCCATGGGCGTCAGCACCTGACGCAGCGCCTGCATGTGGCAGGTGCTCGGCTGATTCGTGTAATCGCGCCAGCTGCCCTCCTCGAGGACGCGCAGGTTCGTGCTGACCCGCACCGCGAAGCGCTCGTCGGCGAGCGCCTGGGCGCGGCTCACCTGCTCGCGGATGCGCACCACGGTGCCGTTCAGCGCGTCGCGCGCGGCAGACGGATCCATCACCTCGGCGCCGCCCTGGGCGCGTTCCAGCACCGGCTTGAGCGCGATGTAGTCGAAGCCGTAACGCTTGGCGCGCTCGGTGGCCAGCACCACCTCGTCGATGTTCTCCCGGATCGCCACGTCATCGCGCGACGCCCCCTGCCACACGATGATGTAGGAGTAGCCGACCTGGAAGTTCGGGTTGCGCTGCTTGATCCGGGGAATCCACGCGCAGATCTCGTCGAGGCTCAGCGACTTCTTGACCGGCTTGTGCATGGCGCGGAACAGCTCGTTGCCGCCCGCGTCCAGCGACAGCCGCACCCAGTCCGGCGTCTCGAGCACGTCGGCGATCTCGAGCAGCTTGTCGCCGCGGCTGCCGTTGGTCACGATGGCGACCTGGAGCTCGAGATCCTTGAGGAAGCGCACGAAGTCCGAGAAGCCCGGGTAGATCGTGGGCTCGCCGCCGCCGATCAGGATGGTCGAGCGCAGCCCGCGCTCCACCATCGTGATGATCGCGCTGCGCAGCGTCTCCTCGTCGTGGCGGTGTTTCGTGTTGAGAATGTCCCAGTCGATGCAGTGATCGCAGCGATAGTTGCAGGCGGTGGTCAGGTCGAGGTTGATGGAGATCGGCGCGTGGTCCGGCGGCGGCGGCGCGGGCCGGCCCTCCGCGCGGGCGCGGCGCAGATCCTTGCGCCAGCGCACGTAGCGCTCCACGTGGTCGAGCAGCGACGGCTGGCGCAGCTTCGCCGTGAAGTCGTGGATCGACTCGGTCACTGGGTTCCCCCGTCTGCGTAGGCGTCCACGATGTCCGCCAGGAGCTGCATGCGCTGCACGATCTCTTGTCCTCGGGTGCGCGGGCGTTGTTGCGGGGCCTCCCGCACGGCGGCCACGAAGTCGGCGACGAGCCGCGTGAGCGGATCGTCCAGGGGGACGGTGTGATTGGCGTCGGCGAAGGATAGCCGGTAGTCCTCCGGGGAAACCACCCGCCGCGCGCGGCGCCCGTCGAGGGCGAGGGAAGCCCGGCGGGGCGTCACCTGGGTCGAGGCGAGCTGCACCTCCACCTCGACCGTGCGCTGCCCGGCGCAGTAGCGGAAGCGCACCGTCTGCTGCAGGCGCTGCGCGTCTCGGGTGGAGAACCACACGTCTTCGACGCGCGCCTCGCGGGACGGAGCCAGCGCCTGGAGCAGGCTGAGCGGATGGGGCATGGCGTCGGCCAGGCTCTGCAGGCCCCGCGAAGCCGGCTGCAGCTCCATCTCGAAGCGACGCGGTGGCGTGTCGCACGCGCCCGGGTGGAGCCGGGCGAAGGCGGGCAGCGCGTAGGGCCACTGGCAGTTCTCGAACAGCACGCGCCCGTTCGCCTCGATCGCCTCCACGAGCGCGCGCGTGCGCGCCGCGAGATCGGGCACGCCCCACACGAAGGGCTTCTCGCACAGCACGTGCAGCCGCGCGCGCGCCGCCGCCGCCAGCGGCTCGGCGTGGCACGGAGCCGGCGAGAGGATGGCGAGCGCGTCGAGCGACTCGCGCGCGAGCATCTCGTCGAGATCGAGATAGCCTCGCGGCTCGACACCGGTGTGCGTTGCTAGCGCGCGCACGGCGGCATCGCGCGTCTCGGCGCGGGTGGCCAGGATGCAGGGCACCTCCGCGCCGGCGGCGCGCAGGTCGCGCACGACGAACGGACCGAGGCCCTGGCGCGCGCGCCGCGCACCGACCACGCCGACCCGCGGTCCGGTCATCCCGGCGCGCCCTCCGCGAGCAGCTCGTGGTAGAGCGCTTCGTAGGCCTCCACCATGCGATCCGCCGTGAAGCGCTCGCGAACCCGCACGGGGCCGGCGTCGCCGAGGCGCTTGCGCAGCGGCGCGTCGCCGAGCAGCCGCGCCAGCGCCCCGCGCAGCGCGGCCGCGTCTCCGGGAGGCACGAGCAGTCCGGTGCGCTCGTGTACGACGGCTTCCCCCAGCCCGCCCACGTCGCTCGCGATCACCGGGCGGGCCGCCGCCATCGCCTCGAGTGCCGCCACCCCGAGGCCTTCGCGGCGGGAGGGCAGCACGAACACATCGCAGGCCGCGAGCAGGTCGGCCACGTCGCTGCGCCTGCCCAGGAAGCGCACGCGCTGCGCGAGGCCCCGCGCCCGCGCGCGGCGCTCCAGGGCCGGCCGCTCCGGGCCGTCGCCGGCGATCCACAGCGTAGGACGCAGATCCGTGTCGCCGAGCAGCGACACGGCGTCGATCAGCACGTCGATTCCCTTGCGCGCGACCAGCGAGGCGAGCGCCAGCAGGCACGGCGTGTCGTCCGCCAGACCCTCCCGCGCCCGCGTGTCCGCACGCCCCGCGCGCGGCTCGAGCGCGCCCGGGTCGACGGCGCTCCAGATGACGCGTGTCTTCTCCTCGGGAATCCCGGCGGCGGCCAGCCGCTCGCGCACGGCCGGTGAGATCGCCACGATGCGGCGCAGCGCCCGGCCGTAGACGAAGCGCGTGCGCGGGCCGCGCCGCACCGGGCGATCCATGCGACGCGTGCTGAGCGCCGGCAGGGAGAGACGCCAGGCGGCGAGCCCCCCGAGCCAGTCGGCGCGCCCCGTGTGCAGGTGCACCAGGTCGGGTCGGCAGCGGCGCAGGTGCGCGTGGATGCGCCGCGCGCCGAGCAGCGAGAGATCGTTGCGCATGCGCGCGCAGACGCATGCGAACTTTCTGCGCTCGGCCTCCCGGGCGCTGGCGCTGCCCGGCGGACACACCAGCACGTTCCGGTGTCCGCGTGCGCGCAGGCCCTCCATCAGCAGGAATACCTGCACTTCGCCGCCGGAGAAGTCGGATTCTCCGGTCACGTGGGCGATGCTGAGCGATCGACGGGCGCTTTGCATGTGCGGTGCGGCGCGGCGTTCGGGACGGCGCCGCTGCGCAGCCGCAGCATAGCTCGCGCTTCAGGCGGCACCGAGCTGGCTCGCGAGCTCGGCGGGCGGAACCCAATAGGCCTGGCCGCAGAAACGGCAGTGCAGCTCGAGCGTCTCCGCGTCGCGAACGGCGCGATCGAGCTCCGCGCGGCCGAGCACACAGAGGGCGCGCAGCGCGCGCTCGCGGTTGCAGCTGCACTGGAAGGCCGGATGGCTGCAGCGCCGCTGCCCCGATCCGAGCCGCGCGAGCAGGCGGTCCGCGATGCCGTGCGCGTCGACGCCTTCGCGCACCAGCTCGCCCGGCCCCGGGAAGTGGCGCACGTTCGCCTCCAGCTGGGTCACCTCCGTGTCGCTCGCGCCGGGCAGCGCCTCGGCGAGGTAGCCGCCCGCCGCCTCGATCTCGCCCTGCGCAGAGAGGAACACGCCCAAGCCGACGGCCGCGCGCCGCTGCTCGCTCTCGCGCAGATAGTGGGCGAGATCCTGCGCGATCGTGCCGGTCAGGAGCGGCACCGTGCCGCGCCAGGGCTCGCCGCCGCCGTGGGGCTGGCGCACGACACTGAGCACACCCCGGCCGATCGCCCCGGCGATGTCGAGGACGCCTCGCTTCGGGGTCGGGTGCGCGCACGGATCGCTCGCGCAGCCGCGCGCGTGGCCGTCGCCATCCGCGATCGCGAGCAGCGCGCCGAGCGGTCCATCTCCCCGGATCTGCAGCTGCAGCGTCTCGCCCGCAGCGCCGAGCAGGATCGCGCCCATGAGCGCTCGCCCGAGCGCGGCGTGGCTGGTGGGCGAGCCGCCCTGACGCCGCGCGGCCTCGGCGACGAGCTGCGTGGCGACGAGGGTGTGCACCGCAATGCCTTCCGAGCGGGAGAGCACATCCACGCGTGCATCGCACGCGCTGAGCGCGGCGCGCGCCTCGGGCATGCCCGCAGTGTATCGGCGCCGGCGCGGCCCGCCCGCCGCGCGGGAGGCGGCATCAGAACACGTTCGAGACGATCTCGTAGCCGCCGACGTAGGTTCCGATCAGGCTTCCGATCGTGGTGAGCACGAAGACGAGCAGAATGCGCAGGAGCCGATTGCGCCACCACTGGCGCAGCGAGCCGGCGTCGTCCGCGAGGCGCTCGAACTCCCGCACCACCGGCGGGGTCAGGTAGGCCTGCAGGAAGGCCAACACGTAGCCGGCGCCGATCACCGGGATCAAGCTCGTCACGGGAGCCACGGCGAAGGCGGAGACGACGACGATGGGGTGCGCCAGGGCCAGCGCCGCACCGAGCGTGGTCGGGATGCCGTTGGCCACGATCCAGTAGAGGAGATTCTGGCTGGCCACCGCCAGGCCCTTCACCACGGCGATGTAGGCGAGCGAGCCCAGGATGAGGCTGGGCACGCCCCAGGCGATCCACTTCCACAGCGGAGAGATCGGCGGGATCGTGTTGATCGCGTCGAGATCGATCTTCCGGTGCTCGGTGAGCGCGCGTCGGATGCCGTTGACGTGTCCCGCGCCCACCACGGCGACTACGCGCTCGCCGTGCGTCTCCAGGATCTTCTGCGCGAGGAAGGCGTCGCGCTCGTCGATCAGGGTGTGCTTGAGCGCGGGCAGGGCCTCCCCGAGTTCCAGCATCAGCTCGGAGAGCACGTCCTGATCGCGCAGCCGGCGCAGCTCGTCCTCGTCGAGCTCGGGGCGATCGAAGATGGCGAGCGTGAGCGTGGAGAGCAGCATGCCCTTCTTCCAGAACGACATCGACGCCCAGACCCGGCGCAGGGTGACGCGCACGTCGCGGTCGCAGAGCGCGACCGGGATGCCATTGGCCTCTGCCGTGCGCGCGGCCTCGAGCAGCTCGGCGCCCGGCAGCACCCCGAGCGCCCCGCCGAGCTTCTTCTGGTACGAGGACAGCAGCAGATTGGCGAGCAGCGGCGCGAGCTGTTTGTTGCGGATGATCTGCCGCAGGTCGAGATTCTCCCAGCGGCGCCGCTGGGACAGGGCTTCGTAGCGCTGCGCGTCGAGCTCGATGCAGACGCAGTCGGGGCGCTCCTGCTCGATCACCTCCCGCACGAGCGCGGCGGACTCCCGCGACACATGGGCCGTGCCCACGAGGATGAACTCCCGGCCGGCGACGTCGATCACGTGGACGTCCGGGGGATAGCGCCGCGCGCTGCTGGGAGGCGCGGCGCTCGAGCGTTCGCTGTCGGGAGCAGACATGCTAGGGCGTGCAAGCTAGCGCACACCTGCCAGGGAACCCCGCAGGCGCAGGGGGCGCGCTGCGCCGCCCCGGCCCGGGCGTTGCGCCCAGCTTCGCTCGCCCGCGGGGCGCTCGTGGCTCCCGCGGTGCACTGCACGGGCGATTGGCGAACTGCCGGCCCACGCCTCCAGCACGGTCGCAGCATTCCGCCGCCCCGGTACGCGCGCGACACCCGCCCGGCGCGCCCGCCCCTCAGGCGATGCGGAGGACTTGCCGATGCGGGTACAGCCATGCCCGAAATCACTGCAGGGGAGATCGAGGTCTCGCAGGCGGAGGAGCGCTACCTGCGCGGCGCGTTTCGCCGCTTCGCGCTTCCGTATCTCGGTGGCCTCGCGGCGCTGCTGGCCCTCGTGCTCGCGCCGCTCGTCGTGCACGTGCAGCGCGACGATGTCGCCGCAAACGCCGCGGCCCTGCAGAGTGCAGCGTCGGCCGACGACACACAGGAGGCGCAACGCGCCGAAATCGATGCGCTGCGCGAATCGCTCGCTGCTGCGCTCGAACGCGTGGCCGCGCTCGAGCAATCGCTGCAGGGCACCGCGAAGAAGATGAGCGCGCTCGAGGGTCGCGTCGGGGGCTCCGCGGCCCAGATCGACGAGGCCGAATTCTCGGCGCTTCAGGATGAGCTGGCCAGCGCGCGGGAGCGGATCGATACGCTCGAGCACCGCGTGAGCGCGGCGGTGGGCCTGCCCGCGAGCCTCGCGCGCTAGACCGACCTCGGCTGCGTGGCTGGCTTCGACTCCGAGCGCGCCGCCGGCGCCTGGCTTCTGCGGCCGGGCGTCAATTGCCGAGGCGGCGGAAGACGTCCTCGGGCGACTCGCCGGCGGGGAGCGACCCTTGCGGGTCGAACGCCTTGAGGCGCGCGACGATCTGCTCGCACAGCCCGTCCGCACGGTCCACGCCCCGCGTCTTGAGCTCGCCGGGCAGGACCTTCTGCAGCACCACGATCATCTGCTCTTTGGTGATGCTGCGCGGATCCAGCCCGCCTGCCTTGAGCGCGAGGCGCACGGTTCCGCGCGCCTCGAGCTTGTCGAGCGGGCTGATCTCTTCGAGCTGATCCGCGACGAATTCGAAGAAGGATTGCGCCATTTCTGAGTCGTTCGTTCGGCCGGGGGAGACGCCTGCGCTCCTTTGTTTCGGATCGCTCCGGTTCGAACTCGAGCGCTTTTCGTCCCCCGCGCCGGATTCTGCTCCCGGAGACGGCGCCTACCCGATCGGATCCGAGGCCGCGGGGGCGCTGCGCCGGGTGCACACCAGGTGGCGGTCACCGTAGGCGTTGTCGACGCGGGCGGCCGCGGGCCAGTACTTGAACTCGCGCAGCCAGGCCGCCGGGTACGCCGCCTGGCTCCGGCCGTACGGGTGGGACCACGCGTCGCTGCACACGTGCTCCGCGGTGTGCGGTGCGTTGCGCAGCGGATTGTCCTCCGGGTCCAATTCGCCACGCTCCAGGGCGCGAATCTCCTCCCGGATCGCGATCAGCGCGTCGCAGAGCCGATCCAGCTCGGCCCGCGACTCGCTCTCGGTGGGCTCGATCATCAGCGTGCCGGGCACGGGGAAGCTCATCGTCGGCGCGTGGAATCCGTAGTCGATCAGGCGCTTGGCGATGTCTTCGACGCGCACGCCGGCGCTGCGCTCGAAGGCTCGACAGTCGACGATGAACTCGTGCGCCACGCGGCCCCCCTCGCCCCGGTACAACACCGCGTAGTGCTCTTCGAGTCGCGCGGCCATGTAGTTCGCGTTGAGGATCGCCACCTGCGTCGCCTTGCGGAGGCCTGCGGCGCCCATCAGCGCGATGTAGGTCCAGCTGATCGGAAGGATGCTCGCGCTTCCGTACGGCGCCGCCGAGACGGGATGGGAGCCCGTCACCGGGTCGCCGGGCAGGAAGGGCTCGAGATGCTTGGCCGCGGCGATCGGGCCCATGCCCGGACCGCCTCCGCCGTGCGGGATGCCGAAGGTCTTGTGCAGGTTGAGGTGACACACATCGGCGCCGATCTCGGCCGGCGACGTGAGGCCGACCTGGGCGTTCATGTTCGCGCCGTCCATGTAGACCTGCCCCCCGAATTCGTGCACGGCGGCGCAGATCTCCTTCACGTGCGACTCGAAGACACCGTGGGTCGACGGGTAGGTGATCATCAACCCGGCGAGCGTGTCCGCGTACTCGACGCAGCGCGTGCGCAGATCGTGCAGATCGACATTGCCGTCTGCGTCGCACTTCACCGCCGCGACGTGGAGGCCCGCGATCACCGCGCTCGCCGCGTTGGTTCCGTGGGCGGAGACCGGGATCAGGCAGACGTTGCGCTGCGGCTGGCCGCGCGAGGCGTGGTAGCGGCGAATCGCCAGCAGGCCCGCGTATTCCCCCTGCGAGCCCGCATTCGGCTGCAGGGAGACGGCGGGCAGTCCGGTGATCTCGCCGAGCCACGTCTCGATCTGCTGCAGCAGCGTCGCGTAGCCCCGGGTCTGATCCGCCGGCGCGTAGGGATGGATGCGCGCGAACGCCGGCCACGTGACCGGCAGCATCTCGGTCGTGGCGTTGAGCTTCATGGTGCAGGAGCCGAGCGGAATCATCGAGGTGTTGAGCGCGAGATCCCGCGCCTCCAGCCGGTGCAGATAGCGGAGCATCTCGTGCTCGCCCCGATGCGCGTGGAACACGGGGTGGGTCAGGTACTCGCTGGTGCGCGCGAAGGGGGCGGGCAGCGGCGCCTGCGCCGCGTCGATGAGTGCGTCGACACCCACCGTGGCCTTCCCGTTCCCGAAGGCGGCGAGGATCGCCTCGACGTCGCAGCGCGAGGTGGTCTCGTCGAGCGAGACGCCGACGCTGTCGTCCGCGTAGTCGCGCAGATTGATGCGCTGCTCCCAGGCGGCGCTGAGCACCTGCTTTGCGGTCCGGCCGTCGAGCCAGACGCGCAGCGTGTCGAAGTAGGGCGCGCTCCCCACGTCGTGCCCCATGCGCCGCAGGCCCTCGGCCAGCACGTTCGTCCAGCCTCGGATGCGCCGCGCGATGCGCCGCAGGCCGTCCGGGCCGTGATATACGGCGTACATGCTGGCCAGGATGGCGAGCAGGACCTGCGCCGTGCAGATGTTGCTCGTGGCCTTGTCGCGGCGGATGTGCTGCTCGCGCGTCTGGATCGCGAGACGGTACGCCGGGGCGCCGTGGGCATCGAGCGAGACCCCCACCAGGCGGCCCGGCAGCCTGCGGGCGTTCTCGCTGCGCGTGGCCAGGTAGCCGGCGTGCGGTCCGCCGTAGCCGAGCGGCACGCCGAAGCGCTGGGTGCAGCCCACCGCGATGTCCGCGCCGAACTCGCCCGGCGGTGTGATCAGGGTGAGCGCGAGGATGTCCGCGGCGACCACCACCTGGGCGCCGGCCGCGTGCGCCCGCTCCACGAGCGAGGTGGGATCCAGCAGGCGCCCGTCCGTGGTGGGATACTGCAGGAGGATGCCGCAGAGCGCCTGGGCGGCGAAGTCGATCGCCTCGACGGGCCCGACGTGCAGCGTGACCCCCGTGGACTCCGCGCGTGTGCGCAGCACGCCGATCGTCTGGGGATGACAATCCTCGGCGACGAAGAAGCCGGTCTTGCGCTGCCTCCCGATCGCGACACACATGGCGAGCGCCTCCGCCGCTGCGGTGGCTTCGTCGAGCAGCGAAGCATTGGCCAGCGGCAGACCGGTGAGATCCGCCACCATCGTCTGGAAGTTGATCAGCGCTTCGAGTCGCCCCTGCGAAATCTCGGCCTGATAGGGCGTGTACTGGGTGTACCAGCCCGGATTCTCGAGAACGTTGCGCTGGATGACGGGGGGCAGGAGGGTGTCCGAGTAGCCCATGCCGATGCAGGCGCGGAATACGCGGTTCTCCGCCGCCAGGCGCTGCAGCCGCTCGAGCACCTCGTGCTCGCCGAGCGGCTGCTCGGGAAGCCCGGAGAGCACGAGCGGCTCGCGACGTCGGATCGCGGACGGCAACGCCTCGTCCGCCAGCTGCTCGAGCGAGTCGCAGCCGATCCGGGCCAGCATCTCGGCGATGTCGCCGTCGTCGGGTCCGATGTGGCGACGGACAAATGTGTCCGACGCCTGGAGCAACGCGCCGGCCTCGGGCAGGGGCGGAGTCTTCATTCTGGAAACCGTGGGTTGATGGGAACGGCGACCGTCCGCCGGTCCGATCCGGCGCGCAGCCCCGACCGGCGAGGCGCCGGCCGTCGGGTGGAACGCACGAAGGAATAACGGCTCCCGCCTGGATCTGCCACGCGCCGCGCCGGTCGCGCTCGCGCTGGCTGGCGCGGCCGCTCCACGCGCTCCAAAAAAAGATCCAACGCTCCGGGCCAGAGGGCGTATACTGATTGGAGGGATGCGGTCCTCGGAGGCCGCCTTCTTGACATATCTGCCCGAGATCCCTCTCCAAGACGCGCATCTTTCCAGGTCCGACACGGCGAGGCGAGGGGCCCGCACAGCCGCGGGTCTCGAAATCGCCCGCCCGGTCGCAGCCGCGCCAGCTCGGCGGGCTTCGCGCGGCCAGCGCTGCGCCGACACGGGCCTGCGCGACGCGCGCCAGGCCTACATGCGCCGCATCCAGCGCACGCCGCTGCTCGACCGCGAGCAGACGCGCGCCCTGGCCCATGCCATGCGCCGAGAGCAGCACATCTTCGAGCGCGCCCTGTTCGCGCTGCCCGGAACGGCGCGGCTGCTGCTCGAGCGCTGGGAGGCGCGCCGCCGTGCGGGCCACGTCACCGCGGCGCTGAGCCGCCACTACCGCGACGGCAGCGGCCGCGACTGCAATCGATCCATGGACGCCTGCTTCCGCGAGCTCGAGGCACTGCTCGACCGCGAGCCGTTCCCGCGCGCGCAGGTGGCTGCGCTGCTCGCGAGAGCGGAGCTCGCCTTCGAGCTGCTGTGCGAAATCCACGCAGATCTTCGCGCGCGCGCTGCCGAGAGCCGCGAGGAGCGGGCGCGGCTCGGGATCGCCTGCAATCGCGGCGAGCAGCAGCTGACCCGCGCCGGTCGTGCCTACGCCCGCTACGAGGCGTTCGTGTCCACCTTTGCGCGACACAATCTGCGCCTCGTGGTCAAGTGCGCGCATCGCTTCCAGGGCTCGGGGATGCCGCTCATGGATCTGATCCAGGAGGGGAATCTGGGCCTGCTGCGCGCCATCGAGAAGTTCGACCCGGATCGCGGTTTCGCGTTCTCGACCTACGCCGTCTGGTGGATCCAGCAGACGATGATTCGCGCGATCCAGAATCAGCGCCGCACGGTGCGCGTGCCGTCGCACGTCTGCGAGCAGCAGATGCGCTACCGCAGCGTCTGCGCAGAGCTCACGCGGCGCCTGGGCCGCGAGCCCGCGCTCGACGAGCTGGGGAAAGCGCTCGTGCTGAGTGTCGAGCAGGTCGAGGCGCTCGAGGCCACGTTGGCGCCGGTCCGTTCGATCCACGCGCCGCTCCAGGCCTGCGAATCCGTGGCCCTCGAGGATGTCCTGCCGGACGAGCAGCGCGAGGATCCGGACGAGCAGCTCGGGCGCGAGCGGCTGCGCGACGCCGTGGCCGGGCTGCTGTCGACGCTGGACACCCGAGAACGCATCGTGATCAGCTGGCGCTACGGATTCGGCGACGGCGACGAGCCGCTCACGCTGAGCGAGATCGGTCGGCGCCTGGGCATTTCCCGGGAGCGCGCGCGACAGATCGAGTACTCAGCGCTGTGTCGATTGCGCCATCGGGTCGGCGTGGACAAGCTGCGAGATTGCCTGGAGTCGGCGCGGGGCTGAGAGGGCATCCGCGGGGCGCCGCGCCCGCGCCCGCTGGGGCCGATCAGGCTTGCCGTGACGCCTCGGGCAGGAACGCGCGCAGCTGCTCGAGCAGCGCATCGATCTCCCCGAGCAGGCGCTCGGGCAGGTCCGCGCCCAGGGCGCCGCGCACCTCGTGGTAGTACCAGCGGGTCTGCTCCGGCGTGGCGTTGAAGCGCCGCAGTGTGTCGGTTCCCTCGCGTTGCAGATCGGCGATCAGCGCGCGCAGATTGTGGAGCTTGTCGCAGGCTGCGACGAGCCGCGCGCGCGCATCGGCTGTGCGAAGCCGGTCGATGTAGTGGCGCTTGCGCGGTAGCCACTGTGATTTCCTTTCCGGCGTATCGCCCTCGAGCAGGTCGCTGCACATGTGCACGATGCGGGCGATTTCGGCTCCGAACCGGGATTCGATCGCGGCGCGATCCACGCCCGGGCAATCCTCGAGAACGTCGTGCAGCAGCGCCGCCGCGGTCTGCTCGCCGTCACCTCCCAGCTCGAGCACGAGACCGGCCACCGCGAGCAGATGGCTGGCGTAGGGAATGCACGTTCCCTTGCGCGTCTGTCCGCTGTGCGCCTCGAGCGCGAAGCGAAGCGCGCCCACGAGTCTCGTCCGATCGGCGTCCTTCAATGCAATCCTGCCACCGCTGCGTCGTGCCCACCCGAGGATAACCGGATGGAATGCGCATTTCGTCGCTCCCCCCGGGATGTGGTAGCCTTCGAGCGGTCGTCTTGCCTCCTCCAACCAATTTCGGATCGCGGCGCGCGGATGGACGACCCAGCGCGTCCTGGGGATGGAACGTGAGTCATCCGTTGTTCGAGCTCTCGCAGGGCAAGGAAGTTCGTCAAGCAGCGGCCTTTCGCAAGGCGGCTGCGGAGCTCGCAGGCGAGGCGCTGGCCGTCGCCTTCGAGAAGGAGAAGGCGGGTGCGCCTCGACTGCACGAGGCCGGCAGGCGCTACTTCGTCAAACGCAGCGGCAAGCCGGCTGCGGAGCGCCGGCGCAACAGAGATGGGGAACATCTCGGCGCTGCGTTGATCCGTCAGTGTCGGTCGTCCGGCGAAGGCATCGCGCTGCCCGGCGGCGAGGGGCGGCTGGATCTGCTCGATTATCACATCCGCGTGAAGGCGGCCGCGGCGGACGATCCCGCCACGAAGGGCATCAACCGGATCGACCTGCTCGGCATCAGCGGCGAGCGCCTCTGCGTGGTGAAGCTGCGCTATCTCGAGCCCACCGCGACACGCTGTGGCGTCGGAGATACTCCGCTGCGCGCGATGCTCGAGGGGCTCGCGTACACCGCCATCGCGGCCGCGAACGCGAGCGCGATCGGCGAGGAAGCCTCGGAGCGCTTCGGGCGCCGGATCGGAGACGAGCCGCCGTTGCTCGTTCTGCTCGCGAGCCCGCGCTACTGGGAGCTGTGCCGCAAGCGCGAAGCGCAGAAGGGCGCGGCCTGGATCAAGGAGCTCGAGCGCCTGGCGCAGGACATCGAGCAGCACAGCGGGGTCGGCGTCCGCTACGCGTCGCTGCAGCTCGAGGGCGATCCGGGCTGGAGCTATGACGCGGAAGGCCCGGCCCTCGATGCGCCGGCGCGGCTCGGCGCCGCCTGGGAGTCCACGGCGGGGCGCGTCCGCCCGCGCGCGCGGCCCCGCAGCAAGAAGCCCGCAGCGGCAGTGGACGAGGTGATCCAGGCGGATCTCTCGCGCCCGGTGCGCAGCTACGCGCTGACGGAGAGCTACAGCCCGGGGGATCGCATCGCGCACCCCAAGCTCGGCAACGGAGTCGTCCAGGGAACGGCCGGACCGGGGAAGATTCGCGTGCGGTTCGACGGCAAGAAGACCTTGCTGGTGCACGAGCGCCCGGTCTGAGGGCGGCGCTTCCGGCGCCGCCGGGCGAGGTGGCTGCGCCCGGGGGGGCCGCAGCCATGCATCGTTGCGTAAATCGCCCCCAACCCCCCCCGGACGCCCCGCTTCCGGTACCTTTTCTCCCACCCGCGCACGCAGGCGGTGTAAGGTGTCGCGCCGAGAGGAAATGCATGCCCCGGCCTCGCGATCGCTCGTTCGAACCGGCGGCTGCGGAATTTGTGAGGACCCGATTCCAGTGAACAAGAAGCTCTACGTCGGCAATCTTTCCTTCACGACCACCGAAGAGCAGCTGCGAGACTTGTTCGAGCAGCACGGCCGGACGCAGTCGGTCAACGTGATCTCCGATCGCGAGACCGGCCGCTCGCGAGGCTTTGGCTTCGTCGAGTTCGAGGACGCCGAGAGCGCGCGCGCCGCGCAGGAAGCGCTCGACGGCAAGGAGTTCGACGGTCGCCCGCTCCGCGTCAACGAGGCGCAGGAGCGTCGCCCGGGTGGCGGCGGCGGTGGCGGCGGCGGACGGGGCGGCGGCGGCGGAGGTTACGGCGGCCGGCGCGGTCGCTAGCCGCTCTCTCCCCGATTCGATGCCCGAGGCCTTTGCGCGCACGGCGTCGCAGTTGCGTGCGCCGTGCGCGCCGGCTCCCGTGGGCAATCGGCGCCCGGAGGCTCCCGCTATGCTGCGGGCATGGTGATCCGCGCGGTGATCTTCGATCTCTTCGACACGCTGGTGGATCTGCGCCAGGAGAACCTGCCGACCGAGGAGCACCACGGGATGCAGCTTCCCGCGTCGGTGCACGCGATGCACGCGGCGCTGTCCGAACGCGCCGAGATCCCCTTCGAGCGCTTTACCCTCGCCATGGCGGAGGCGTCTCGCGTCTTCGCGATGTCGCATTTCGCCCGGGATCGAGAGGTGCCGACCCGGCTTCGCTTCGAGGACGTCGTGCGCCGACTGGGTCTCGCCGACCCCGAGCTCCCCGAGATCCTCACCGGGGTTCACATGGGTGTGCTGCGCAGCGAGGTCGCCGTCCCGGCGCACCATGCGGCGCTGCTCGGCGTCCTGCGCCGGCGCGTGAGGCTCGGCGTGTGCTCGAACTTCAGCCACTCCGAGACCGCGCTCGGCATCCTGGAGGAGGCGGGCCTGCGCGCGCATCTCGATGCGATCGTCGTCTCCGACACGTTCGGCCTGCGCAAGCCGCGCGTCGAGATCTTCCAGGAGGTGCTGGCGCGCCTCGGCGTGCGAGCGGAAGAAGGCATCCACGTGGGCGACAGCCTGAGCGCCGACGTGCAAGGCGCCGCGGCGCTCGGCCTCCGCAGCGTCTGGCTCACGCGCCGCGTCCCGGCCTGCGACGCGCGCCTGCGGATGCACGCGGGCGCCCGTCCCGATCACGTGCTGCCCGATCTGGCGGAGCTCCCGCGGCTGCTCGACGCGCTGGCCTGAGCCCGGCGCGGGCGCCTCAGTGGCCCGTGTCGAATCCGCTCCCGGAGAAGTCGCCCCACGCGGCGCGCCACAGCGCTCCGAACGTCTCGCCGAGCCGCGCGCTTCCGCGGTGCGTGACGATTTCGATGGGTCCGCGCAGGCTTCCGCTGCGATCGGTGATGCCGCGGATACCCCAGAGCCCCCGCTCCGGCAGGCCGAGATGGCCGTAGCGGAGGTCGTCGATCTCGACCGCGTAGCCGTCCGGAAGCGGGCGCACGCGTGTGGCGACCTCCCCCATCGCGAACCACACGAAGATGGCGGCCTCTCGCGTGCGCATCAGTGCGTCGATCGACGGATGGGACGCAGACTGCCGGAAGCGCTGCCAGGCGGGACCGCCCTCGCGCCACGGCGTGTAGAGGCCGACCCACACCTCGTCGCCGCTGCGCACGACGATGCGCCGCAGGTAGGGCTGCAGGAGCGTCGGATACACCTGCACGCGCGCCTCCGATACGCCGTCCGCGGCGAGGCGGGCGGTGACCGCGTCGCGCGCGCGCTCGTTGAGCCACAGGCCGTAGCCGAGGTACGCCCAGGAGAGCGCGAGTGCCGCCCACGCCACGCGCCGCACCGCGGCCGCATTGCCGCGCAGCGCGCGTCCCAGCGCGAGGGCCGCGACCAGAATTCCGGAGTACGTGACGTCGATGATGCCGACCGCGTGCAGCGCGTAGCGCTGGTTCGAGAAGGGGGCGAAGAGCTGCGTGCCATAGCTCGTGAAGACGTCGATCAGCGGATGCGTGAAGAGCGCGAGCGCGAAGAGCCCCATCCAGGCCGTGCGCAGCAGCGGATCCCCCGGATGCGGCGGCGCGGCGCAGGCGCTCGGTCCCCGCTCCGCGCCCGCCGCCCTCGCGCGAGCCTTGGCCAGACGCCGGGCGTGGTAACGCCACACGCTCGCGCCGAGCAGCGGACCGACGAGCGGGCCGAACCAGAGTGCGTGGGTGAAGCCGCGGTGGTGGACGAACTCTCCCAGGGGACCCTGCCCGAGCACGGCCAGCACGTCGAGGTCCGGCAGCAGGCCTCCGACGGCGCCCCAGGCGACGGCGCGCCGCCCGAGCTTGTGCGAGAAGCAGGCCTGCCCGACCACCGCACCGAGCAGCGCCTGGGTCGCCGTGTCCATGCCGACCAATGTCCACGTTTCGCACCCCGGCTGCCAGCCGGCGCGTCCGGCGCGAGCCGGGAGAGGCTACGGCTTCTCGTTTTCGTCTCCGAGCTCGATGTGGAATCGATGCAGGAAGCGATGCGCCACCGGCGCGAACAGGACCGCGACGAGGGTCAGGAAGACCACGCCGCTGAACAGGCAGTAGAAGATCGCGAAGAGCTTGCCTTCGACGGTGACGAGATTCGTCACGGGTCCCATGCCCGTGAGGATCATGGCTGCGTTGAGCGTCGCGTCGAGCCAGGAGAGGCCTTCGAAGTTCCGGTACCCCGCCGCCCCGAGCGCCAGCGCGGATCCGACCAGCGCCGCAGCGATGCTCGCAGAGCGCACCAGTCGCGCCGCGAATCGAATCCGCGGAGCCAGCGGAGGCAGCTGCTTCTTCGACGGATCAGGAGTCATCGCTCTTCCCTCCCCCGAGATGGATTTCCGCCGCGTGCGAGCGCGCTGACCCGCACCGGGCGGTCGATCCCGGATCCATTTCAATCGGTTGCGTTTGGCTCGTCGAGATCACCCGTCCTCGCCGTATCGTGCCGTCCGATCATCCTTTGGCCACGACTCCCGCCGCGCTTCCCGCGATCAGGGAGGCGATGTGTGTGAGCACGAGCGGCGTGTTCAGGCCGCCCGATGAGGCCAGATAGCGTGGCTCCCACTCGGGATCGAACTTGTCCTTGAAGCTTCGCAGTCCCCGGAAGTTGTAGAAATGTTCGCCGTGTCGGAACAGGAAGGCTCCCAGGCGATTCCAGAGCGGCGCGCCTCGGTGCTGCGCCATGCCTGCCAGCGGCGACATTCCGAGGTTGAAATAGCGATACCCCTCGCTCCTTCCCCAGAGCATCAACTCGATGAAGAGATGCTCCATCACGCCACCCGGCGCCTCGGGTGCGTAGCGCATCAAGTCGATGCTGAGCTCCTGTTTCGCATCGGTCGTCCAGAGATTGGCGAAAGCGACGATGCGCTCGTTGCGGAGGATCACCGCGACCGGAAGCCGCGACAGATAGGCGCGGTCGAAGCAGCCCAGCGAGAATCGCTTCTCGGCCGTGTTCCGGTCGGCGAGCCAGGCATTGGAGATTTCTTCGAGCAGATCGAGCACCGCTGGCACCGCGTTCGGTGCGAGGATCTGGAAGCGACTGCCTTCTCGCCGCATCCGATTGTGCGCGTGTCGCAGTCCGCGGCGCGCACTGCCCTCGAGTGAGAAGCTCTGCAGGGGAACGCGCCCCTCTTCGCCGAGCTTGCGCAACTCGAGGCCAAGCTCGAGGTAGATGGGCAGGCTCTCGGCCGACACCTCGTAGAAGACGGGGCGTGCTCCGTGTCGATCGGCCATCTCGCGGAAGCGCCAGCCGAGCGCTTCCTGCTCCTCGCGGTTTCCGATCGGATCGCCCATCGACACCCACGTGCGACCCGCCGTGCCGAACATGAGAAACGCGTTGCCGTTCTCATGAAAGAGGATCTGCTTGTCACCCAGCAGCGCGAGATAGCCCGATCCCCGCGGATTCCGCGCTGTGATCGCCTGGGCGCGGTCGAGATCCTCGGATGTGGGCAGGGGCGGGGCCGCGGGCGCAGGTCGCAGCAGGCGCATCGAGCCGATGCCAAGCAAGGCGAGGCCTGCGGCCAGCATCGCGCGCAGGGAGCGCGGTGCCTGCGCGTCCACGCCGAACTGCCACCAGAGCTCGTTCGAGTATTCGACGTGGCGGTAGGCGAGATCGAGAACCAGGAGGGCACCGACAGCCACGATGCCCACCGTGACCCACCAGCCGCCAGACAGGGGCTGGGTGAGCAGCGAGCTCTTGCGGAAGAAGAAGGTGCGGCACGGCAGCAGGAGCAGCGCCATCGCGCCGAGGATGAGCGCCTCCTCGTAGTTGAGACCCTTCAACAGCGAGACCAGGGCGCCCGTGAACAGCAATCCCAGGGTTCCAAAATACGCGGCGTCGATGCGCTGGCGGAGCGCGCTGGCGAGCAGGAGCAGGAACACTCCGATGACACTGCCGAGCAGCTTCGAGATCTCGAGCACGGGCAGCGGAAGCGCGAGCCGCAGCCATTCGAGGCGCTCCGGAAGCTCGGGCATGGCGCCCGAGACGAGCAGCAGGACGCCCGAGAAGAAGGTTGTCAACGCCAGCAAGTGCGGAACGAGCTCGGGCGCCCAGCCCAGAATCCAGTCGCCGGTCCGCCGCAGCGCCCTGCGACCCTCGTGCAGCTCGTATGCCCCGAAGAGCGTGGCGGCGACGCCCATCGGAAGCAGGTAGTAGATCACCCGATAGACCAGGATCGACGCCAGCACCCGATCTCCCGGCAGGACGGAGCCGAGCAGGAGAAGCATGGCGGATTCGAACACGCCCAGACCGCCCGGCACATGGCTGATCAGACCCAGGATCTGGCTCAGCAGATAGGCGGCCAGGTAGCCGCCGAAGTCGAGGCCCGGCGCCTCGGGGAGGACGGCGTAGAGCACGCTCGCAGCCAGCAGCCAATCGGCGGACGAGACGAGGACTTGCGCCGCGGTCATCGGCAGTCCGGTCATTGCGATTCGGAGTCCCCGAATTTCGATCGGCGCCCTGCGCAGGGACATCGCGAGTAGAACCGCGCCGAGCGCGCACAAGAACGCGACGCCGATCGGGCGACTCGTCGAGAGCGGAAGCCAGGCAAGATCGAAGGGGATGGGCCGGAGAGTCTGGGCGACGCCACTCACCGCGAGGAAGCCGAGCCAGAAGGTGGTGAAGTTGAAGACGACGATGCGCGCGATTTCGTCGACCCGCACCCCCCAGCTCGAGAGCATGCGATAGCGCACCGCGCTTCCGCCGAAGAACGACAGGCCCACGTTGTGGCTGAAGACGAAGGCCACGAAGGACGAGAGTGCGATGCGGCGGTAGACGAGTCGATTGCCCACATAGCGGAAGGCAAGTGCGTCGTAGCCGGTGAGCGCGAGGTATCCGAGTGCGGCGGCGCTGAGCGCGGCGAGCAGGTGCCCGCTCGAGATCGCACGGACGTGCCGGAGGACGCTCTCCAGGTGGGTGGTGCGCAGCTCGTGGTGGAGCACGACGACCGCCAGGCCGAAGAGCGCGAGGCCGAGCAGGGAGCCCGCGATCGAGAGGATTCGCTCCTTCACGGCTGGTTGCGCATGGCTTCCCCGCCCGCCCTCCTGGCTGCGGGATCCTATGAAATCGACGTCGAATGCTCGACCCCTCGACCCGCTGCGCGCTGGAGTGCGATGCAGCGCCGGCACGCGCACCAAGCCGCGGCGCGGCACCGCCCCGCCAGGATTCCCGGGGTCGCGCCACCGCCCTGGTTCGCGCGCGCGTTTTCCCGCATCTTGCCGGCGGGGAGCGACTCCGAACGCCATGGCTTCGAGACATCCGACGAAGTACGAGCTGCGCGACGGCGCGGCGTGGATCGCGCTGGACTCGCCGGCCAATCGCAACGCGCTCTCCGCGGAGCTGATGGGTGCGCTGACGGCGCATCTGGACGCGGCGATGGCGGAAGAGGCCGCGCGCTGCGTGGTGCTCACCGGCACCGGCTCCGCGTTCTGCGCCGGAGCCGATCTCAAGAGCCGCGGCGCGGCCATGGGCGGCGCGTCGAGCCCGCTCGTCGGCATCCTCGAGCGCATCTGGAACGGGCCGAAGCCGGTGATCGCGGCGGTGAACGGACACGCCTTCGGCGGTGGCATCGGCCTCGTGGCGGCCTGCG
>JAOUNA010000200.1 GCA_029881215.1 Myxococcales bacterium | reverse complement strand
CACCCGCTGCGTCGTGATCGAGAGATTCTCGCCCTGCACTTCCTGCGCAGGCGCAAGGGTGAGGATTTCGAGTCCCGAAGCGATCGCGTCCGCCTCGGAGACGCCCAGCGCATGGCCGGTGCTGCCGACGCGGTAGAAGAGCGTGGCGGAGGATGCGGCCAATGGCGTGCAGACCAGACAGACGAGGAGCAGCGAGCGTGATCGGAGCATCGCGAGCGTCTCCAGCAAACGGGCGATCGAAATCCGCCTCATACCCGGTCTGTGGCCCGCAACCCCCTGAAAGTGGCGAACAATCTTCCCCAACGGGCAAATTCGACCGGCACCGGCTGCCTCGGCACGCGGAGCTGCCGCACGAACTGCGTGCGCCCTGCCGGCGGCTGAGATCCGGGGGCGCGCGGCGGCGCGCCTCGGGCGCGAATCCCGAATCAGCGCACGACGATGCGCACGGGCCGGCGGAACGCCTGGCGCAGCTCGCCCTGGCCCCGCCCTTCGCCGCGCAGGGCACCGCGCGCCTCGAGCCAGTCGAGGAGAGCCAGGAAGTCCGCATCGAGCGCGCGCACGCAGCCGAGCGAGACGGGCTTGCCGAGCAGGAGTGGGTGCGCGCCCCCGTGCAGCGCGATCGCCCCGCCCGCCGCAAAGGGGATCTTGCCCGCGCCGAGCGGTCCGCGCTGCGACGGCGGCAGCGGCTCCGCGCCGAAGGCGCGCGCAAACGCGCCGGGGGTCCACGCCGGGTTCCGCACCACGGAATAGGCCGAGTATTCACCGGTCGGTGTCGGATGCGCCGGCGATCCCAGCGCCACGCGCAGCGTGGGCCCCTCCACGCCGGCATCGAGATCGCGCGCCGTCAGGGAGAATTGCGCGCGATCGAGCTCGAGCACGACGCCGCGTTCGCGCATTCCTGCGACGAGCAGCGGCAACAGGAACAGGAGCGTGAGCGATCGATGCGTGCGCATGGGCGGCCCTTGTCACGAAAACGGCAGCCGCACCCCGAAGCGCCGCGTCGCACTCCGGCGGCCCCGGTACTCCATCCCCCCAGGCGATCGCGGTGAGCCCTTCGGCCCTCGCGCCGCACGGCGCGCCGCTTCCCACCGCAGCCGCCGCGGGTTCAAGCTAACACTCCGACTGTGGGTTTTCAAACACAATTTGAACGCACGCAGCTCCACTGGATGCGCCCGCGCGCCGAGCAGCGCTCCGCGTCACTCCACACACCGGCAATGGCTGCGGCAAAGCGCGCAACGGGATTGGGCGACTGCGCACCGCGGCGCGCGCTGCGCTGCCCGCGCGCGCTCAGAATTCGCCCGATCCACAGCACGAGACCGTCAACCGCAGCGCGCACCCGCCGATAAGCAGACGGTCTGCAGACTGGAGGAATCGACCATGCGGATCCGGATTCGCGCACTGATCTCGGGGCTCGCGATCGCCGCGCTGATCGCAAGCCTGGCTTCGCCCGTTGCGGCGTTCACGCACGACACGGGAGACCAGCCCAATCAGGTGCCGATCGTCTTCGACGTGCTGTTCATGCGCCCGATCGGTCTGCTGATGACCCTGACGGGCATCGCGATCTACGTGTTTCCCGTCGCCCCCGCGACGGTGCTGGTGCGCCCCACCGACATCGCGAAGCCGCTCGGGCCGCTCGTGGTGGGACCGGGACGCTTCACCTTCGCCGACCCGCTCGGCTACCACCCGTAGACGCGCGACACGCGACGCGCGCGCAGCACAACGAGGCAGCGCACGCGCCGGTGGCGCGAGGACGCAATCGCCGCGCGGCTCGCCTGCATGAGCGGGCGCGCGCGGTCGCGCTCCGGGCTGCGAGCGGATCTCGGCCGGACCCGCCTCACGATCTGAGGCGCTGCACCGCTTCGAAAGCCTCGGCGTCCAACGGCCGTCCGTTGAGCAGGAGGTCTGCCTCGCGCAGCTCGATCTGGAGGCGATAGTCCGCGTCTTCGCGCACCAGCCATCCCCGCTCGAGCGCCTGGCGCAGCCAATCGGTGCGCAGCGCCGCGGCCTGCACCACGCGCTCCGAGTCGCTCATGAGCTGGGCGTCCACGAGCGATGCCCGCACCGCGTCGTCCAGCGCGCGGTGGAGCCAGCGCGTGGACACGCGCACGTCGAGGTGCGCTTCGAGCGCCATCGGGGCGAGCAGCCAACCCATCGCCAGGGCGGGATCGTTCCCGTTGATCCCGGCGCGACCCTCGGCGCGAAGCGTGCCGTGCGGTCCCGCCAACTGCAGACGCTCCAGCACGATCTCCGGCGAGCGCTTCAGCAGCCGCACGAGCGCCTCGGGATCGGGCTCCCCGGTCTCCCGCAAGGCGGTCAGCGAGGCGTCGAGTGCGTCGCGATCGATGCGCCGCAGGAGCAGCCGCAGCGCACCGGGACCGGTGCGATCGTCTCCGAGTGTGAAGCCGTCGAATCCGGCGTTCCACTCCACCGCGTAGCTCGCATCCGAGTCGTCCGAGCGGGTGCGTTGCTCCCAGCGCAGCGCGTCCAGCGCAAAGGCTCCGGCCGGGCCCGCGCCGCGTAGCGAGCCCACCGAGAAGGCGTGGGTGCCGACCCGCGCGCCGCCCTCCGCAGTCCGCAGCTCCATCGCGAGAGCGAAGTCGCGCATCTCGATCCAGCCAGCGGGGCTGCGAAGCGCGAAATGCGGCCCGTTGAGAGCGCCCAGGATCTCCCCGTCCTCGGAGGCCACCAGGCCGCCCTGCAGCCCCTCCCACACCAGCGCATCGCCCTGCCCGCGCGCTGGGCTCTCGACCACCATCTGAACCGCCCCGTTCAACGCGAGGCGCGTGTGCACGCGGAGCCACGGCGCGTCGCCCGCGTCGGCGTGGGCGTCGGGCGACCAATCGCTGATCACGACCGCACGCATGGGAGGCCAGAGCGCGACGCCCTGCCGAATCCCGCCGAGGGGCAGTGGGCCGTGGAAGATGGTGTGGCGCAGCCGCGCCTCGCCCCAGGCTGCGCCGATCCGAGTCTCGGCCCGCGAGCACAGCCAGCCGCGTTCGAAGCGCGTCTCGATCGCGGCGGAAGCCGGCAGGCTGCCGCGCAGCCACGCCTGGATCTCCGCAAACTCGCGCTGCGCCTCGCGCCCGCCCCAGACGGGCAACGCCAGCGCGCTCAGGGCGGCGACCGCGAGAAGACCCAGCATCAGACGCCGCATCGACCCCTCCTTCCGCCGCTCGCCTCGGGAGCGCCGGCGCGGGCGCGAGCCCTGGATCGACCCGGCCCGCTCCCCGCTTGAGCCTTTCGGCGCGCGTCGTCAAGTGGCGCTCGCGTCGAGCCGACTCAATTGGGTGTGGGTCCGAGAGACTCCGATCCACCGGGAGGAGAGGCATGAAGCTCGTCTTCGCGCTGCTCGTCGCATTCGCCGCACTCGTCTGGTGGATGCTCCACGCAGCGCCTCGCTACACGGATACCGTGATCGCAGAGTGGACGGTCGATGACATGTCCGGCATGACGCGCGACGTCGCTCGCGTCGGAGCGCTTATCGACCGCGACATCTCCCACGACGGCAACGGCTCGCTGCGCATCGAGTTCCGCCAGCCCGGCCTCGTGAATCTCTACGAAGTGTGGGGCAATGAAGAGGATCTGAGCTTCCGCCAACT
Source organism: Myxococcales bacterium (assembly GCA_029881215.1). GTDB lineage: Bacteria > Myxococcota_A > UBA9160 > UBA9160 > SMWR01 > JAOUNA01. Next base: position 1,697 of record JAOUNA010000200.1, on the reverse strand, counting down.
CCTCTACGAAGCGCAACTGAGAACGGAGCAGGCCAGCGGGCCCGTCTTTCTCGTCATGCAGGCTGGGGTGAGTGGCGCGCCCGAAGGCGGCATGCCCGTGATCGGTCTGGAGCGGGCCATCAGCGGCAGCACCGATTGGACCCCCGTGCAGATCTGGGCCGGCAATCCGGGCAACGCGAAGCACTTCGGAAGCACCCTGCAGATCGAGAGCCGCGGCACCGGCAGCGTCTGGATCGACAGCGTCCGGCTCGTGAGCCGACAGATCCACTAGGCCGCGCCCTCAGATCTCCTGGATGTCCGCGATCTTCCAGCCGTGCCCGGCGCGGGCCAGGGCGCGCGCGCGGGCGCCGTGCAGGCTCTCCGAGCGGACGGTGAAGACGCGTGCGTTGGGCTTGTCGCGCTCGATCATGCGCACGCGAAACGTCCGAATGCCGGCCGGGGCACCGCTCGGCACCTCGCTCGGCTCGGGAGCAGCCTCTGGTGCGCCCGAGGCCGCGCCGCGCGCCACCATCTCCTGAAAGCCCGCCGGCGGATCGATGACCACGAGCCCCACGCCGCCGGGCACCGCAGACTGCAGGCGCGGCGGCACCATCCGCTGGCGCGCCACGCGCGCCTCGACCTCGAACGCGGGCAGCCCGTCTTGTGCGCCGAAGATCAGGCGGACGCGTGCATCCGGCTCGAGCCGGACGCGCGTCTGCACGAAGAGGCCGGCCGCAGACAGGTCCCGCACGAGCGCAGCGTGGCGCGCCGCACCGAGCAGGATCTCGCAGGTCAGCCTCTTGCGGGTGCGCTGCTGTTTGCGTTTCTCCACGTCGACCCCGTCGCTCCCGGATGCGCTCGCGCGCCGCCGATTGGAGCGGGCCTCCGCCCGAAGGCATCGGCGCCCCGCAAGTCTCGCTTGACCGCGCGCGAGCCGGCCGACGCGGCGCTGGGCACGGCGGGCGTCGCGCATCGACATCGCACCGAGCGCCTCGCCGCTTCGGTAGACTCCGGCGCCCGTGAGCGAAGCGAAGCAAGACATCATCATCCTGCGCCGCGTCTCGAAACACTTCGGCGCCCGGATCGCGGTGGCGGATCTCGACCTCAACGTGCCCCGCGGCGTGTGCTACGGCCTGCTCGGCCCCAACGGAGCGGGCAAGACGACCACTTTGCGCATGGTGTACGGCGTGGCGCGCCCTTCGAGCGGCAGCATTCACGTATTCGGCATCGACGTCGTGCAGAGTCCCCGCGCCGTACGCTCTCGTCTCGGCGTGACCCTCCAGGAGAACGTGCAGATCGAATCGCTCTCCGCAGAAGACAATCTGCGCGTCTTCGGGCGCTACCACCGGATGCGCGAGCCCGCACTCACGCGCCGGATCGAGGCCCTGCTCGACACCTTCGAGCTGCGCTCCCATCTGGGCGTTCCGGTCAAAGCCCTGTCCGGCGGCTTTCGGCGCCGCCTCGCCATTGCGATGTCGCTGATCAACGAGCCGGAGCTGCTGATTCTCGACGAGCCCACCACCGGGCTCGACCCTGCCGTGCGGCTGGCGGTCTGGTCACACATCCGCGGTCTGCGCGCGCGCGGCACGACCCTGCTGCTCACCACCCACTACATGGACGAAGCCGAACGGCTGTGCGATCGCGTGGCGATCGTGAACGAGGGACGCGTCGCCTGCGAGGATCGCCCGAGCGCGCTGATCCAGACCCACGTCGCGCCG
>JAOUNA010000199.1 GCA_029881215.1 Myxococcales bacterium | reverse complement strand
TGCCTCGCGACGTGGCCCGGGTCGACGATGATGATGCAGCCCTCGGGAAACTCCGGCGCCATGCTCTCGCCCAGCACGCGCAGCGCGTAGGGCTCGAGCTCGCTGCAGCCGCTCTCAGCCATCGCCGTCCTCTTTCTTGCGGTAGAAGCTGATGACCTGCTCGGCGCGCGCGGGCTCGTCGGCGTAGCGCGGGCGCGCGGAGGCATCGCGGCCCGCCTCCGCGGCGAGCTCGCGCTCGCGCGCGCTGATCAGCGCCAGGCACTGGCGCAGGTCCTCGATGGTCGCTTCCGACAGGGGATGGCGCATGCCGTGCGGCGTCGCGGTGTCGCGAATGACGCCGGCGAGCGTGAGCTTCATCGCCCGCAGGATGCGCTCCTCCTTCGACAGCTCCGGTTCGCTCATAGGTCCGATCATATGCGGATCAGGTTCGACGCGGCGGCGATCGGCATTTCCTTCCCGCCCGCCCCATGCAGCGTGAGCCGCCGCAGACGGCTGTCTCCCGGCGAGCGAGGGCGTCCGGCCGCTTGGGTCATCGTCACGGGGCCAGCGCGAGCCGCCGGTCCTCGATCAGCGCCTGCGTGCACTCCTCCACCGGCAGCGGGCGCGAGAAGTAGAACCCCTGTATCTCGGCGCAGCCGTTGGCGCGCAGGAACTCGACCTGCTCGCGCGTCTCGACGCCTTCGGCAATCGAGATGAGCTTCAGGCTGCGCGCCAGGCTGATGATGGTGAGGGTGATGGCGGCGTCGTCGGGGTCGCTCACCGCATCGCGCACGAAGGCGCGGTCGATCTTGAGCGCATCCAGCGGAAAGCGCTTCAGGTACGCGAGGCTCGAATAGCCCGTGCCGAAGTCATCCACCGCGATGCGCACGCCCAGCGCCTTCAGGTCGCGCAGCGAGTTCACCGCCTCTTCGGCGTCGCTCATCAGCAGCGACTCGGTCAGCTCGACCTCCAGAAGCTGAGGCGCGATGCCCGAGTCTTTCAGGATCGCCCCGATCTTCCCGCAGATGTCCTTGCTCTGGAACTGCCGCGCCGACAGGTTGACGGCGACCGGCCGCACTGCGAGCCGCGACTTCTGCCACCGGGAGATCTGCTCGCACACGCTGCGCATCACCCATTCGCCGACCGGAACGATGAGGCCGGTGTACTCCAGGATCGGAATGAATTCCATCGGCGTCACGAGCCGCCCGTCGTGCTCCCAGCGCAGCAGCGCCTCCAGGCCGCAGATCGCGCCGGTTCTCAGGTCGACCTTGGGCTGGTAGTGCAGGCGGAATTCCTGCCGGTCGAGCGCCTGGCGCAGCAGCCCCTCGAGCTTCACGCGCTCCTTGAGGCGTTCGTTCATTTCGGGCAGGTAGTACTGGTAGCCGTCGCGCCCCTGGTCCTTGGCGCGGTACATCGCCGCATCGGCGTTGCGCAGCAGCGTGTCCGGACTCTCGCCGTCGCTCGGGTAGAGCGCAATGCCGATGCTCGCCGAGACGTAGGCCGGCTGCCCGTCGACGTCGAAGGGCGCCGACAACGCGCCGATGACCTTCTGCGCCACCAGCCCGGCATCTTCCGGCTTGGAGGGGCCCGGCAGCACGATGGCGAACTCGTCGCCGCCCAGGCGCCCCAGCACGTCGCTGCCGCGCAGGCACTCTCTCAGTCGCGCCGCCACCTGGCGCAGCAGCGCGTCGCCCGCGGCGTGACCGTAGGTGTCGTTGACCGTCTTGAATCGGTCGAGATCCAGGAACAGCAGCGCGACCGGCCAGGCGTTGCGCCGCGCCTGTGCGAGCGTCACGGCCAGCCGGTCGCTGAACAGGTTCCGGTTCGGCAGCCCGGTGATGGTGTCGAACTGCGCCAGCTGCAGCACCTTGTCCTCTGCCTGCTTGCGCTGGATGAACTGCCCGAGCTGGCTGCCGATCGCCCGCACCATCTGCAGAAGGGCCTCGTCCGGCGCCTGCATTTCTCGGCTGTAGAACTCGAGCACCCCGTAGGGGCGCGCTCCCGCCAGCACCGGGAACCCGAACGCGGCGTGGATGCCGGCGCGCTCGGCGGCGGCCGCGCGCCGGAACTCCCTGTGGCGCACGATGTCCGGAATCCAGACCGGCGCGCCGGCGAACCAGACGCGGCGCACGACCCCGGCCGCGCGCGTTCCGGGCGCTGCGCCATGCCAGGCCGGCGCCTCGTTGGGCGCTTCCTTCGACTCGGCGACGAACTCCGCGAGTCCGGGAGCGCCCGCGTGCCACGTCGCCGTGCACCACAGCAGCGACTGGCTTTCCGACCACTTCCAGTAGGCGCCGCAAATCCATCCCTGCGCCAGGCAGATCGTGCGCAGCACGATCGGCATCGCTTCCTCGAGCGTGACGGATTCGGCGAGCACGTGGGTCACCGCGTGCTCGAGCGCACGGCGCTTGGCCGCCTGAACGCGTTCGTCGATGTCCTCGATCACGCAGATGAAGTAAATCGGCGCGCCGGAGGCATCGCGCACCAGCGAGACGGTCCGGTTGACCCAAAGCTGGGTGCCGTCCCTGCGCACGCAGCGCCGCTCCGAGGCATGCACGTCCAGCTCGCCCTTCAGCAACTTCTCCTGGTAGTGCGCCTGCGCGTCGTCCGCCGGCTCGGGCGGAATGAATTCGTCCATCTTCCTGCCGAGCAGCTGCTCGCCCGGGCAGCCGAACATCCGGCCCAGCTTGGCATTGGCCAGCAGGATCGTGCCCTCCTCGACGCTCATGTGCGCGATGCCGAGCGGCGCGCTGTCGAACGTCGTGCGAAACCGCACCTCGCTCAGCCGCGCGGCCCGCTCGGCCTGCTCGAGGTCCGCGGTCCGCTGGCGCACGCGCTCTTCGAGCAGCGCGTTGGCGCGCCGCTCGCGCTCGTGCAGCTCGAGCATTTCGCCCGAGGAGAGCTCCATCGAGCGCTCGGAGAGCTTGCGCGTTTCGTCGGCCTGGGTGTAGGAGGCGCTGACGCGCTCGAGGAGCGCGTTCCAGGGGCCGCTGCCCGGCGGCGTTTCGGCGCCCAGGCCAAGCCGCTCCAGCTGGCGTCTGAGCAGGCGGTGCATCGCGCTCTAGGCTTCGCTGAGCGTGGTGAGCGTCATCGTCTGGTTGTGCAGGTCGCAATGACCGCTCGCGTACGGCGAGATCTCCCCGTACGAGTAGAAGCCGACCTGCCGCGTGTCGGGCGGCAGCACCTCGAGCGCCGCTTCGGTTTCCTCCTCGGCGCGCTCGCCCAGCACGAGCCGCCGGCCCACGCAGCTGATGGCGATCGAGAGCGGGGCGGCGCCGCCCGCGCGGCTGCCCACCGACAGCGCGGCCTCGCCCGCCCCCTGGATCAGGCGGTCGAAGTTCGCGCACATGAGCTGCGCGTAATAGCCCTGCGGAATGTCGCCGGCGAAGGTCATCGACTGCTTGGCCTCGTCCACGGCGAGGATCGTGCGCACCAGGCGCTTCTCGTCCCCCAGGCCCGAGCGCAGGGTCAGCGGGAAGAGCAGCCCCGTCGCCGGCAGTCCGCTCGCGCGCTCGCCGAGATACTGCTTGTAGAGCTGCAGCGCCGGCTTGCCGTCCAGCTCGTAGAGCACGTTGTCCTTCGAGCGCGTCACCAGCCGCTCCACGCCGAAGGCGTCCCAGCCGCCCTTGGAGCCGTGGCCCATGCGCAGCGCCTCGCCGTACAGGCCCACCGCCGAAACCACTCCTTGCGCGAGCTTGCGTGCGGCCACGACCCAGGTGCGCTTGAAGCGGTCGCCGTCCCCGGCGAGCCCGCCCGTCACGGTGACGCTGGGCGGAAGGATCGAGTTCACGCCCCGCACGAGCGCGCTGCCGTTGACCAGCAGCCCGTCGGACAGCACCAGCACCGCGCGCAGGTCCGGCGCGTTCAGCTGGCCGGCGATGTCGCGGCCGGCGGCGAACGAATCGTCCGGGCCGCCAATGCGCGCGCTCGCCAGGCGCAGCGACACGCGCTCGAACTTCGCCACCGCGACCGTGAGGCTGTCGTCGAGGATGCGCGTGCCGTGAATCTCGCCGGAACTCGAGCAGCCGATGATCCGCGAGCGCGGGTACGCCTCAAACAGGCGCTTGGCGGGTCCCGGGCTGTCGATCAGCGCCGAGGGTCCGAACAGCACGACCAGCGTGCGCTCGGAATCGAGCGCCGCGTCCGGCTCCCGGGACCAGCCGCTCGAGGTGTGGCTGTACGTTTCGATCCGCATGCGTCACCCCCCTTAGCACGTCGCGCAGACCCGCCGCGATTGTCTGCGGGAAGCCTATCAGGTCTGAAAAAAGCTCGCGGCGCCCGCTTGCCTCTGCCGCGCGCGCAAACGACGGTCGCGAAGCAGAGATCCATCGGCATGCCGTATTTATCTTCCTGTCTTATGTTCCGCGCTAAAGGATAGGAACTTAGGGAGATCCTGCGGCCGCCGCGTGCCTGGGCGGCGCGAACGTGTGCTTTGGCGTTACGCGGCCGCGCGGATTCTCACTTCGTCATCGCGCATCGCGCGCTCATCCGGCTGCCCTCGAGCCGCTTCGGCGTTGGTTTCCGCGTACTGCTGTTGTATGCGAAGGATTTCCGGAACCACCCCGAAGAACGCGTCGGTAATCCTCGGGTCGAAGTGCCGGCCGCGCTCGCTCCGGATCGTCGCCAGCGCCTGCTCCACCGGCCAGGCCTTCTTGTAGGGCCGTTCGGTGGTGAGCGCGTCGAACACGTCGGCGAGCGCCACGATGCGCCCGACCAGGGGAATCTGCTCGCCCTGCAGGCGGTGCGGGTAGCCGCTGCCGTCCCACCTCTCGTGGTGCGTGAGCGCGACGATGCGCGCCGTCTCCAGCAGCGGCGAGGCGTGCTTCCCGAGGATGCCGGCCCCGATCTGCGGATGCTCGCGCATGAGCGCCCATTCGGAATCGTCGAGCTTGCCGGGCTTGAGCAGGATGTGGTCGGGAATGCCGATCTTGCCGATATCGTGCATCGGGGCCGCGTGCAGCAGCGTCTCGACCTCGGCCGACGGCAGGTCCAGCGCGCGCGCGATCGCGCGCGAGTAGTAGCTCATGCGCAGCACGTGCATGCCCGTCTCGTTGTCCTTGTATTCGGCGGCCCGGCCCAGGCGCTGGATGATCTGCAGGCGCGTTTCATTCAGTTCCAGCGTGCGCTCCTGCACCTTGCGCTCGAGCTCGTGGTTCTGGTCGGCGAGCGCGAGCTGGGTCCGCACGCGGGCGCGCACGATCGGCGCGCGCACCGGCTTGACGATGTAGTCCACGCCGCCCACATCGAAGCCCCGCCTTTCGTCCTCGACCTCGCCGGCAGCCGTGACGAAGATCACGGGAAGCGCGCGCGTGCGCGGGTCCGACTTCAGGCGCCTGCACACTTCGAAGCCGTCCAT
>JAOUNA010000036.1 GCA_029881215.1 Myxococcales bacterium | reverse complement strand
GGTGCTTGACAGCGCGTTCGCGACGCTGATAAGAACGGGCCTGATGCGTGTGCAAGCGCGGCGCGCGGCGTGGCTCGAGATCTCCGGTCCACTCGCCATCCTGGCGGCGAGCGCGAGCCTGGCGCGGGGTGACGTGCTGGAGCTTCCGGTCGTGGTGCGAGGCGACCAGCTTCCGCTGTGGGCGGGCCAGCCCGTGGGCGAGATCCACGCCTTGGTGTACGAAGCAGCCGCGGATGCCTGGACGTCCATCCCGTACCAGATCGATGAGCGCGTCGCGGTCGAGCTCGCCACCTGCCTGAACGATCCTGCATTCGGCAACGTCGACCCGCATCTGAGCTACGTATTCAGCGGCACGGAGGGCAACGGGCTCGACGGCGACGACGAGATCGTCTTCCTGGCCGGCGACGCCGCGGGAGATGCGGCGCCCACCGACGCGTGGCCGAGCGGCGCCGACGACGCCCGCTACGAGCTGCGCATCGACGACGGTCTCGGCAGCACGCTCGGCTACGCGTATCTCTTCAGCGCCGCCGCGCCCCCGGCGCCGCCCGATCCGACCGACTACGTCGCGCTCTCCTTCGTTCCGATCGGCCCGACCCTCGAGGACACCGCGATCACCACGGCGCGCTACGCCGCGCACACCGGTGGACGCTGGCGCCTCGACGCGATCGCGGTGCCGGTGAGCGGCGGCGGCTCGGGGGTGGACCTGATCGACCGCCTCAAGTTCCGGGAGGCGACCTCGGCGAACGGCAGCGGCGGGGAGACCGAGGAGACCTGGGACCAGCTGAGCTGCTTCCTCGGCCAGAAGGACGGAACGGTGCGCGTACTCCGCGAGGTCCAGGGCGCGGCCAGCGGCGTCAACACCACGCATACCCTGAGCTTCTACGAGTCGCTCTTCGAAGACCGCGTGAACCTGCGCGTGCACGCCATCCCGAACGTTCTCTCCTTCGTGGATTACAACGCGTCGCTCGCCGCGACCTCACTGCTCACCTACTACAACCCGGGCAACGCCGCGGGCGTCACGATCGACGGCCAGCCGGACCCGGGCATGGATCTCACCCTCTACCGCTGGGAGATGGTCACGCACCCGACGGCGGGCGCGCTGTTCTTCCACCGCGATGAGCCGATCCCGGTTCCAGCCCAGGCGCGCAGCATGTTCTTCTTCGAGGACGACAGCTTCGCGGACAGCACGGGAGACGACGAGCCCGGGCGCTACGGCTGCCACGGGGCCTTCTTGTCGCAGATCGCCTCGACGGACGCGCCCGGCGACGAAGCGGTCATCGTCGCGACCACGAGAGCGCTGCCGGCCGGAACCGGAAACGTGGGCGCGGCGCTCGCCGACGAGCTCGAGAGCCCGCCCTTCGCCGCAGCCAGCGTGCAATACGTTCCAGAGCCCGCGGCAGCGCTCCTGCTCGCGGCGGGCGCGGGCGCGCTGTCGCTGCTGCAGCGCGCGCGGCGCCGCGGACCCGGGCGATGAGCTGGACGTGTCGCGCGTGCGGGCGGCCCCGCTGCCGGCACGACCCGTGCTTGATCCGCCAGAAGGCGCGGGACGCCGCGCGTGCCCGAGGCGCCGCAGCGCGGACCTCGAGCGACGACCGGCCGGAGCCCGAGCCCCGCGCGCCGCACGCGAAGCCAGACACCCCGTCCCCCCGCGAGCCGTCGGATTCCTAGCGACACCGGATCGGGTCGGGCGCAGCCGCGCGAGCCGGCGCTGCGCCCGCGCGTCACACGACGGGAGCGGCGCCACGGAGCTCCAGGATTGCGCGCAGCCGAGCGCGGCTGGAGGCGTCCAGAGGCTCGGGCCGATGCGTCGCGAGGATCTCGCGCAGATCCGCAGCGATGCGCTCGCTCACCCCGACCCGCTCTCCCGGCGCGCGCGGCGGGCGGCGCAGATAGCGCGACTGCCAGAGCTCTTCGCGACAATGGGCGACCGTGTGTGGCTGTGCCAGATAGTTGCCGCGCGGTCCGACGGCGCGCACCACGTCCACGGCGAGCGTCTCGTCGTCCACGCGAATACCGCGCCACAGGCTGCGCAACATCCCGATGAGATCGTGACAGAAGAGCAGCGCGTGCAGCGAGTAGGTGAGTCCGCCCTCGACGAGGCCCAGGTAATCGCACGTGGCGGGGCGGCTGTGGAAGGTGTGCAGCATCGAGGCGGTCAGGTCGGCGATCGCGGTGTCGTCGAAGCGAGCGGCGCGATTGCGCCCTGCCATGCCCGTGAGCGAGGGGATGCCCAGCAGCCGGCAGATCTGTCCCACGGCCTGCTCGGCCAGCCAGCTCTGCGAGAAGCCGCCCAGGCCGCCGCTGGCCGGATCCATGAAGCCCACGTCGGAGCAGCCGATGCAGAAGCTGCCGCGCCGCACCAACTGGCCGAGCACCAGCGCGGCCAGGTCGGTGGCGAGCGCGTGGGCGAGGTTTCCCGCGATGCTGATCGGCGTGGAGGCGCCGCCGATGTTCACGGTGCCCACGGCCAGCGGCACGCCGCTGCGCACCGCGCGCAGGATCTGATCGCTGTGGCACTTGGCGTAGCAGAGCGGCAGCGGGGTGACGCCGTGCAGGAAGTACGGCTTCTCGGCGAGGCGCTCCGCGCCGCCGCGCAGCGCCGCGGCCATCTCGATGGCGGCTTCGAGCGCAGCGTCCGACTCGCACAGATACTCGAGCGGCTTGCTGGTGTTGGCGGCCAGCACCGCAAACTCCTCGATCTCTCCCTGCAGATTCGAGTGCTCGACGATCTTGCAGGGCACGCAGACCCCGTCGATCTCGGGCAGCGCGTCGCCCACGCGCGCGATGGTGGCGAGATCCTCCCGGCAGCTCGCGCGCGTCTCGCCGGTGGTCCAGTCGATCACCCGGATCGCGGTCATGCCCGGGAAGAAGCAGGTGTTGCCATCGCGGATCTCGATCGATTCGGTACCGGCGCGATTCCAGAGCGTCACGGATTTCGCGACCGAATCGAGCGCCGCGCGCACGCAATCCGCATCGAACTTGACGAGGCCCGCGGCGGACACGTCGCAGCCGGCGCCCGCGAAGAGATCGAGCAGCTCGGGATCCGCGTCGAACTGCACGCCGGTCTCGCGCAGGATCGCGAGCGCGGCGTCCACGATGCGCCGCGCGGCGGCCTCGGGCAGCGGATCGTAGGGCGGCGTGTTGCCGCTACGCGGGTGCACATCGACCACGGAGGCGCTCCTCTCCCAGCGAGAGCTGCACCAGCATATCGCAGGCGCGAGACCGATCGCCCTGCGAAGTGCGCGCTACTCTAATCGCCTGGCGCACGCGCCGGATCTTCCCGTCGGAAGGAATTCCGGAAGAGCGCGAGCGCAAGAGGAGGCACGAGACCATCGTGAAGATCGGGCGTTGCACTCGCGTCGCGATTCCGGTCGGCGCAGCGCTCGTCGCCTGCGCGGTTTTCGCCGCATCTCCGGGCCCAGACGAACCTCGATTCCTCGCACCGACCGGCAAGCCGCTCAACGCCGCGGCGGCGGACGTTTCGGGTGGCGTCGCGGTCCTGATCGGCGCCGGCGACATCGGCGACTGCGGCTCGGAAGGCGCCGAGAAGACCGCACGCCTCGTGGAGCGACAGCTCGCGGGCGAGACGGCGCCGACCTGGGTCTTCACGCTCGGCGACAACGCCTATCCCTACGGGAGCGAGAGCAACTTCGCCGACTGCTACGAGCCGCATTGGGGCCGCTTCAAGGCGATCACGCGCCCCGTGCCGGGAAACCACGACTACAAGAACGGCTACTGGTTCCTGGGCCGCACCACGTCCCTCGGCCACGCGGCGCCCTTCTTCCGCTACTTCGACGCCTTCCCGGGACAGGCCGGCGATCCGGGGGACGGCTGGTATCGCTATCGCCACGGCCGCTGGGACGTCTTCGCGCTCAACACGAGAAAGCGTCACGGGGTGGATCGCGACAGCGCGCAGTGGCGCTGGCTGGCGGCCGAGCTGGCCGCCAGCCAGGCCGAGTGCTCACTGGCCTATCTGCACCACCCGCGCTTCAGCACGGGCAAGCACGGCGACGATGAACGCATGCGCGGCACCTGGCAGTTGCTGGCCCAGTACGGGATCGACGTGCTGCTGGCCGGCCACGAGCACAACTACCAGCGCTTCGGCCCGCAGGACGACGCGGGGCATCCCGACGCCGCAGGCATGCGGCAGTTCGTGGTCGGCTCCGGCGGAACGCATCTCACCACCGGGTCCACTCGCACCGCGGGCGCCCTCGAGCGCTGGAATCGAGCGGACTTCGGCGTGCTCGAGCTGACGCTGCGGCCGGACGGCTACGACTGGGCGTTCGTCACCGCAGACGGATCCGTGTGGGATTCCGGGAGCAGCGCGTGCCAGAACCGCGCGCGCCCGGACCGGTGAGCCGCACGGAAGGGTCGGCACGACGTCACACCGTGCCGCGTTTACGCGATCGCCTTCGGTCGATGGCGGCGAGGTCTCGTTCCCGGCGGGCGGCGCCGCCGGCGCGGCGGTCGACGCCGACACGTTCGCGTTTCAGGGAGGCGGCGCGTTCGGGCCCGAGCGGCTCCACGCGTGGCAGCCGGGCGCGCTCCGCGAGGCGATCGAGATCGGGGATTGCCTCGACGGCAAGCCGGTGATCTTCCTCGGCATCGGCCAGAACGCCGTCAGCGGCGGCCGCGTCGCATTCTCCGTCGTCTTCGACGACTTCGAGCCCGCCCTCTATCTGGCCACCCTCGGCGCGGCTTCGCCCATCCCCGCGCTCCCGGCGCTCGGCGCCCCGCTCGCCGCACGGCTGATCGCTGGCGCGAGCAGGCCGTGCACGTGCCCGCGTCGCAATCGTAGAGCATCCATTCCCGGGCGTCTCCGACGCGGCCGGCGTCGCGAACATCAGGGCGAGAAGCACCCGCGAACCGAATGCCTCGCCGCTGCGCTCGAAACGCCTCGGGCCGGGCATCCGCCTCGGTCGAGAAGGTGCAGCGCTGCGAGGCACCGCCGGAGGCGGGGATCGGGCGTGAGATCAGAAGTGGAAGCTGGTTCCGAACAGGAAGTAATTCGTGTTCAACGCGTTGAATTCTGCCTGGACGACTCCGCCCGAGTTGTCGCCCTTGAACGTCGACGGCGTGAAGCGCGTGAATCGATATTCGGCGAAGAATCCCCAGGACTGCACCACATGGAAGATCTCGACACCCACGTGCACGTCGGCGCCGACATCGAGCGAGGTGTCGGAGGCGCCCAAGCCCGAGAACTTCGAGCGGAACAGGCCCGGCCCGGCCGCGCCATAGAAGTTCACCCCACCGTGCGGGAACGCGCTGTTCTTCAGCAGCTGGTAGCGCAGCATCAAGAGTCCCGAGAAGGGCGTGACACGGATGTCGAACACCGATTTGTCCCCCACGTCGACCGTCTGGTCCACCTGGAAGTAGGACACGTCCAGCGCAAAGCCGAGCCACGGAAGCGATTCGAGCCAGTAACCCGCCCGGCCACCCGGCGCCACCGAAAGATCGAACTCGGTGCGCTCACCGTTCACGAGCGGAATGAGCGGACCAGCGGCGGGTCCGCCCCGGATCGAGCTGCCGGCGTCGCCCGTCACCGCGCCGCCAACATAGACAGCGCCGAATGCCTCCGCGCGCGCTCCGTCACTCCCCGAGAGCATCGCAGCGGCCAGGATCAAGACGCGAATCGAGCAGCGGATCGAACGCCTCATCGAGATCTCCCTCAGGTTCCGCGAGTGTGCCGGAATCGCAGTCTAGACGTTTCCTCGACCGCGCAACACGGAAAAGGCGCTCTGGCGGATCGGGCCACTCCTCCGGCAATCTGCACGGTTTCGACACCCGAATCGGCAGCCCGCCGATCGCGAGTTGCTTGGCAGAGCCTGGCCACGCGGCGCCGCACCTGGGCTCGACCTTCTCGAATGCCTCGCGAAACCCGAACGCGATCCCGCGAGCATCCCGGATGCGTTCAAGCCGCCCCGGTGTGGCTCGGTCGCATGCAACACTACCGAGCGTTGGACGGACCGCGACTGGGAGTAGACTTGGAGACACCCCGCGGGTGGAGTCTCGAGCATCTGTTCTTGGAATCCTGTTGGTCGGGGTGGTGGGATTCGAACCCACGACGCTGACCCCCCAAAGATCAGGCTCTGGCCGCTGAGCTACACCCCGACCGAATCGATCCGAGCGAATCCGGAGCGGAGGGTACCACCGCCGCGGCGCGCCGATCAGGCCCGCCCGAGCCGGCTCGGGCGACGCCTGCCTGCACCGCGCATCACGCCAGGCCCGGGCGCAGCGCCCGGCTCTCGAGCCACTCGAGCACGACCTGCAGCGCCTCGGGGCGGATCTCGTGGGCCATGGGGTACTCCCGGTACTCGGTCGGCACGCCGAGCGCGAGCAGCGCGTCGCGCGACTCGCGCGCCCGCTCGACGGGCACGAGGGGATCCTCGGTGCCGTGCACCACCAGCGCGGGCAGCGCCGCGTGCGCGCGCTGCTTCGGAATCTCCCGGGCGAGGGCCGCGGGCAGCCAGGCCGACAGCGCCATCAGCCCGGCGAAGCGCGCCGGGCTGCGCAGCGCGATCTGGTAGGCCATGAAGCCACCCTGGCTGAAGCCCCCGATCACCAGGCGCGCGCGATCCACCGGATAGGCGGCGAGCGCATCGTCGAGAAACAGCTCGATGGCGTCGCGCGCGGCCTCGACCTCCGCCGCGATCGGCGGCCGCTCCGTGCTCAGGGGAAACCAGCCGTGGCCCAGCATGCCGGGCGCGGCCTCGAAGGCCAGCGGACCCTGCGGACACAGCACCAGGGCGTTGCCCCCGTGCAGCGCGGGCGCGAGCCCGACCAGATCGTGGGCGCTCGCCCCCCAGCCGTGCAGCAGCAGCAGCGCCGGGTGCGGCCCGTCGCCGGCCGGAACGTGCGCGGTGTACAGCAGGTTCATGGCATCAGCATAGACGATGTCCGGTCTCCGACTCAGACCGACGCCGTCCCGTCGTCGGGCTCGATGTGCACCGTGATGTCGTGGGCTTCGAGCCGCTCGCGCAGCGCCGCTTCGACGCGATCCGCGATGTCGTGCGCGGCCTTGGTGGTGAGCGCGCCGTCGACCGTCACGATCAGGTCGAGCGCCACGGCGTTGCCCGTCCGGCGCGACCGGATGTCCTTCACGCCGCGCACCCCGGGCACGGCGCGCACCACGCGCATGACGCTCTCCGGCTCGATGGCCGCCTGATCCACCAGCACGGGAATGGCGCGCGCGAACAGGCCGTAGGCCAGCACCAGGACGAGACCGGATACGCCGAGCGCGAACAGCGAGTCGAGCCACGGGATGCCGCGCGCGGCCATCTGCCAGCCGACGATCACGGCCAGCGTCACCAGCACGTCGCTCAGCGTGTGTCGGGCATCCGCGAGCAGCAGGTCCGAGCGCAGGCGGCGCGCCCAGCGACCCTGCCAGGTCGCCACCGTGGCATTCACCAGCAGCACGCAGAACATCATGGCGAGCGCCCAGCCCTCGTGCTCGATCACCGCCGCCTCGCGCCGAATGGCGCGCAGCGCCAGCTCGATGCCCAGCACGGTCATCAGACTCGCCAGCCCGAAGACCGCCAGCGTCTCGAACTTGCGATGGCCGTAGGGGTGGTCCCGATCCGGCGGCGCCGTGGACAGGCGCAGCACGAACCAGGCCACCACGTTGTTGGCCAGGTCGGTGAGCGAGTGCAGCGCGTCGCCGAGCACGGCCAGCGATCCGGTGGACAACCCGACGAGCAGCTTGGCCCCGAGCACGAGCAGGTTGGCCGCCCCCTCGAGCAGGATGACGCGGCGCACCTGGCGGTCGCGCCGGGGACCCGGCGGAAACTCCGCATCGGGCGCGCGCGGCGCCGGCGCCGCATCGGATGCGCTCCGCTTCGAGGCGGCCGGCTGGCTCACGCGCGACTCCTCCGCTCGTCGTGGGCCGGAGGGTAACAGCGCCCGCGCGCGCGCCGCTGTGCTATTTCCTCTGCCCTCATGGCCGGCCGGAACCTTCTCGACAAGGTCTGGGATCTGCACGCGGTGCGGGAGCTGCCGGGAGGTCAGACGCAGCTCTTCATCGGGCTCCACCTGATCCACGAAGTCACGAGCCCGCAGGCCTTCGCCATGCTGCGCGAGATGAGCCGGGAGGTGCGCTTCCCGTCCCGGACCTTCGCGACCGTGGACCACATCATCCCCACGCGCTCCCACGCGCGGCCCCTGGCGGACCCCCTGGCCGAGGCCATGCTGGTGGCGCTCGAGCGCAACACCGCGGCGGCGGGCATCCCGCTCTTCGACCCGGCCAGCGGCAAGCAGGGCATCGTGCACGTGATCGGGCCGGAGCTCGGCCTCACGCAGCCGGGCATGACGATCGCCTGCGGCGACAGCCACACCTCCACCCACGGCGCCTTCGGCGCGGTGGCCTTCGGCATCGGCACCTCCCAGGTGCGCGACGTGCTGGCCAGCCAGTGCCTGCTGCTGTCGCGGCCCAAGGTGCGGCGCATCGAGGTGGGCGGAAAGCTCGCGCGGGGCGTCTACGCCAAGGACGTGATCCTGTCCATCATCCGCGCGCTCGGCGTGAAGGGCGGCGTGGGCTTCGCGTACGAGTACGCCGGCCCCGTGCTCGACGCGATGAGCGTCGAAGAGCGGCTCACCGTGTGCAACATGTCGATCGAGGGCGGCGCCCGCTGCGGCTACGTGAATCCCGACGCGCTGACCTTCGAGTACCTGCGCGGCCGCGAGTTCGCGCCACGGGGCGACGCCTTCGAGCGCGCCGTGCAGTGGTGGCGCGGCATCGCGAGCGATCCGGACGCGCACTACGACGACCGCGTCGCCCTCGACGGCGACCGCGTCGCGCCCTCCGTCACCTGGGGCATCAACCCGGGACAGAGTGTCGGCGTCGACGAACGGCTGCCGCGCCCCGCGGACGCGCCGGACGCGGAGCGCTCGGGGCTCGAGGAGGCGTACGGCTACATGGACCTGCGCGCCGGCGAGCCCGTCGCGGGCACGCCGATCGACGTGGCGTTCATCGGCTCCTGCACGAACGGCCGCATCTCGGATCTGCGCGAGGCCGCGCGCGTGGCGCAGCTCGGCAAGGTCGCGCCCGGCGTGAAGGCGCTCGTGGTGCCCGGCTCGCACGCCGTGGCGCAGCAGGCGGAGCGCGAGGGCCTGCCGGAGATCTTTCGCGCCGCCGGCTTCGAGTGGCGCGAGCCGGGCTGCTCGATGTGCCTCGCGATGAACCCCGACAAGCTCGTCGGCCGCGAGATGTGCGCCTCCTCGAGCAATCGCAACTTCAAGGGACGCCAGGGATCGCCCACCGGACGCACCCTGCTGATGTCCCCGGCGATGGTGGCGGCGGCGGCGCTGCGCGGGCACGTGATCGACGTGCGGGAGCTGCTCTGATGGCGGAACGCATCGAACGCATCGTCGGGCGGGGCTGCGTGCTGCGCGGCGACGACATCGACACGGACCGCGTGATTCCGGCGCGCTTCCTGCGCTGCGTCACCTTCGACGGACTCGGCGAGCACGCCTTCGAGGACGACCGCAAGCAGGCCAAGGGCGACCATCCGCTCGACGTGGCGCGCTTCGCCGGCGCCGAGATCCTGATCGTGGGGCGCAACTTCGGCTGCGGCTCGTCCCGGGAGCACGCCCCCCAGGCGCTGCAGCGCCGCGGATTCCGCGCCTTCCTCGGCGCCTCGTTTGCGGAGATCTTCGCGGGCAACTGCACCGCCCTCGGACTTCCCTGCGCCACGCTCGAAGCGGCGGATCTGGCGCGGCTGATGGACGCGGTGGAGGCGGATCCCGAGCAGGAGATCACCCTCGACCTCGAGGCCAGCCGCGTGCACTGCCGGGCGGGGAGCTTCGCGGCGCACATCGCGCCGGGTGCGCGCGAGCAGCTGCTGCAGGGCAGCTGGAACGCGACCGCGGTGCTGCTCGAGGCGGGCGAGCGCATCGAACGGACCGCCGCATCGCTCCCCTATCTGAGCGGTTTCGAGACCTAGCCGCGGCGCGACGCGCCGGGCCGCGCGGCGCCGTCGCCCGCATCAAGCTCGCCACCCCGCGTGCCGATTCCTCCCAGCACGGGTGACCGGAAGACGGCGCCGGAACGGGCCGAGAGACGGGGGGAAAGCTGGATGGGCGAGCGCCCGGGACGCGTGCGCTGCGCGCTCTGCCTGCTCGCCGTGCTGCTCGGGGGCGCCGCAATGCCCGAATCCGGCGACGCGGTCGCGGCGCGGGCCGACTTCCTGCTCAAGTTCGCCCGGCTGGTCGAGTGGCCCGCCGGGGCGCAGCCCGTGCCCGAAGAGCCGCTCGTCGTGGGGGTGGCGGGAGACGCGGCGGCGGCGCAAGCCATCTCCCAGGCGCTCGCCGGCAGGATGCTCGACGAGAATCCGGTCGTGGTGCGGCGCGTTGCCAGTGCCGGAGACGTGGCCGGCTGTCACATCGTCTTCCTGACCTCGGAGCGCGACGAGGCGTCGATCCTCGCGGCGGCGCGCGAACACGCGGCGCTCACGGTGGGCGAGAGCGACGGCTTCGCCGCGCGCGGCGGCGTCATCAACTTCTACGAAGAAGACGAGGCGCTGCGCTTCGAGATCAACAGCGCAGCCGCCGATCGGGCGGGCTTCGCGATCAGCTCGCGTTTGCTGCGCCTCGCGAAGCTGGTCGGAGAGCCCTGATGCAGGACACCCGTCTCGGTTACCGGCCGATCAACCGGCGCCTGATGTGGTGGATGATGGGGACCACGAGCATCACACTCGTCGCCGCCTGTGCCTTCTTCGTCTTCTACGACACGCAGACGGGCAAACGGGCGATGGTCGACAAGGCGGAGATGCTCGCGCGGGTGGTGGCGATCAACAGCGGCGCCGCCCTCAGCTTCCACGACGCGCGCGCCGCGCACGAGACCCTCGCGGGCCTCGCCGCTGCGGACGAAGTCATCGCCGCGGTCATCTACGACGCGAGCGGTCAACCCTTCGCGTCGCACCAGAACGCCTCCGGCGCCGCGGGCGGATTGGCCGCCCCGCCGGCCGAAGCGCCGGGGCACCGCTTCCAGGACGGAGACCTTCACCTCTTCCACGCGATCGCATTCCTCGACGAGGACGTCGGATCCGTCTATCTGCGCCTGGACGCGTCCGAGCTGGCCGCGCGCCTCGCGTGGTTCCTGTCGGTCGCCGTGCTGCTGATCCTGACGTCGGCGTGCGTCTCGGCCATCGCCTCGGCCCGGCTTCGCCGCCAGATCGTCGAGCCGCTCGAAGCGCTGGTGGAGAGCTCTCGCGCCATCAGCGACGGCGATCTCTCTAGACGTGTCTTGGTGTCGACACAGGATGAGTTCGGTAGCCTGGCAGAGACCTTCAACCACATGACCGCGGGCCTGCGCAACCTCGTCGATCAGGCACGGCAGAGCATCCGCGAGCTCGCCAGCGTGTCGCGCGGGCTGCAGGAGCGCGGCGCGGGGCTGTTCCGCGAATCCCGGCGCCAGGCCGGCGCCACCGGCGAGGTTGGCCATTCCGTCTCGCGCATGATCACCTCGATCCGCGACGTGAACACCAGCGTCGAGCAGCTGGCGGAAACCTCCCACGAGACCTCCACCTCCATCCTCGAAATGGACGTCTCGATCAGCGAGATTGCCTCCAACATGGATCAGCTCACGTCCGCCATCGACAACGCCTCGGCGGCGGTGACGCAGCTCACGTCCAACATCGACGAGATCGTCGGAGATGTGCAGCGGCTGCACGCCGCGGCCGATCTCAGCGCGGGGCGCGTGCGCGAGCTCACCAGCTCCGTCGCCCAGATCGCGGCGAACGCGGGCGAGAGCCACGCGCTCTCCGAGAGCTCGCGCAAGGAAGCGAGCCAGGGCATGGCCGCCGTCAGCGACACGATCGAGGCCATGGGGGAGATCTCGAGCAGCTTCGGCCACCTGCGGCAGCGGGTGGCGCGGCTCGCGGACAAGTCGGAATCGATCGACGAAGTGGTGCAGGTCATCACCGGCGTCGCAGAGCAGACAGGTCTGCTCTCGCTCAACGCGGCGATCATCGCCGCCCAGGCCGGTGAGCACGGCACGGCGTTCTCGGTGGTGGCGGATCAGGTGAGCGCGCTCGCCGATCGCACGCGCCGCTCCGCCCACGAAATCGCAGATCTCATCGATGCGATCAAGGAGGACACCACGGCGGCGGTGCACGCCATGCAGGAGGGCGCTGCGAAGGTCGAGCGCGGTGTCGAACGGTCGCACGCCGCCGGGGAAGTGCTCGGTCAGATCATCGAGAAGACGGAGGTCTCCACGAATCGCGTGCGCGAGATCGTGGAGTCGACCGCACGCCAGTCCGACGATCTCGAGCGGGTGGATCGCGCGGCGCGCGAGGTGCAGCAAATCGTGCGTCAGATCAACCAATCGGCCCACGACCAGCACGCGGCGACCGGGGAGATCGTCGAGGCCGTGGAACACATCCGCAAGCTCGGCGGCGCGGTGCGCGGCGCGACGGAGGAGCAGCGGCGCGGCAGCGGCCACCTCACCCGGGCGGCGACCCACGTGGCGGAGATGGCCAGCGAGATCGCAGAAGCGACCCGCGCCCAGCAGGGCAGCAGCGAGATCATCCGGCACGCGCTGCGCGTCTTCACCGAGGTGGCCGAAGAGACGCTGCGCGGCGCCGAGGAGATCAACGCGAGCGTCGCCGCGCTGTCGGAGCGCGCCACGCGACTCGAGAACGAGATCGATCGATTCAAGATCGACTAGCGGCGCTCGCGCCCCCGCAGGCCCGACTCAGCGGCCGCGGAACTTCGGGTCGCGCTTCTCCAGGAAAGCGGCCATGCCTTCCGCGCGGTCTTCGCTGGCGAAGACCAGGCCGAAGGCATTCTGCTCGAGCACGTGCGCAACGTGCGGGTCGGCGTCCTGTCCCTCCTGGAGCACGCGCTTCGCGCGCGCCACCGCGAGCGGTCCCTTGGCGGCGATGGTCTCTCCGGCGCGCAGCGCGGCATCGAGCAGCGCGTCGGGCGCGAACACGCGGTTGACGAGGCCGATGCGCTCCGCCTGCTCGGCGCGGATCGGTTCACCCGTGAGAATCAGCTCCCGCGCCCACGCGATGCCCACGCGGCGCGCCAGACGGCTGGTTCCCCCGAAGCCCGGCAGGATGCCGAGATTGACCTCCGGCTGGCCGAAGCGGGCCTTCTCGGAGGCGTAGATCCAGTCACAGGCGCAGGCGAGCTCGCAGCCGCCCCCGAGCGCGAAGCCGTTCACCGCGGCGATGCTGGGAATCTCCAGCGCCTCCAGCGCCAACAGCGTACGGTGTCCGAGGCGGCTGAACGCCTCCGCCTGCTCGGCCGTGAGGCCGCTCATCTCCTCGATGTCCGCGCCCGCGGCGAAGGCCCGCCCGGCGCCCGTGAGGACCAGCGCGCGCACGGAGGCATCGCCGGCGAGCTCGCCGATGCGCGCCTCGAGCGCGAGGAGCGTGGCGCGATCGAGTGCGTTGAGCGCATCGGGGCGATCGAGCGTCAGCACGGCCACCGGGCCACGTCGTTCCGAGCGAACCGATTCCACGGGCACGGACGGTAACGCGCCCGTCTGCCGGGAGCGAGTCGCGGCGCGCGAAGGCCCGCCTAGCCCCGAGCGGGCGCGCCGCGCGCCGCTGTGGGCCGCCGCGCGCGGCTCGCGCCGCCGAGATGACGCAGCGCGATCAGGGCATCGATCGTGCACGCGACGCGCTGCGCGGGAGCGATCGCGTGCGACGGCGCCCAGCAGCCGTCCGCGCGCTGCTCGGTCCAGAGCGCGACGACGAGCTCCTGCGCGTCGAGCTGCGCGCCCGGCACGGCGTGCGCATCGCAATACGCGAACACGCGCGCGGTTCGCACGGCGTCGAACGCGCGCGTTCGAAAGCCGCGCTCGAGCTCGCGCCCGCACCACTGGAGCACCTCGTCGGCGCGCTCGTGCAGGGCGTTGGCGAAATAGTGGGCGCACGCCGCAAGGTTCTCCCAGCGCGCCCCCTGGACGAGATCGGGAGACCAGCGCGAAGCCAGGAAAGCGCCGGCCGCGTCCAGTGTCTCGGGGCGCGCACAGCGCATCTTCGCCAGATAGCCGGCGAGCATGCCGGTCGCGTAGACGGCATCTTGGGCCGCGCCGAGCGTGGCGTCCGACCACGAGCCGTCCGCGGCCTGCGCGCGCACGAGGGTTGCGCAGGCGCGCTCGGCCAGCGGAGCGCGCAGCATGTGGTGATCGTCGCAGACGCCGAGCAGGTGCAGGATGCGCGCGAGCGGACCCTGCGCGTCCTCGTCGCGCACCTCGGCGAGCACCCGCTCGGCCGCCGCGCGCCCGGCAAGGACGTCGGCGCGTGCGCGTGCCAGCGCGTCGCCGTGCGCCGCCACATAGGCGATGGCGCGCTCCTCGCCCGCGCGGCTCCCGCTCACGCCCGCAGCAGCAGGCCCGTCAGATAGGCCCCCTCCGGATGATCGATCGAGCACGGATGATCGACGGGCGCGCCGAGAACGCGCAGCACCTGCGCCTCGCGCCGGGCATCCAGGGCCGCCGCGAAGGCAACCTTCCGGAACAGATCCGGGCCGATGTGATGGGAGCAAGCGAATCCCAGCACGAGGCCTCCGGGTGCCGTGCGCCGCAGCGCGAAGAGCAGCGCATCCTTGTAGGCGCGCGCGGCGCGCGGCACGTCGCGGCGCGTGCGGGCGAGCGGCGGCGGATCGACGATCACGAGATCGAAGAGGCCCTCCGCGCTGCGCAGCCAGTCGAACACATCCGCCCGCACCCACGCGCTCCCACAATCCGGCGCGTTCGCCTCCAGATTCACGCGCGCCATCTCGAGCGCGGCGGCCGAAGAATCGACCAGCGTAACCCCGGCGGCGCCTCCGCACGCCGCGGCCACCGAGAAGCCGCCCGTGTAGGCGAACAGATCCAGCACGCGAGCCCCGCGCGCGAGCGATTGGACGAGATCGCGAGCGTCGCGCTGGTCCAGGTAGAAGCCGGTCTTCTGACCCCGCGACACATCGACGCAATAACGGCGCGCCCCCTCCCGGATCCACACCGCCGGCTCCGGCAGCGCGCCCCACAGGATCCCCGGCTGCGCGCGAAAGCCCTCGCTGCGCGCGGCGCGATCCGCGCGCTCGAAGCCCGCGGGCGCACCGCTCGCCTCGCGCAGCGCGTTCGCGATCTCGCCGCGCCGCGCCGCCATGCCGGCGCTGGTGAATTTCACGACGACGACCTCGGCGTAGCGGTCGGCGACCAGGCCGGGCAGCGCGTCTCCCTCCGCGTTGACGAGCCGCACGGCATCCGTGTCCGCCAGCAGCGGATCGCGCGCGCGGCACTGCACGGCGCCGCGGATGCGCGCCGCGATCAGATCCTCAGTCGGTGCCTCCTTCCCGTGCGTGAAGAGACGCACGCACAGGCTCGCACCGGGCGTGTAGTGTCCGTGCCCGAGAACCTCGCCCTCGGCGGACAGCACGCGCACCCAGGCCCCTGCTTCCGGCACGCCTTCTACGCGCGCGATCGAACCGGAGAGCAGCCAGGGATGCCTGCGCCTCACGGAGCGATCGCGCCCGGGCGCGAGTACGACGTCGATCATGAATCCGCCTCCCTGCCCGGCCTCGGGCGACCGCGCGCAGCGGGTGGCTCGCAGGCTGCGAATCCGGGCGCGCGCTCTGCTAGTGTAGTGCGCCCGAGCCCCGGAGCCGCCGGGCTCCAGGATCGCTGCGGAGGTGCAACGAGAATACGCGTCCGGCGCCCGACGAGCCCGAAGTCGGAAGCCAGAAGGAGGCACGAGAAGATTGGCCAATCCCCGCGACGAGAGCCGCTACGGACGCGGCTTCGAGGACGGACTCGAGCCCCTCACGCCGCTCGACCCGAGCCAGACCGACAGCGTCGACAAGCTGGTGCGCGCCATGAGCGCGACGGCCTTCGGCGGCCGCTGCCTCGGCGAGGCGGCGGACGTGCTCGAGGCCATGGTG
The DNA here is from genome assembly GCA_029881215.1 of Myxococcales bacterium. Classification (GTDB taxonomy): domain Bacteria; phylum Myxococcota_A; class UBA9160; order UBA9160; family SMWR01; genus JAOUNA01. Next base: position 3,978 of record JAOUNA010000036.1, on the reverse strand, counting down.
CGCGACGAGAACTGCTTCCGGGTGCTCACGGTGTCCGGCGCGATGACCATCGCCAAACAGGGCCTCGTGATGTGCGAGATGATCGAGAGAGGCTGGATCCAGGCGGTGGTGGCCACGGGCGCCTTGATGACCCACGGGCTCACCGAAGGCGCGGGCATGCTGCACTTCAAGCACGCGGAGTCGATGCGGGACGAGGATCTCTACGGCAAGGGCTACAACCGCGTCTACGACACCATCGAGCTCGAGAAGAACCTCGACGATGTGGAGAAGCTGCTGCAGCAGGCCCTCGAAGATCTGCCCGAGAACGTCATGCTCTCGAGCCGTCTGGTCTGCGAGCAGCTCGGCCGCTTCCTCCAGAAGGGCGGAGCGCAGCGCGCGGTGCTCAAGAGCGCCTTCGAGTGCAAGGTGCCGATCTACGTGCCGGCCTTCACGGATTCGGAGCTCGGACTGGATCTCTCCATCCACAATCACCTGCGCAGGAAGGCGGGCGGACGCACCTTCCCCTTCGACCCGTTCCTCGATCTGGATGATTTCGCAGAGCGCGTGCGCCAGCGAGGCATTCTCGGAATCTTCACCATCGGCGGCGGTGTGCCGCGCAACTGGGCGCAGCAGGTGGGGCCCTATCTCGAGATCCTGCGCAGCCGCCTGGGCAGCAAGGAGCCGGTGCGGCGCTACAAGTACGCGGTGCGGATCTGCCCCGAGCCCGTCCACTGGGGCGGCCTCTCGGGATGCACCTACAGCGAGGGCGTCTCCTGGGGCAAGTTCGTGCCGCCCGAGGAGGGAGGTCGCTTCGCCGAAGTCATGGCGGATGCCACGATCGCCTGGCCGCTGGTGGTGCGCGCGGTGATCGAGCGACTGGAGCGCTGAACGCCGGAGACGCCGCGTGGATTTCGAGCCTTCGGACCGAAGCCGGGAGATCCAGGCGCAGCTCGAGCGTTTCATGGACGAGCGCGTTCTGCCGAACGAAGCGCTCGCGCGGCAGCAGGTCGAGGCCTCGGGCGATGCGCACGCGCAGCCCGAGATCGTGCGCGAGCTGCGCGCCCAGGCGAAGGGGCTGGGCCTGTGGAACCTCTTCCTCCAGGACGCGCGCTACGGCCCGGGACTGACGAATGTCGAGTACGCCCCGCTGTGTGAGCGGATGGGGCGCAGCGAGATCGGACCGCGCGTGTTCAACTGCGCCGCGCCGGACACCGGCAACATGGAGCTCCTCGCGGAGTTCGGCAGCGAGGAGCAGAAGCAGCGTTGGCTGCAGCCGTGCCTCGAGGGCGCGATGCGCTCGTGCTTCTCGATGACCGAGCCCGAAGTCTCCGGCGCCGACCCGACGGGCCTGCGCTGCCGCGCGCGGCGCGACGGCGACCACTACGTGATCGACGGCCACAAGTGGTACACGACCGGCGCCTACGGCGCGTCCTTCGCCATTGTCATGGCGGTGACCGATCCAGATGCGCCTCCCCACGAGCGCGCCAGCCTGATCCTCGTGCCGGCGGACACGCCGGGCTTCCAGATCCTGCGCGCCGTCTCGGTGATGGGAGAGCTGGGCGGCGGCGGGCACTGCGAGATCCGCTACGAGAGCTGTCGCGTGCCGATCAGCCACCGCCTCGGTCCGGAACACCGCGGCTTCGCGCTGGCCCAGGCGCGCCTGGGAGCCGGCCGCATCCACCACTGCATGCGCAGCATCGGCGCCGCGGAGCGCGCTTTCGAGCTGATGTGCCGACACGCCAACGCGCGCGTCGCGTTCGGCGGTCCGCTCGCGGAGAAGCAGTTCGTCCAGGACTGGGTGGCGAAGTCCCGCATCGAGATCGACCAGACCCGGCTGCTCGCGCTGCACGCCGCCTGGAAGATGGATACGCAGGGCGCGCGCGCCGCGCGCCAGGAGATCTCCATGCTCAAGGCCGTCGCACCCGGCATGGCGATGCGCGTGATCGACCGGGCCATCCAGTGCCTCGGCGCGCTCGGCGTGTCGGACGAGACGCCGCTCGCCGCCATGTGGCGCAGCCTGCGCGGCCTGCGCATCGCCGACGGCCCCGACGAGGTCCACAAGATGGTGATCGCGCGCCGCGAGCTGCTGCGCTTCCGCTGAGCAGACCCCGCGGCGAGCGCGTGATCTCCTCGCATCCCCGCGCCGCGCGCAGCCCCGCACGCACGGGAGCTGGCGGCGCTCGCTCATGGTCCCGATCATCCCAGCTCCGCCGAACGAGGCCGACGCCCGCTGCGCACTGGCGTGTCGTCCTGGCGCGCCGTGTTATCGTCCTGCGTCGCGGGCACGGTGCGCCGCGCGCGATCGAAACGCGCGCCCTGCGGCGCTTCGGGACGGGAGCAGCGTACGGCATGGATCGGATCCACCTGAGCGGTGTGGTCGTCTGCCAGGACAACGCCTCCACCATCGGAGCGGTGTTGGATTCCCTGGTGCCGTTCTGTGACGAAATCGTGGTGGTGGACGGCGGCAGCTCCGACGCAACCCGCGAGATCGCGACGCAGCGCGACAAGGTACGCCTGTACGAGCGGCGCTTCGACGGCCACGCCCGCCAGAAGAACTTCGGCTTCGACCAGGCGCTCGGCGACTGGATCCTGATCGTGGATACCGACGAGCTCCTCGGTGGGCGGGGCCTCGCACGCCTGCGCTGGCTCACCCACGTCCCCGGCATGTACTGGTATTCGCTGCCCCGCTACTGGGTCGTCGAACGCGACGGTGCACTGCACTACCTGGCCGGCAAGCCCTACTACCGAGATCGGCAGCTGCGCCTGTTCCGCAACGAGCCCGGCTTCCGCTACGAAGTGGACCGCTATCCAATCCACCATCAATTCCGCCAGAAACGAGGCGGAGGCAGGCCGTTGCGCCGCCCCCACATCTTTCACTACACGCTGCTGCTGCAGGACCGCAGCGAGCGCGAGCGCAAGGTGGCGCGCTACCGCGTCACCGAGCCCGATTCCGAGCGGCTGCACCGCATGTACCTGTGGGAAGACGCGGACGTACCCACCCGACCCTTGCGGGACGCGGTGCCGGGGGTGCTGCGCCCGTGATCGCGCTCACGCAATCGCACGCGACGCCGGCGATGCCACCCACAAAAAGGCATCAGCCGGAGATCCGGGGAGACCGATGCGCGCAGGGATGACAGGCTTCTTCCGGCCGAGCCAGGCGAGGCGACTCGCGCGAGCCGCGCTGTGCAGCGTGCTGCTCGTCTGCGCGGCATGCGCGGGACCCGGCGCCCGGGATCCGGCCGCCTTGGCCAACGCCTATCTCGAGGCGGGCCGCACGAACGAAGCGGCGCGCGAGATCGAGCTGGCGGTGCGCACTCGACCCGAGGATCCGGCGCTGCGCCTCGAGGCGGCGCGCATCCTCGCGCGCGCCGACAAGCTGGACCGGGCCATCGAGCATCTGGAGGCGGCGCTGCAGATGGCGCCCGCGGATGCGGAGATCTCGATCCAGCTGGGCACCCTCGAGCAGCGCCGCGGCAACCTGCCCGACGCCTATGTCGCATTCCGGCGCGCGGCGGAGCTCGCGCCGAACGACATCCGAGCCGTCTCCGGCCTGGCGCTGGCGGCCGAGGGCCTCGGCTTCGAAAGCGAAGCGAACGACGCCTATGCGCGCTGGGCGGAGCTCGAGCGGGAGCTCGGCATCGAGAACTGAGCGCGTCAGCCCAGCGCCGACGGATCGCGCGCCAGGTCCTTCGCGAGATTCTTGTGGTGGGCCTCCAGGGTTCCACCACCGATCTCCAGCAGCTTCGCGTCGCGCCAGAGCCGCTCGACCACGTACTCGCCCATGTAGCCGTAGCCGCCCAGCACCTGGATGGCGGCGTCGGCCACGCGCTTGCCGACCTGCGCGGCGAAGAGCTTCACCCCATCCGAGTCCACGCGCTGCCCGGTCGAGTGGAGGGACATGCGCCGCGCCACATCGTAGACGTAGGTGCGCGCGGCGCGATACGCCGCGAAGCTCTCCCCGATGTAGCGCTGCACCTGCCCGTGCTCGCGGATCGGCAC
>JAOUNA010000198.1 GCA_029881215.1 Myxococcales bacterium | reverse complement strand
GGACATGCTGGCTTCGCGGGAGTCGCTGCAGGGTATCGCGCGGGGTCGCGGACTCAAAACGGCGCGCACATGCACAGACGCCGGGCTGCGTTGACAGCGCGAGCGGCATCCGTAGCCTCGCTGCCATCCACGGCAGACGCACGGCGCGCGCCGCGCCGCTCGAGGCATCGCATCCGCCGGGTTCGGGGAGCTTTCCGATGCGCGGCTACGCGCTGAAGCAGAGGGCAGCGGCGGCTCCGTGCGCGAAGCCAGCGCGCGCGAAGCGGCTCGCCACACTGCTGCTCCTGGCGGCCAGCCTGGTCTGGGCTGCACCGGCAGGCGGCACGCCACAGACCTTGAAGCGGTCTCTCGGAAATATCGTCTTTGCCCCTTTCGACATGGCGCTTTCCCCGATCGTCGCTGGATTGGGAGTGCACCGCAGCCTGCGGCGCGCCGAAGATCCCCCGGCCGTCCGCGCCGCCTACCTGGTGCCCGGCTTCGCCTGGAACACCGGCGTGCAGGCCATGGCCGCCGTGGTGCGCGAGGTCGCCGGCCTGCTCGAACTTCTCCCCGGGCTATGCCTCGTCGCCCTCGACCGCGACCTCGAGCCGCTCTACGCGCCGAGCGAGCACAGCGACGCGCTGGTCGATCTGGACACGCGCCTGCTTCCCATCCGCTTCGGGATCGATTACGTCAACCCCCCGCAGGCCGCCACGTCGCGCGAAGCCAGGAACGACTCGACGCGCTTGTAGATCTCGCTCGGCTCGCGCGGATCGAGCCAGACCACGTCGGGTACGGCGCGCAGCCAGGTGCGCTGCCGGCGCGCGAAGCGGCGCGTGTCGCGCTGCATCGCCGCCAAGGCATTGACCAGGATGTCCGACCCCTGGACCACCGGAATCATGTGCCGATAGCCGATGGCCTGCATCGGGCGCAGCGCGCAGCTGTAGCCGCGCGCGATCAGATCGCGCATCTCGCGAAGCAGCCCATCCTCGATCATCTGGGCGCAGCGCGCGTCGATGCGCGCGTTGAGCACGGCGCGATCGAGGTCGAGCGCGAGATGGAGCACGCGATAGGGCCGATCCCGAAAGGCGTGGTCGCGCCGCACCTGGGAGGGCGGCGCGCCGGCGCTGGCCTGGATTTCGAGCGCCCGGATCACCCGGCGCGCGTCGTTCGGGTGAATGCGCGCCGCCGCTTCGGGATCGGTCTTCGCGAGACGCCGGTGCAGACGGCTCGGATCACCGGCCCGCACGGCGGCTTCGTGCTCCTGCTCGAGCGCTTCGCGCAGATCGAGATCCGCTGCCGCGGTGTCGATCAGCCCCTCGAGAAATGCGCGAATGTAGAGCCCCGTCCCCCCTGTCAGAAAAACGATTTTGCCCCGCGCGTGCAGGCGCGCGGCCGCGCTGCGCGCTTCGGCTGCGTAGCGTCCAGCGCTGTACGGGACGTCCGGCGTCACCACGTCGAGCAGGTGATGCGGCACCTGGGCCCGCTGAGCCGGGGTCGGCTTGGCCGTGCCGATGTCCATGTACCGGAACACTTGCATGGAATCGGCATTGACGATCTCGCCGTCGAAACGACGGGCCAGCTCGATGGAAATCGGTGTCTTTCCCGTCGCCGTGGGACCGGTGACGACGACGACGGGGGGGCGAGAGTCGGGCATGCGGGAAAGCTAGCAGTCCCGCGATCAGCGCCGTGCGAAGCGGCGCTCGATCTCCGCGAGCTCGATCGGCACGCACACGGGGCGACCGTGCGGGCAGTTGGGGGCCCAGGGAATCGCGTCCAGCGCATCGAGCAGCGCGCGCTGCTCGCGCGCGTCCAGCACGTCTCCTCTGCGGCGCGAAGCATGACAGGCGAGTGTCGCGAAGATGCGATCGGCCTCCGGGAGCGCGCGCACCGCCGCGCGTCCCTGGCCCCCGCCGCTGGCCAGCTCCTCGAGCAGTCCGCGCACCAGATCGGCGGGCTCGCGCTCCGCGAGCAGCGCCGGAACGGCGCGGACGACGAGCGTGTCTTCTCCGAAGGGCTCGAGCTCGAAGCCGAGTCTCTCGAGCGACTCGGCGCCGCCTTCGAGCGCTCCGAGCACGCCCGGGTCCAGCGCAACCGGCACAGGTGCGAGCAATCCCTGGCGCTCGACGCCCTGACCGATCCAGTCGGCTCGCAAACGCTCGTAGAGGACCCGCTCGTGGGCGGCGTGCTGGTCCACGAGCAGCAGGCGATCCTTGGCTTCGACGATCAGATAGGTGGCGAGCAGCTGGCCGAGCAGGCGCAGATCGGCGAAGCGCACCCCCATCTCGGCGGCGCCCGCACCGCGTTCGGCAGCCGCGAAGTGGGTCGCGAAGCTCCAGTCGCCCATCTCGCCCTGGGCTGCCGGCGCGCTCGCCGGGCGCGGCGCGGACGACGCTGCGTACGGCGGGGCACTGCCTCGGCGCGCCGGTGTCTCGGCCGGGCCCTCGGCAATCGCGCTCGCGCCGATCCAGCTGCGCCGTTCGATCGCCGCCAGGACGGCGTTGCGCACCAGGCGATGCGCCCACTGCGAATCGGCGAAGCGCACCTCCCATTTGGCGGGATGCACGTTCACGTCGACCGCCTCGAGCGGAATCTCGAGGAACAGCAGCGCGCTCGGGAAGCGCCCGCGCGGCAAGAGATCCCGATACACGTCGACCAGGGCGTGCTGGAGCACGCGATCGCGCACGGGGCGCCGATTCACGAAGAGATAGACGCCGGCGAGCGTGGGCCGGTGTCGATCCGGACGCGACACGAAGCCCTCGACGCGCGCCCTCCCCTCTTCGTAGTCCACGCGCTGCAGGGCCGAGGCCTCGCGCTCTCCCAAGATCGTTGCGATGCGATCGAGCGGATCCCGCGCCGCGGGCCAGGCGAGCGCCGCGCGCTCGTCGCGCAGGATGTCGAAGTGCACGGACGGCAGCGCCAGCGCGGAGCGCGCCAGCCAGTCTGCAATGTGCCCCCACTCGGTCTGCGCCGACTTCAGAAACTTGCGCCGCGCCGGAATCGCCGCGAAGAGATCGGCGACCTCGACGCGGGTGCCGATCGGTCCGCTCACGGCCCGCGCCGCGCCGATCTCGCCAGCGCGCACGCGCAGCTCGAAGGCCGACTCCGCGTCCCGGGTGCGGGTGCGCAGGCGCAGGCTCGAGACGGACGCGATGGCCGGCAGCGCCTCGCCGCGAAAGCCGTAGGTTCCGATGCGCTGCAAATCGCTCGCGGCGCTGATCTTGCTGGTGGCATGGCGCTGCAGTGCAAGCCGAGCGTCCTCTGGCGTCATGCCGCCGCCATCATCGGTCACCGCGATCCAGTCGCAGCCCCCGTTGCGCACCTCCACGCGCAGCCGTTCGGCACCCGCGTCGAGCGCGTTCTCGACCAGCTCCTTGACGACCGAAGCCGGGCGCTCCACGACCTCTCCGGCGGCGATCTGATCGATCAGCGCATCCGGCAAACGGCGCACGCGGGTCGCGCTGCGTTGCGGCGATCCATCGCAGCTCATCGAACCCCCCGCGGCTAGTATTCCGGCCCGGAATGAGGAATCAACGGGCGCCGAGTGCAATTTGCAGCAGCCGGTGTGCATTGGACCCGCAATTTCATTGACAGCGACCCCGAAAACTCAATAGCTTTGTGCAGCGTGCAAACGAAGGGGGATGCCGGGCCATGACTGAGATCCGAGCGCAACGAGACAGGTCCGGCGCCCGACTGGCGTCTGAAGTCGATCACCCCACGGGGCGAAGACGCAGCGATCGCGTGGTGGGCGCCTCCGCCGCCACCCAGGAAGCGGTGGAGCTGGCGATGGCCGCAGCGGCGTCGGAGCTCCCCGTGCGTCTGTCCGGCCCGCCCGGATCGGGCAAGGAGCACATCGCGCGCGCCATTCACGCCTGGAGCGCGCGCGCGAGCGGCCCCATCGTCGTCATGCCATGCGCCGCACTGAACGAGCCGCTGGCCGCGCGCGAGCTCTTCGGCTGTGCAGCCGGATTCACCTCCGCATTGCCCGAGGCCTACGAGGGCGCGCTGAGTCGTGCCGAGGGCGGCACCCTGCTGATCGACCACATCGAACGCGTACCAAGCGCGCTGCGCGAGCGTCTCGCGATCGCGCTGGCCGAAGGTCGCTATCCGCGCGAGGGAAGCAGCACGCCGCTGCCTGTGCGCGCGCGCGTGATGGTCAGCTCGCTCGAGCCGATCGAGCCGTCGCCCTTCGGCGAGCTCCCCCACCACAGCATCGTGTTGCGACCGCTCTCCGAACGGCCGGACGACGTGCTGCCGCTCGCGGCCCACTTCCTGCGCCTGTACGCCGAAGAGGAGGGCATCGAAGCGGTGGGGTTCACGTCCGACGCGCGCAACGCGCTGGTGGTCGAGCCGTGGCCGGGCAATGTGAGAGAGCTCGCGGAGCGCGTGCGCCAGGCGCTGCGCCTGGCGGGAAACGGCGCGATCTCCGCCGAGGCGCTGCTGCTCGCGACCGACGCCGAGGAGGTCCCCTCGTTCAAGGAGGCCAAGCGCGCCTTCGAGACCCGCTACGTGGTCGGTCTGCTGAGGCGCTGCGGAGGCAACATCAGTCGCGCCGCGCGCCTCGCCAAGAAGGACCGCAAGGACTTCTACGACGTCATCCGCCGCACCGGAATCGATCCCTCGGAGTTCCGCTGATCCGCGCGTGACGCAGGCGAGCCGGATACGCGTGGGCGTCGTGCAGATGACGTCGACCGACGATCTTTCCGCGAACCTGGCATGCGCCGAGCAGGGGGTTCGCGAGGCCGCGCAGCGAGGCGCCCGCCTGATCGCGCTGCCCGAGATGTTCCCCTATCTGCGGCGCGAGGGCGCCGCGTTCCCGTGCGCCCAGCCGATCGAAGGCGAGATTCTCGGGCGCTTCCGATCGCTGGCGTCGACGCTGCAGGCATGGATCCTGGCCGGATCGATCGCCGAGGCGATTCCGGGGGAAGCGCGCGTCTACAACACGAGCGTGCTGATCTCGCCGCGGGGCGCGATCGAGGCGGCGTACCGCAAGCTGCACCTCTTCGACATCGATCTCGCGAGCCAGGGTGGCGGCACGTACACCGAGTCGGCGAGCGTCTGCGCCGGCGCGGAGCTGGTGGTGGCGCCAACGCCCTTCGGCGGCGTGGGCCTGTCGATCTGCTACGACCTGCGCTTCCCCGAGCTCTACCGGACGCTCTCAGCGCGCGGCGCCCGCTTCCTGAGCGTGCCGAGCGCCTTCACCCCCGAGACGGGAACGGCGCACTGGGAGGTGCTGCTGCGCGCGCGCGCGATCGAGAACCAGGCCTTCGTGATCGCCGCGGCGCAGTGCGGCCGGCACAGCGGGACCCGCTCGAGCTACGGCCACTCGCTGATCGTGGACCCGTGGGGCACGGTGCTGGCC
>JAOUNA010000197.1 GCA_029881215.1 Myxococcales bacterium | reverse complement strand
CGCCCTCGCCCAGGAGACCCGGCTCGACGTCTTTCGGCTCCTGGTGCGGGCGGGGTCCGATGGGCTCTCTGCGGGTGTCATCGCGGACGTGCTCGAGCTTCCCTCCGCCACGCTGTCTTTCCATCTGAAGGAGCTCAGGAACGCGGGCCTCGCGGTCTGCGAGCGGGAAGGCCGTTCGCTCATCTACAGCGCGAGCTGCCCCACCGTAGAAGGGATCATCAGGTACCTCACGGCGAACTGCTGCCAGGGCGTCGCGGTCAAGAAGACGCGCCGCTGAACGGCGCGCCCAACACAGGAGAGAGAGGGCCATGAGCAATACCGAAGTACACGACGAGGTCTCGCGGGCCTACACGGAAGCACTGCGCAGGTCCAGGAGAGATCCGGGGGCGGGCTGCTGCGGAGCGGTCGCCGCGTGCAGCGCGCCGAGCGGTGTCGCAGCGCTGGCAGGATACGGAGAGGAGCGAGAGAAATACGCGGAAGCGGCGGCCTCCTCGTTCGGCTGTGGCAACCCGCTCGCGTTCGCGGGCGTCGAGCCGGGGCAGACGGTGCTGGATCTCGGCTCCGGAGCCGGGCTCGATCTCCTGATCGCTGCCGAGAGGGTGGGACCGACCGGGAAGGTGATCGGGGTCGACATGACCGACGCGATGATCGAGGCCGCGCGCGAGACGGCCGAGCGCGCCGGCTACTCGAACGTCGAGGTGCGCAAGGGTCTGATCGAGGAGCTGCCCGTCGAGGATGCCTCCGTCGACTGGGTCATCTCGAACTGCGTGATCAACCTGTCGCCGCAGATGGACCGGGTCTTCCGCGAGATCCACCGGGTGCTCAAGCCCGGCGGGCGGCTCAGCATCTCGGACATCGTGGTCGAGGATCTGCCCGCTTGGCTCCTCGAGAGCGCGGCCGCCTACACCGGGTGCATCGCCGGCGCGATCTCGGAGTCCGAGTACCTGGAGGGGCTGCGAAAGGCCGGTCTCGAGGAGGTCGAGGTCGAGGACCGGCTCGTGTACGAGCCCGAGCAGATCCGCGCCATCGCGGAGACCGACCTCGCCGATCTCGGCCTGGATCCGAAGCTCGTCGAAAGGGCGCTGGACGCGGCAAAGGGAAAGATCAGCAGCGCGAAGTTCAGCGGTCGCAAGCCGGTGATCGAGGCCCGTGACGAGGAATCGCTCGCGACGGGGGTCATGCGGGAGAAGGCGAGTGCGCTGCTGGACCGGACCGTGCGCGCGGCTGCCGGCCCGGCCGAGCGTCGGTCCGGCGCGCGCCCGCCCGGTGCGAGACGGTGGTAGACTCCGCCGCATGCGACACCGGGCTCCGCTGATCGCGCTGCGCGTCGTGCTGTGCATGGCCGTTGTGCCCCTGTTGGGCTGCCCGCAGATCGTGTTCGGTATTCCGGCCTCCATGCGCAGACCGCTGCGCTTCGCCGCACCCGAATCCTCTACGGAACATCCGGAATTCGCACGCGTCTATTTCGAATTCGAGCGCAGCGAGTTCATCCTGTTCTACCGCCTGCTCGTGGACGGCCAGCGGCTCGAGCCCACACTGGGCGGCTGTCGCAAGATCGGTCTGCCGCGGGTTGCGCGGAGATCCGAGGAGGCGCGCGAGAAGTTCTGTCACGCGGATTTCGTGCGCCTGGTTCTGGAAGCCGGCGCCGAGCACCGCATCGTGTTTGCCGTCGAGGCCGAGCACCAGGTGGCGGTGCGCCGGCGCCTCGAGCCCGGCCGCAACATGCGCTGGATCATGCCGGTCCGGACGCAGCCCATCGAGCTGGCCCTCGAACTCGAGCCGGGCCAGGCCTACGTGATCCGCGCCGAAGAGAAGGACCTGGCGCTGCGCGAGGCGCTCGGCCAAGACGCGCCGCCGGAGACGTCGCGCGATCTCGAGAAATACGAGCCGGTCTTCCAGAGCGGTGTCGAGGTGGGCACCCTGAGCGTGCGCGTCAAGCGCCGCAAGGACGGCGAGATCCTGCGCGAGCTGTCCGCCCCCCTCTACTCGGGCAAGCTCGCCTGCGGACCGCCGTTCTGCGCATCCGAGTAGTCGGGGCCGTGCGCGTGGCCGCGCGCGCCGCCGGCTACGGCGCCGCGGGCACGAACACTTCCACCGCGATCGCGTCGGCCTGGTTCGGCACGCGGGTCATGCGCACGGGGTGATTGTCCGCTGTGAGCCAGTTGCCGAGCTGCGTCGCGTACTGCGGACTCGAGGGATCGCCGGACGGGCCGCCCGGGATCACGTTCACGCCGCGCACACTGCCGACGGGTCCCCAGTTCACGCCGCCCTCGCCCACGTAGCGCCGCACCGGCCCACCGCCGAACTTGAAGCCGTTCAGCGAGTTCGCGCGTGCGCTGAAGCCCGAGGCGTTCACCACCTCGTAGCCGCCGTCGCGGGCGAGGCCCGAGAGCTGCGGCGAGAGATTCTCGAAGCCCGCCGCCGGCGGAATCGAGAAGGGCGGGGCGAAGGGGTGATCGAAGGTGATGCGATGCAGGCGGCCCCAGCGGTAGTCGTTCTGGTCCTGGGAGCCGCCGAAGGCGGCTCCGAACGTCGGCGACGCGAGTGCGTCCAGCGCCGCGCGCAGCGCCGCCAGCAGCGCCGCGTCCCGCCGGTCCTCGGGCGTGCCGAGCGCCGCGGGCTCGGCGAAGAAGTCGACGCCCGAGGCGCCGACGCCCGTGAACGGCTGCTGCGAGAGCAGATGGTGCACCGCCTTGAGCGCGTCGCCCGCGCTCACACCCGAGACGCCGATCCGGGCGAGTGTCGCATCGACCGTGGCTCGGATCAGCGCGCCGCGCCACATGTTGTAGAGGGTGGCGGCGACGCTCGCGAGCGCCTCCTTCTCGGGCACGTCGAGCGTGCGATTGCCGTTGGTGTCCTTCGCATCGTAGCCCTCGGGAATTCCAGTGGGAGTCGAGAAGTCCCAGGCCGCGATCCGCGCCACCGCCTCGGCGACGCCGGCATCCTGGGCGAGGGCCGCGAGCTCGGCGGGCGCGCCCGGGCGCAGGGCGTTGCGCTGTGCCGTGAGCAGGAACGGCGTCATCAGCTCGGCGTCGAGCTGCTGGGTGTTCGCCTGGAAGTCCTGCATGTCCTTGTAGCCGATTTTCTTACCGGCCTCGATATGCTCGCGCACGAGCCGCGTGATGCGCCCCGCGCGCAGGCCGTCCGCGAAGCTCGGATTGAGGTAGTAGATCGCCGCCGGGTTGGAGGGCCGCACCTGGTTCAGCGGGTCGTTGTCGAGGCTCACGCCCGCTGGATCGTTGTTCGCGTTCACGAAGAATCCGTTGGGCGGATTCACGGTCTGCGGCATCTCCTCGAATGGAAGCACCGCATAGGGGATCGCCTGGCCCTGGCTGCGCGCCGGATCCGGCAGCCAGTTCGCCGCCCCCGAGCCGTCGCGGATGAAGAAGGGCGGCAGGCCGGCCACCGTGCTCTGCTCGAGGTCGCGGCGCAGCGGCAGCTCGGCGCTGGTGAAGTAGGCAATGTTGCCGTCGGCGTCGGCGTAGGCCCAATTCTGGGAGCCGAAGTCGAAGTCCGCGAGCGCGGCGAGGAACTCGTCCAGGTTTCGCGCGCGATTCCAGGCCGCGAAGCTCGAGAGCTCGCGCGTGGCGTGGAAGCCGGTGAACTGCAGCACGAGTGCAGTCGTTGCGCCGCCGGTCTCGAGCACCGACGGGTCGTCGAGGGAGAGCACCGGGCCGAAGCTGCGGAATGGCACGGTCGCGATCTGCCGCTGCTGCGGCGGAACGGGTGCGGGCACCACGTCGTCGGGCACGCCGTTGTCGGGCTGGTTGGTGAAGTAGCTCGCGGGCTCGATCACGACCGGGTGCACGGCGCCTGCGGAGACGATGCACGCCGGCGTGCCCACGGGCGCGCACGCGCCAGCGGGATCCACGATGAACGTGTCGGCGAAGATGTCGCTCACGTCCATCGGATTCGTGGTAGCGCCCCAGGTGATGCGTTCGTTCTGCCCGAGGATCACCGACGGCGTGCCGGGAAATCCCACGCCGCTCACGTTCATCGGGCCGCTCTCCGGATCGTCTTCGACGACGAGATGCCACTCGTAGAAGGTGGACGGGGTGTCCAGCGAGAGATGCGGATCGTTGGCCAGCAGCGGCCGGCCGCTGCTGGTGTGCCGCCCCGAGACCGCCCACTCGTTGCTGCCGATGCTGAGCTCGCGGCGCTGCATGGCCCGGGACAGGAAGGGCACCTCGGCCAGGCGCGCCTGCAGCTCGCGCGCGGCCGCCGCAGCGCGCGCCAGGCGAATCGGATCCACGTCGAACGCGCGCGCCACGAAGGGCGTGCCTCCCGTGGCGTCGGGAATCGTCGCGGCCGGATCGATCGGTGCCGAGCGGCGCACGTCCTCGAAGAAGAGCGCCTGTCCGTCGAAGCCGCCCGGGAAGCCGGCCTGCACATACTCGTCGAGCTGGAGTGTCTGGGGGATGTCGATGTCGAGGGAGAGGCTCGCGGCGATCGCCTTGCCGATCACGAGGCAGTCCACCGGACGCCACGGGCGCGCCTGCGTCAGCTCGAGCAGGGCATACTCGACGGGCAACGGATAGCGCGCCAGATAGCTGTTCACGCCATCCGCGTAGGCTTCGAGCAGCGCGACCTCGCGTGCAGACAGCGCGCCGAGCGAGCGCTCGGCGGCGCGGCGCAGGCCGATGGTGCGGTTCTGCACGTCGCTCCCGATCAGGCTCGGCCCGAGCAGCTCGGCGAGGTCGCCGCTCACCTGCCTGCGCGTGGCATCCATCTGGAAGAAGCGGTCGCGCGCGTGCACGAAGCCCTGCACCCGGGCGAGATCGAAGTCGTTGCGCGCGAAGATGTGCGGGACGCCCTCGCGATCGAGAATCAGGTCCACGCGCTGCGTGAGCCCGGGAATCTCGATCCCGTCGGCGCCGGACGCCACCGACGCCGAGCCGAGCGCGAGCGAGGAGGCGAGCGCGAGTGCCGCAAGGGTGCGCAGCGGGCGCCGCGAATCGGATGCGCCGGGAATCGACTCCATGCCCTGGCCCTCCTGCGGGTGGCCCGTGCTACAGCGCGGAGCGATGCGCCACCCGCTCGGTTGGAAGCTCGACCGCGCCGCTCTCCGGTCGATTCTCCGACGCACAATCGCGAAGGGCAACCAAAATCTTTGCGGCCGGTCCGAGGCGGGATCTGCGGGCACTCTCGCATCCCCGACGCGCCGCGCAGCGCTTCTCTGGAGGCGGCGCGGGCGCGAGCTCAGCCGCGTGAGCCGGCATCCGGTGCGGCGCGGCGCCGCACCCAGAGCTTGCGCAGCTCCTCGACCCAGAGCACCGCGCTGGCCACCGCGCCGATCGCGAAGAACTCGCCGACGTCGATCGGCACGGTGTGGAAGACGCGATTCATGGCGGG
>JAOUNA010000196.1 GCA_029881215.1 Myxococcales bacterium | reverse complement strand
GCTGCAGATCGCTCGCGAAGGGGCGGCGGGACGCCCGCAGCGAACTCAGCGCAGCGCGGCGAACGCGGCGGTGAGCGCCGGGATCTCCTCGTAGAGATCCCCGATCACGCGGAAATCCGCCTCTTCGAAGATCGGCGCGTTGGCGTCGCGATTGATGGCCACCACCACGCCGGCATCCCGGATGCCGACGACGTGCTCGATCTGGCCGGAGATGCCGCAGGCGATGTAGAGACGCGGCTTCACGGTCCGACCCGAGAGCCCGATCTTGACGTCCGCCGGCAGCCACTGCAGGTCGTCGGTGAGCGGCCGGCTCGCGCCGAGCGACGCGCCGAGGACGCGGGCCAGCGCCTCGACGAGCGCGAGATCCTCGCGTTTCTGCACGCCGCGCCCCGCCGCGACGATCACCTCGGCGCGATCGATGCGACCGCCGGCGACGCGGCGCGGTCGCTCGTCGAGACGCGCGATGCGCGACGCGACGCCCTGCACGGCGAACGCTTCGATCGCCCCCGTTCGATCCGCATCCGGTGCCGGCGCCTCGAAGCGGCCCGGAGCGAGCGTCGCGATGGCGGGGCGGGTCTCGAAGCGCTGCGTGGCGATGAAGCGCCCGCACCAGCGGCGCTGGACGATCACGTGACCTGCCTCGCAGCGCAGCTGCAGGCAGTCCGTCGCGCACGCCACGCCGAGACGTTGCGCCAGTCGCCCCGCAACCTCGGTCCCGTGTACGGTCGCGCCGATCAGCAGCACGCCGGGATCGATCGCGCGCACCCGCTCCGCGAGCATCGCCACGTCGTCGTCCGCGCGCGGGGGTGCGCCCTGCGCGCCGTCCCCGAGGCACACGCGATCGGCGCCCCGGGCGATCGCCTGCGCGGCAAACTCCGCGTCGCCGCTTCGCGCGATCGCCACGACCTCCGGCGCCGCAGCGCGCGCCAGGGCGCCGGCCGCGGACAGGAGCTCGAGACCGACCTCGGCGCGCTCCGAATAGACACACAGCGCAGATGCCGCGCTCATCCGAGCCTCAGCGCGCCTTCTTCGAGGAGCCGCCGCGCCAGGCTGCGCGCGCGCGCTGCGGGGGTCTCCCCGTCCACGACGATCCTTCTGCGCGCCGACGCCGGCGCCGCGACTTCGAGCGTGCGCAGCCCCGCCAGGCTCGAGGCGCTCACGCCCTCCGGCAGCTCGAGATCGCGCAGTCCCCAGACGACGCGCGGCTTCTTCGACGCGCCGAGGATCTGGAGCACGGCGGCGAAGCGCGGCTGGTTGATCTCCTGGCTGACCGTGAGCAGGGCCGGCAGCGCGCACGCGACCCGCTCCGCGCGGTCTTCGAGCGCGCGCTCGGCCTCGATGCGCCCGTCCGACAGCGCGAGCTTCGTCACGTGCGTGAGGATCGGGAGGCCGAGGGCCTCCCCGATGCGCGGGCCGACCTGGCGGTTGTACTCGTCGAGGGAGCCCTCGCCGCAGAGAATCAGATCGGCGGCTGGCAGCTTGCGGAGCGCGGCGGCGAGCAGGGTCGCCGTGGCCAGCGCGTCCGCCGCGCCGAGCGTCTCGTCCACGATCTGGACCGCCTCGTCGGCGCCCATGGCGAGCACGCGCAGCACGAGCTCTTCCGGCGGCGGCGCGCCGACCAGCATCACCGCGCGCACCTCGCCACCGTGTCGCTCCTTCAGGCGCACCGCCTCTTCGAGCGCGTTCTCGTCGATGCTGCCGACGCGGAGCGGCGCGTTCTCGAGGCGCGGGGCGCGCGTCTGCGGGTCCGCCTTGAGCTGCGCGGTATCGAGAGAGATCTTGAGGCAGACGGAGATCCGGAGCATCGTGGGCCGGCCCTCATGCGAGCGCACGCGCCACCACTTCGCTCAGGTCGAGCACCGCCGGCGCGCGCTGTGCGTCCGCGTCGCCGCCGGCCTGCTCCAGCATGCGGATGCAGTAGGGACACTCCGCGATCAGCAGCTGCGCGCCGGTGGCCGCGGCCTGGCGCATGCGCGCGCGGCCCATGCGCTCTCGGCGCGGCACATCGTACCAGTAGTTTCCACCGCCGGCGCCGCAGCAGAAGCTCGACGCGCCGCGCGCATCCATCTCGACGAGCTCGATGCCCGGCACGCAGCGGAGCACGCTGCGCGGAGCGCGGGTCTGCCCGTGGATCCTCCCGACGTAGCAGGCGTCGTGCAGCGTGGCGACGCCCGGCACCGCTCGGTTGAGCGGCAGCCGCCGCTGCGCGATCAGCTGCGCGATGAAGTCGGCGTGGTGCACGCTCTCGAAGCGGGCGCCGAGCTCGGGATACTCGCTGCGGAACGTGTTGAAGCAGTGCGCGCAGTGCGTCAGCACCTTCTTCACGCCGCGGCTCTCGAGCGCGGCGATGTTCTGCAGCGCCAGCTCCTGGAAGCGTCCCTCCTCACCGATGCGCCGGGCGCAGTCGCCCGTGCAGCGCTCCTCGGGGCCGAGGATGGCGAACTCGACGCGCGCCGCCTCGAGGATGCGGATCATCGCGTGCGCGATGCGCCGGGAGCGCGGATCGAAGCTCGCCGCGCAGCCGATCCAGTAGATCCAGGGCACGTCCGGCGCGGCGTCGAGCGTGGACACGCCCAGGGATTCCGCCAGCTCTTGCCGCGTGTCGCGCGGCGAGCCGTAGGGATTCGCGGTTCGGGAGAGATTCGAGAGCATCTCGCTGCGCTGTGCGCCGAGCTGACCGCGGGCCACGCGCCCGCGCCGAAGCTCCGCGACGGGGGCGACCGGATCGATCGAGACCGGACAGACCTGGGCGCAGGCGCCGCACATCGTACAGGCCCAGACCGCATCCTCCGCGATCGATGCGCCGAGCAGGGCCGCGCCCGGCCCGTGCTTCGGCCGCCACGTCTCGAGGGCGCGCTTCAGATCGCAGAGCAGCCGGCGCGGAGAGAGCGCGGTGCCCGTGGCGTGCGCGGGGCAGACCGTCTCGCAGCGCCCGCAGTCGGTGCAGGCTGCGAAGGCCCAGCGCTCGTTCGCGCTGAAATCGCCGATGCGCTCCGCGCCGATCGCCGCATCGAGCTGACCGCTCGCGATCAGCTCCGCCAGACGGAACGGCGTGCGCAGCGCGCCGGCGCGGCGCGTCGACGACAGCAGCATCTGGATCGGGGCGCCCAGCGCGTGAAAGAGATGGGAGAAGGGCAAGGCAGCGATCAGCGCGAACGCCGCGAGCATGTGGCTCCACCACAGCGCCTGACCCCAGAGCAGCGCCCCGCGCTCCGAGAGATCGGCCGTCGCGAGAACACCGGCCGCCGCGTGTCCGGCGAATGCCCACGCGTCGGCCGGCCCGGGCTGCGCCTGCATGCGCAGGCCCTCGATGGCAAAGCCGCTCACACCGACGAAGAGCAGGCTGCACAAGATCAGCCCTTTCTCCGGGCTCGCCGAGCGCCCGGGCGGTCGCAGTGCGAAGCGGCGCAGCGCGGCGAGGAGCGCGCCCGCGACGAACAGCAGACCGAAGGCATCGAGCGCGGCCTGGAGCGCCCGCGCCGTCGCGCCGACGAGCAGCGGCGCGCCGAGCGGTAGCCGCAGGATCCGATCCAGCGCGAGCAACGCGTCGCCGAGCAGAAGCGCCGCGAATCCCCAGAAGAGCGCGGCGTGGGCGAGCCCGGCAGCGGGCCGGTGCAGCACCTTCCGCTGCAGGAGCGCGTCGCAGAGAATCCTGCACAGGCCCGCGCGCGATCGCAGTGCCGCGAGCACGGGGCGCGGTGGCAGCGGCTCGAGGCGGCGCAGCAAGCCGAACACGAACACGGCGAGAAACGGCAGGAAGATCACATAGACGAGCGCGCTTCCGTCGCGGACCAGGAGTCCGACGCCCTGCTCGTGTGTGTCCATGCTTCTGGACCCGGAGTCGCCGGCTTGCGCAGCGTCGAATCCGCCCCGGGCCTAGGCCGCGATGACCTTGACGCCGAGCCCCTCCATCGACTTGTTGAAGCGGATGGGCTTGCAGTCCACGAAGGCACGCGGATCGAAGTCCGCGTCGCACATCACGCCCCAGATCTTGCGCCGCTGCATGCCGACGTTTCCGGCGTCGTAGATCGGAAGGACGGCGGCTTCGCGCAGACACTTCTCCAGCGGATGCACCTTGTCCAGCGAGTTGATTCCCATCACCTGCATGCAGCGATAGACCGCGTCGAACATGGTCTCGGTGCAATAGACCTTCGCCATGGCGCCGAAGGCCTGCCCTTCCGAGTCGTACAGGTCGAGGTAGTGGGCGGCCTTCCAGCACAGATACCGGCACGCCTCGATGCGCATGGCGACGTCGGCCAGCATGTAGCCGGGCGCCTGGTGCATGATGATCGGCTGATCCCCGCCGGCCGTGTACCGCTTGGCCCAATCGAGCGTGTACTCGTACGCCGTTCGACCGATCGCGGTGGCGGCGATGCCGGCCACCGGGCCCGACCACGTGAACGCCTTGCTGATGGCGAGATCGCCGTTGCCGATTGCGAAGGCGTTCTCCTCGGGCACGCGGCAGTTCTCGAAGACCACGTGGGTGTTCTGATTGAGCCGATGGCCGAGCTTGTCGATGTTCGGCTCGAAGCGCATGCCGGGCGTGCCGCGCGGCACCAGAATGACGCTGAGCCCGCTCTTGCCGCCCTTGCTGCGATCGGTGCGCACGGTCACCGAGCTGACGTTGGCGCCCTGGAAATCCCAGCCCGCCGAGCTCGACGGCCAGTACTTCCGGCCGTTCAGCACGTACTCGCCGTTCTTCTTGTCGTGCTCCGCCGTGGTGCCGTGGCCCATGGGATGGGGATCCGGGTGGTCGAAGCACGCGGTGCCTCCCGGTGTCCCGGCGGGCTCGCTGACCGCCCAGCCGGCGATGAACTCGCCGGTCGGATCGCTGGTGGCCGCGGTCAGCCACTTCTGCTTCTGCGCCTCGCTTCCGAACCACGCGATCGGCAGCAACGCCAGGCCGTTGACGAGCAGGATGCACGCGAAGCCGGGATCGACCGCGCAGATCTCTTCGGCGACGATCTGCAGATCCACGTTGCTCACGCCGCCGCCGCCGTACTTCGCGGGGAGTGGTCCCATGGCCAGGCCGAGCTTGTACGCTTGGACATAAGCCGGCTTGACCATCCGAAACCCCTTCTGGGGATCCGGCTCCGCATCCGCTTTCGCGACCAGGGGCTTCAGAACCTCCTGCGCGAATTCGCGCGCGGTGCTCTGCAGTGCCTTCTGTTCTGCGCTCAACGAAAAATCGATTGCCATGGAGCTGGATCTCCCTTCGGAGCGGTGATCGAACCGCCCCCCGCGAATTCGGGACAGTATGGATCCGACGCGCCGCGCGCTGCATTGATCGCGCGCAGGAGCGACGTTGACGGATGTCAAGAAAGCGGCGGCTCGGGCCGCGCTCGGCGGGGCGGGCGATGCGGTCTAGGC
>JAOUNA010000035.1 GCA_029881215.1 Myxococcales bacterium | reverse complement strand
CGGGCTGCGCTCGAGTTCGCCGCAGCCGGCCGCGCCCCGCCTGGGCCCCGCCCGCGCTGAAGCCGAATGCGGACTAGCTGCGCACCAGCAGCAGCGTGCGCGGATCGAGCGCCACGTGCAGGGTGGAGACGTCCGGATTGTCGTGGTCCTTGAGCGCGCGCAGCTCGACGCCGCCGTCCCCCGGCTCGAGCGCGAGAATCACGCTCAGCAGACCGTCGAGCTGCTGGACCGCCGCGGGCGCCTTCACGACGCGCTCGCCCGAGCTCGCCGACTCGAGCCACACCTCCGCGCCGAGCTCCTGGGCGAGTGCCTTGACGTCCTCCACGTCCGGCTTGCCGAAGCTCGTCAGGTCGAGGCCCTCGAGGATCAGCAGCGTCGGCTTGGCGCCCGCCTCGCTCTCGAGCTTCACCGCGTCGCGCAGCTTCGCGGCGGTGAGCTCGCCCGGCGGATACACACGGATGCTGCGGTGGCGGTCGATCTCCCCGTGGATGAGCCCCTCGTCCTTCAGATGGGTCGAGTTGGCCAGCTCCTCGAAGACGGTGTCGTAGTGCGCCCTCACGTGAGCCACCGTGTGCGACAGCGAGACGTGCAGCACGCGGCCCTTGCGCAGCAGCTCGTCCACCGCCACGCCCACCAGGAACGAGGTCTTGCCCACGCCGTGTCCGGCGAGAACGATGCCCAGATTGCCGGGCCCCAGACCGCCGTGGAGCCCCTTCTCGAGCAGGCGCAGCGGGCTGCGGGCATTCAGGAATTTTCGGTACAAGGAGAAGCTCCTCCTCGGTTCGTTTGGGTGATGAAGAACGGACAACGCGCCGCGTGCCGAATCAGTCGTCGTCGTCGACCTTGAGCTTGGAGCCGTGCTCCTTCTTGAGGGCCTCCTGGATCTCGGCAGGCACGCGCACGTAGCGCGAGAACTCCATGGTGAACTCGGCCTTGCCCTGGGTGCAAGAGCGCAGATCGGTCGCGTAGCCGAACATCTCCGCCAGCGGGACCTCCGCCTCGAGGCGGCAGAAGCCGTCCTCCTCGGTGGTTCCCACCACGCTCCCGCGGCGCTGCATCACCGTCTTGAGCACCGCGCCCTGGAATTCGGTGGGGCTCTCCACCTCGAGCTTCATGACCGGCTCGAGCACGACGGGCTTCGCCCGCGGGTACACCTCGCGGAAGGCCTTGCGGCCCGCCGCCTGGAAGGCGTTGTCCGACGAGTCGACGCTGTGGGCCTGCCCGTCGGTAAGCACCACGCGCAGGCCGGTCACCGGGAAGCCGATGAGCCGTCCCTTCGCGAGGGAGCTCTGGAAGCCCTTCTCCACCGACGGAATGAACTCGGTGGGAATCGCGCCGCCGCGCACCTCGTTCACGAACTCGAAATTGCCGTCGGCGAGCGGCTCGACGTAGCCCTCCACGCGCCCGAACTGGCCGGCGCCGCCGGTCTGCTTCTTGTGGGTGGTGTTGAACTCGGCCCGCTGCGAGACGGTCTCCCGGTAGGCGACCTGCGGCGCGCCCGTCTGCACGAGCACGTTGTACTCGCGCTTCATGCGCTCGACGTAGACGTCGAGATGGAGCTCGCCCATGCCGGAGATCACCGTCTCGCCGCTCTCCGGATCCACACCCGCGTGGAAGGTGGGATCCTCGCGCACGAAGCGACCCAGCGCCTTGCCCATGTTGTCCTGCGACTTGCTGTCCGCGGGCTTCACCGAGAGCGAGATCACCGGGGCGGGCACGTGCATGGAGCTCATCGCGATCTGCACCGACTCGTCCGTGAAGGTGTCGCCCGAGGCGCAGTCGATGCCGAACATGGCCACGATGTTGCCGGCGAAGGCCTCCTCGATCTCCTCCATCTCGGCGGCGTGCATGCGGCCGAGCCTGCCCACCTTCTGCCGCTTCTTGGTGCGGCTATTCACGATCGAGCTGCCGCGGCCGATCCGCCCCTGGTAGACGCGCAGGTAGGTGAGCTGACCGTAGCGGCCGTCCTCGAGCTTGAAGGCCAGCGCCACCAAGGGCTTGTTCGGATCGGAGGCCAGCGTGATCGGCGCTTCGTCGTTCGAGAGATCGACGCCCGTGTTCTCGACCTCCGCCGGGTTCGGCAGGTAGCGCGTCACCGCGTCGAGCAGCGGCTGGACGCCCTTGTTCTTGTAGGCCGAGCCGAGGAAGACGGGCGTGAGGTCCTGGGAGAGCGTGCCGCGGCGCACCGCGTCGTGGATCAGCGCCTCGGTCACCTGGTCTTCGAGGATCGCCTCGGTGAGCGCGTCCGAGTGCAGCGAGACGGCGTCGAGCATGGTCTCGCGCGCGGCCTCGCTCTCGTGCGCGAGCGCCGCCGGGATCTCCTCGACCCGCACCACCTCCCCGTTCTCGCCGTCGAAGTAGATGGCCTTCATGGTGGTCAGATCGATCACGCCCTGGTGCGCGCTCTCGAGCCCAATCGGGATCTGCATCAGCACCGCGTTGTGCTTGAGCTTCTCGCGCAGCTGCTGCACCACGCGCTGCGGGTTGGCCCCCGAGCGGTCCAGCTTGTTGATGAAGGCGAGGCGCGGAACCTTGTAGCGGCGCATCTGCCGGTCCACGGTCATCGACTGGGACTGCACGCCCGCCACGCCGCACAGCACCAGAATGGCGCCGTCGAGCACGCGCAGGGATCGCTCCACCTCGATGGTGAAGTCCACGTGCCCGGGCGTATCGATGATGTTGATGTGGTGCCCGCTCCACTGACAGTGGGTGGCGGCGGACGCGATCGTGATGCCGCGCTCGCGCTCGAGCTCCATGAAGTCCATGGTGGCGCCCACCTCATCCTTGCCCCTCACCTCGTGGATGCGGTGAATGCGCTGGGTGTAGAACAGGATGCGCTCGGTGAGCGTGGTCTTGCCCGAGTCGATGTGAGCGCTGATTCCAATGTTCCGGATCTTCGTGAGGTCGTACGTCATCGTGGCCTCGCCTATGGGGGCGGCTTGGTTGTTGGAGCCGATGCTGGGGAAAGAGGATTCGTGTGAGTGACCGCGTCCGACCGATGCGTGTCGCGCGGGCTGCGCACGCCGGTCCCCGCATCTCGCGATCGTGCAGATCCCACGCAGCGCGCTGCGCGTCCGCTGCGAGCGACCTGCCGGAGCGCCTCGACCTTCCACAGCCGGCTCTGCGCTCCAGCGGGCCCAGCGAATCGGCCAGCGGGGCGAGGGAATTTAGGCGAACTGCCGCGCTTTTCAAGCATCCCGCATGTGGTGCGCCTCGGCCTCCTCGAGGTACGCGTGCTGCGCGCCCACCGGGCAGGCGCGGCGGGCGGCGCAGCGCAGGGCGCAGTCGGGCTCGCGTCGCCGCGTCGCGGCGCAGGCCGCGACATCGAAGCCGCTCGGCGCCGGGGCCCGGGTCGGGCACGCGCTGGCGCAGGGGGCGGGGCAGCCGCCGCACGGGTCGAACCCATCTTCCCCGCGGGACTCGAACCAGGCGAGCTCGGTCAGCAGCAGGGCCCGAATGGAGAGCCAGGGACCGTAGTGAGGATGGAGCAGCAGCCCGAGCCGGCTGTGCACGCCGAGGCCGGAGGCGCGCCCCAGCGCCACGAAATCCGCGACCCCACCCCCGCGACGCTCGAAGGCGAAGAGCGCCCGTGTGGGATGCCCTGCCTGCGCCCAGTGCGCCGCCAGATCCCCAACCACCCGGGCGGTGTACGCATCGAGGGGATCCTGCGCCGCGCCGAACTCGGGAGCCGCGCGGAAGGCCTCCCACAGCGCGCGCCCTCCGCTCGCGACCACGACGGCGCTGCGCGCCGCGGGCAGCAGCACCGCCGTGCGCCAGGCGGGCGGCACCAGGCCGTCGTAGCGCTCGGCGCTGAGGGCGCCGCGCACGTTCAGGCCCGCGGCATCGAGTGCAGCGCCGATCGCGTGGATGGGGCTTGCCACGCGCGAACGCTAGCGAGCCCCCGAGCGGTCGCCGACCGGGCCGCGCGCCCGCGCGGGCGCACCGTACGCGAGCGTGCCGTCGGGCAGATCGCGGGTGAGCAGAGAGCGCGCGCCCACCACGCAGTGCGCCCCGACCTGGACGCCGCGCAGAATCGTGACGTCGGACGCGATCCAGGTGTGATCGCCCACCCGCACCGGCGAAATGCGCTCCGCATGCTGCCCATCGAGATCGTGCTGATCCGCGTCGAGGATGCGACTGCCGAAGCCCACGGACGCGCCGCGGCCGAGCACCACCTCGCGCTTGGCGCTGAGGTGACAGCCGTTGAGCAGCGCCCCCGGCCCGATCGCGATGCGCGCCCCGGCGAAGGCCAGGATGCGCACGGGCTCCACCTCGGTGCGCAGCCAGCAATCCTCACCGATCGCGACATCGGCGCCGGAACCGAGCCAGAAGAGCAGCGCGCCGGGCACGCGCTCGGTCGCGGCCCCCGCGCCGATGCGCAGGCGCGCACCCGGCGCCAGCACATAGCGCGCAACGGCGAAGTTGCTGCTGGCTTCCGCATGCACGCGGAGGCCCGGATGCCGGGCCGCGAGCCGCGCCAGGCGCCAGCGATCCCAGGCCTGCAGGGCCTTGAGGCGCAGCACGGTCGACGTCGGTGGGCGACTCACGTCTTCCCTCCCGCGTTGCCTGTGGGCCGGGGGGTCAGCGGCGCGTGCGGAGTGCGGCGCCGTGCTGCGCGGCTAGCCCGGTGGAGGCTGACCCTCGCGCAGACGAAAGGTGATGAAGCCGTGGGTCGGATCGTAGGGCGAGAGGCCCACCTGTACGCGATCCCCGGGAATCACGCGGATCCGGAAGCGGCGCATGCGACCCGAGAGCTGGGCCGTCACCGTCTGCCCGCTCTCCAGCGAGATCTGGTAGCGACCGCCGCCGAGAATCTTCTCCACGGTTCCGGTCGCCTGAATGAGATCGTCGCGCGCCAAGTCGTCGTTCCTCGCTGCCTACGCTCTCGCTGCGCCGCTCCGCATCTGCCGGCCGTCCTCGGCCGCGACGCCGCAAAATAGCCGCTCCGGGCGCAGCGCGCATTGGCTGCGCGGGCACGATGGAGAATTGCCAGCGCCGTCGCGTTTCGCGAAACGCGGGCCTGCGGCACGATCTCGCCCAGAATTCTGACGCCCCGTGCCGGAGAAGCACAGATCCGGCGCAGCGGCGCGTGCGTGCATGCCTCGGGCAGCGCAGCCCGAAACCAGCCAAGCGGGGCCGCGCCGGCACGAGACGACCGGTTCCGATTGGCACGGACACACAAGGGAGGAGGTCGCGATGAAGAACGAAGACCCGACAGGACGCACGGGCGCGCGAGGCGTCCGACGCATCGGCGCGCTCGTCTGCGCCGCAGGGTTGCTGGCGGGATCCGCCGCCTTCGGCGACGCCACCGCCCCGGCCCATGCTGAATCCGGCGCCTCCCCCGAAGCGACGCCGCTGCGCAGAGAAACGCCGCGCAGCACGATGGAGGGCTACCTGAGCGCCAGTCGCGCCGGCGATTTCGAACGCGCCGCAGCGTATCTCGACACGAGCCGGATCGCCGCGCGAGGCGCGCGCCCCGCGGATGCCGCGCGCCAGCTCAAGGTGGTGCTCGACCGCAAGCTCTGGGTGGATCTCGACGCCCTGAGCGACGACGCGACGGGACGTCTCGACGACGGGCTGCCGCAGGACATCGAACGCGTGGGCAGCGTGGCGAGCGCGCAGGGAAACGTCGAGGTGCGCCTGGTGCGCCGCGCGCTCCCGGACGGAAGTCGGATCTGGCTCGTCGACCC
The DNA here is from genome assembly GCA_029881215.1 of Myxococcales bacterium. Lineage (GTDB taxonomy): Bacteria > Myxococcota_A > UBA9160 > UBA9160 > SMWR01 > JAOUNA01. Next base: position 14,654 of record JAOUNA010000035.1, on the reverse strand, counting down.
GATGCTCGTGGCGCGCGTCGAAGCCCTCTACGCCGAGCACGGCTACGGCTGGCTCGGCGAGATCCTGCCCGAGCCGCTCCTCGCGGTGCGCGTGCTCGAACTCGCGCTCTGGCAGTGGCTCGGCTTGATGCTGCTGCTCGTGCTCGCGTCGACCCTCGGATACGTCGTCACATGGCTCGTGCTGCGGATCGTGATGCGGGCGCTGCGCCAGCTCCGCGGGGCCGCCTCCCGACTCCAGGCGCAGATCGTGGCGGGGCCGGCGCGCCTCATCGTGTCCGTGCTGATCTTCTACGCGGGATGCCTCACGCTCGCGCTCCCGCTTCCCGCGCAGCAGAACCTCGCTGCGGCCTGCCGGGCGCTCGTGCTCGTCGGCGCCGGCTGGCTCGCGCTGCGCGTCGTCGACGTGCTCGCGGGCTACGCGCAGGACCGCCTCGCGGAGCGCACGGAGACGGTGGCCGACACCGTCGTGCCGATGGGCCGGCGCATCTCGAAGGCCTTCGTGCTCGCGATCGCCGGCGTCGCCATCGTGGACAATCTCGGCTTCAACGTGGCCGGGCTGCTCGCCGGTCTCGGCGTGGGCGGCCTGGCCGTGGCCCTCGCGGCGCAGAAGACGCTCGAGAACCTCTTCGGCGGCTTCACGCTGATCGCCGACCGCCCGGTGACCGTCGGGCAGTTCTGCCGCGTCGGAGATCACGTGGGGACCGTGGAGGACATCGGCCTGCGCTCCACGCGCATCCGCACGCTCGACCGCACGCTGGTCACGGTGCCCAATGCGGAGATCTCCACGACGCGCATCGAGAACTTCGCCGTGCGCGACAAGATGCGACTCTACGCCGTGCTGCAGGTGGGCTACGACACATCGCCGGACCAGATGCGCTACCTGCTCGTGGAGCTGCGCAAGATGCTCTACGCGCACCCGAAGACGCTCCCGGATCCGTGCCGCGTGCGCTTCGTCAACCTGGGTGCCTACTCCCTCGACCTCGAGATCTTCGTGTTCATCGATACGCGGGATTGGAACGACTTCATGGCGGTGCGCGAGGACATCTACCTGCGCGTCATGGACATCGTGAGCGCCAGCGGGGCCAGCTTCGCCTATCCGTCGCAGACCCTCTACCTGGGCCGGGACGAGGGGCGCAACGCGACGCGGACGCAGGAGGCGGAGGCCGAGGTGCGGCGCCTGCGCGACGCGGGTGCGCTGCCGCTGCCGGAGTTCCCGGCCGAGCAGATCGAGCAGATCGACGACTCGCTGGAGTATCCGCCGCCCGGATCGGCACTGGCGCGCGGCTAGTCGTGACGCAAGCGCCGTGGAAACGATTCGGCTTCCGCGGCGGGGCCGGTCCGGGAGACGCTGCATCCACCCCGTCGGGCGCAGCGCCGTTGTGCTATTGCAGGGACCGCGCACTCGAGGGTCTCGCCCCGCGGCCCGGGCCGCGGCGCCCTCTCGAGGGGGAGCGGGCGGAGCGCGCGTGAATCGGGCCAGCAACAGCGAGTCCTTCGAGATCGGCGGCGTCGAGGTCGCGCCGGGTCAGGGCGCGGTGATCGACCTCCCCGTGGCCAGCGACTACGGGCACGGCGAAGTGGTGCTGCCGCTGCAGGTGGTGCGCGGCCGCAGACCCGGACCGCAGCTCTTCTTGAGCGCCGCGCTGCACGGCGACGAGATCAACGGCGTCGAGATCGTGCGGCGCCTGCTGCGGCGGCCCCGGCTCACGTCGCTGCGCGGCATCCTGATCGCGGTGCCCGTCGTGAACGTGTACGGCTTCATCACCCAGAGCCGCTATCTGCCCGATCGGCGCGATCTGAACCGCTCCTTTCCCGGCGCGGCCAAGGGATCGCTCACCTCGCGGCTCGCGCACTGCTTCCACAGGGAGGTGCTGGAGCGCTGCACGCACGGCATCGACCTGCACACCGGCTCGCAGCACCGGGCGAATCTGCCGCAGGTGCGCGCCTACCTGGCCGAGCCGGAGGTCGAGCGCATGGCGCGCTCCTTCGGCACACCGGTGATCCTCGACGCGAAGATGCGCCCGGGCTCGCTGCGCCAGGTGGCGCAGGAGCGCGGCGTTCCGGTGCTCACCTACGAGGCCGGCGAGGCGCTGCGCTTCGACGAGCTCGCCATCCGCGCGGGCGTGCGGGGCATCCTCTCGGTGATGCGCTCGATCGGCATGCTGCCCAACACGCCGCGCCTCGCGAAGCTGGCCGAGCCCTACATCGCCCACTCGAGCAGCTGGGCGCGCGCGCCCGAGGGTGGGCTGCTGCGCGCCGAGGTGGGCCTCGGCCAGTCGGTGGAGGAAGGCACCGTGCTCGGCCGCATCGCGGGCCTGCTCGGCGAGGGCGAGGTGACGGTGCGCGCCACGGTGAGCGGCGTCGTGATCGGACTGACCCGCCTGCCCCTGGTGAACACGGGGGACGCGCTGTTCCACATCGCGAGCGTGCAGGAGCCCGAGGCGGCCGCGGAGCAGGTCGAGTACTACCGCGACGCGCTCGCGCCCGACGATCCGGAGTGGCGCTAGCCCGCGCGCGGTGCCCGCGGCTCAGCGCAGCGCGCGGCGCGCCGCTCGCCTCGGCCGCTCGAGCAGATTCTGGCGCGCCACGTCGATCAGGAATCTGCCCGCCAGCGCGCTGCGACCGAGCAGCATGCGGTAGATCATGCGCTGGCGATCCATGAGGTTCACCTCGACGACCTCGACCACGGGGCCGAGGCGCAGCTCCGCCATCACGAAGTAGCGCAGCTCCATGTGTCCGCTGCTCGAGCGAACGCGCGCGCGGCGCGAGATGGGCGCCTCGATGTGCACGCGACGGTCGCTCTTCTTGCGGTGCAGCATGACGTCGAAGCGCACGTGGCCGTGCGGGCGCAGCTCGATGTTCTCCACGTGCAGGGCGCTGCTCCTGGCGCCGGTGTCGAGCTTGGCGCGCAGCCCGAGGATGCCCCACGCGGGGAGATCGACGTACTCGTTCCAGCCGATCACGAGCTTCGCCTTGCCGAGACCCTTGCCGCGTTCGATCATCTTCTTCTCCGCCGCAGAGCATTCCGCGGACGCGTCATGCCCGCGTCACGCGCGCATCGTATCAGCGAACGCGCCGCCGCGCGCGCCGGCGCCGCCATTCACGGGCCGTAGCGCCGACCCTCGTGGAGGCCGCCGCCCAGCCCGCCCACGTGGCACTGGAGCCAGCACTCCCCCGCGCGGTCGCCGAGATCGACGAACTCGAGGCGCCCGGCAGATGCTCCGGATTCCAGGGGAAGCGCGATGCTCGTGTCGAAGTTGATCAGGTGCGCATGGTTGATCGGACTGCCCTGCGTGGCGCTGATGCCGTGCGGATCGTGACACGCCGAGCACGGCGCGCGCTCCTCCTCGATGTGCTTGCGGTGCGACGGGAAGGAAGTGTCGCTCAGGATGGCCTCGCGGTCGTGGCACTTGTAGCAGAGCGCGTAGGCCTGGTAGCTCTCGCTGGTACCGTCGGCGACGCGGTACTCGCGCTCCAGCAGGAAGGGCCAGCTCGATCCGTGCGGCCCGCTCGGCCCGAGCCCGCCCGCGCCGGGGCCCGCGTCGTTCGCGTGGCAATCGGTGCAGTAGATCATGGAGGACTCGATCAGCGGGAAGATCAGGCTCGGCACGTCGGGATTCCGGCCGGGCCCCTCGATGGGATGATACGAGGGGTTGGTGACGTCGGTCTTGAGCTGCACGCTGAGCTGTACGACCTGGCGCTCGATGAAGGGAGGCGGCGCGCCGGCCTCGTCCGCGTGGCAACGGAAGCAGACCTGATACTGATACTCGGCGCGCTCGACGCGCTGGCCCGAGCCGTCGAGACCCGCCAGGCCCTGCAGGGCGCCGCTCACGTAGGGGGCCTGCGCTTCCGCGCCGACTGCGGCGTGTGGGTTGTGGCAGTCCTGACACTCCACGTGCCGCGGCATCGACGCGAGATCCTCCATCGGGTCGTGCACCTTCAGGTAAGCATCCACCGCGTGCCGGAAAGGCTTGTGCAGCTCGGCTGCGATGTCCTTCTGGGCGACCTCTCCATTGTGGCAGCAGAGACAGTTGTCCTCCTCCATGGGAAAGTTGAGCAGCCACTCCGGAGAGCCGGAGGTGTGCGGCGCGTGGCAGTTTTCGCAGCCGTTGGCCGCCACCGTCGTCCAATCCGTGTGAGCCCAGGGATCCACACCGGCCCCACTCCAGGTCGCGGGCGAGCTGTCGTGGCTGCTCCCCGACCAGCCGGCCTTGTCGTGGCAACTGGTGCAGAGCGCCGAGTAGGCGGCGTCCATCACCAGGAAGTGGTCGAAGCCGGTGTTGTGCGAGTCGTGACACGACGTGCACTGCATCTGCCCGGCCCCGTCGAGCCGGATGTGCGAAGGCAGGCTCTGGGGGTACACGATCTCGGGGTCCGCCGCGGCCAGGGCCGCGTCGTAATCGAAGGAGATCGGATGGTCGTCGGAGAGGTCGGTGCTCAGGCGCGCGCGGCCGGAGAGCGCGCGCCCCATGGCAGCGGCCGGCAGCTCGCGACTCAGCACCGCGCCGAGGGCGATGGTGCCGTCGTGGCAGCTCAGGCAGAGCTTCGAGTCGCCGGTCGGCTGACCGGGTGAGGCCTGCAGTGTCGAGCTCGAGTACGGCGTGTAGACGAGCCGCGGCATGCGCCGATTCCACAGCGGCGTCTGCGCCGGCGCGCGGTGCGGCGTGTGGCAGAAGATGCAGACGCCCTCCTCCTGCGCCGTCGCCGCGGGGCCCGGGGCATTGAAGGCCACGGCGCCGCTCACGGTGAGGTCGTGTCGGCTGCCCCGCACCTGCGCCCGCGCGGCGCCGTGCGCGCCGAGCAGCGCGATCAGCGCCCCCAAGAAGATCGTCGCAAGGGTTCGTTTCATGGCTGCTCCGCCAGCAGTCTGAAGACCTGCACGCGCCGATTGAAGGAATCGGCCACCCAGATCGTGTTGCTCGAGTCCAGGAAGAGCCCGGTCGGCAGGGTGAACTCGCCGGGGCCGGCGCCCGGCTCGCCGAAGGACAGCAGCAGCGTGCCATCGGGCTCGAAGATCTGGACGTTCTCGAAGGCCGCGTCGACCACGTAGAGCCGCCCCGCCGTGTCGGCCGCCACGCCCTTGGGCCGGGTGAAGTTCCCCGTCCCGTCGCCGAGCTGGCCGAAGAGGCCGAGCGGCGCACCGTCGGCGCCAAAGCGCTGCACGCGAAAGTTGAGCGAATCCGAGACGGAGAGCGTTCCGTCGGGCGAAACCGCGATGGAGGTGGGCGCGTTGAATTCGCCGGGCCCCACCCCGCGCCGACCGAATTCGCCGGCTCTGCGCCCAGCGCGGTCGAATACGAAGACTCGACATTTTATAGTGTCGACGACGTAGAGGTGCTCCTCGGCGGAATCGAGCGCCAGACCGGTGGGCCGCTCCAGAAGCCCCTCGCCCAGCTCGGCGACGAGTTGGTCTCGCGCGTCGAGGACGAACACCCGACCCAGCGCGGAATCGGCCACGTAGACCCGCCCCCCCGAGTCGATGGCGACCCCGACGGGCGAGCGCAGGGGCGCGGCGAGATTCGACCCCAGCTGCCGATACGCGCGATTCTCGAGGTCGAACCAGTGCACGGTGGGCACGCTGGGATCCGCGACGACCAGCACGCCGGCGCCGTTCACGGCGACGGCGATGGGCCGCACCATTCGCGCCTGCTCGGCGCCGAAGACGGCCGCCGCCAGCCGATCGAGCCAGCCGCTCCCGACGCCCAGATCGGCGGGCGAGCGGATCGCGCCCACGTAGGCGATGCGTGCGCGCTCCGGAGGCTCGGGCCAGACGAGCTCCGCCCCGGGCTCGTTCCACGCCCGCGGCGCCGTGGCGCAACTCGCGCACGCAGCGCAGGCACCAAGGATCAGCGCGGCTGCGGCGCGGTGAAGCGAGTGGCGGAATCCTTGCACGGCGCCTAGAACTCCCTGCGCATGCGCAGCGCGATCAGGTAGTGGTTCTGATCCTGCGCCCGCTGCAGCACCCGCCAGTAATGCGCTTCGCACTTGAAGCGAATCTGGCCGTACCACCAAGTGTAGAGACCTTCGACGCGAAGCGCGTCGATGTCGTTGGCGCCCTGATCGAGCGCTCCGCTCCAGCGCTCGCGCCGATAGTCCCCCTGCAGCTCGACCACGCCGCGCTGGGACACGCGGCGTGTGGCCCGTCCGCCCAGCGTCATGCGGGACACCGTGCGGTCCACGTCGGTGAAGTCCTGAAGGTTGTAGGCGCCGGTCACGCTGCCGTTCCAGGATCGGATGTCTGGGCTGTAGAGCGATACCGATCCGCGGAAGGCCTCGTAGGGGCCATTCCTCGAGTCGAAGTCCTCGAACTCGGCCAGCGCCTTGATCCACGGCCGCGCGAACTTTCCCCCGATCAGTCGACGGCGATCGTAGGGGGATACGAACTGCTCGACGGGGTCCCCTTCGAGCAGTTCCCGGTCGATGGAGTTGTAGCGCCCGTAGATCGAGAAGGTGTCGAAAACGTCGAAGTCCGCGCGCACGTCGAAGCCCGTGGTCAGGATGTCGTTACGGCTGCCCGGATCGAACTGGTAATCCACGAGCAGCACCTGCCCCAGCGCGATGGACCCCGTGAGCAGGATCTCCACGACGGTGGCGCTGCCCTGCTCGCGCAGCCGGTAGTCGAGACCCTCCACGTAGACGACCACGCCGGCGTCGTCGGTCACCACGACGCTCGCGGGGTCGACGTTGGCGTTGCTCAGCTCGAACTCGAAGCTCGGGTCGACGCTGTGGCTCTCGTCCGAGACGGACGCTATCGGCTGCTGGGGCCGGTTCTTCGCCAGCTCGGCGAAGCTTCCAATGCGAGCCCCCAGACGACCCCAGTTGCCCACGCGCTTGATGTAGTCCTCATCGATGCGCCCTCCGTAGATCGCGCGATCCCCGAACGTGGCGTCCTGGAGCTGGCTGTAGAAATCGAGTCGGCTGGCCAGACTCTCGTAGAGGTGATGCTGGAGCGAGATGCGCGGGTTGACATTGGTGACGGTCTGGAGCTCCTGCTTGTCCCAGCGGAAGTCGACCAAGTAGCGCGTGGAGAGATCTTCCGTGTGCCGCCAGTCGAAGTCGAGCCCTCCGTTTGCAATATAGAGCTGGCTTCGATCGAATTGCTCGAGCAATCGAAGGTTCGCGTTGAGCCGCTTGCTTCGCTCGGCGTCGAAGTCGCTGCGGTTCTGGAACGTAAAGGTCTGTCGCCGCAGCGAGGGCCGAATCAGATCTTCGCGAAAGAGCAGATCGTAGCCGAGGCTGCCCCGGGCGCGATCGCTGGCGCTGTAGCGACCGTTGAACTGGACGTTTTCGGCGATCTCGTCGATCTCGTTGTTGATACCCCCTTTGCGTCGGCGGTGGTGATACGAAAGGCTGAAGGGAAACGCGCCTTGACGGGCGTAGAAGATCCCCCCGAAGCCCGCGCTGTTGATCTCATAGCTCGGTGCAAAGCGGCGCGGCACCTCCGTCTGGATCACATTCGCGACTGCGGACGCACCGTAGGCATGCTCCGGCAGGACATTCACCCGCAGGTTTCCACCGACCAGGACGTTGTTGGAATCTCCAAAGAAATCCTGACGCAGCCGGAGCTTCATGTCGCTCTGGAAGGTCAGGAAACGAGGATGATAGGCAAAGCCGGACGCGTTGCCGAAGAGGATCTCGGACAGCTCGAGTCGCTTGTACTTGGAAGAAACGCCGTTGTCCGGTCGAGTGCGCACGTCCCGTTCGTCCACCACGTCGAGCCCCACGTATCCGTCGAAGCGCGTCAATCCGAACAACTGGATGTGTCCATTCGCACCATTTCCACCATTGCTGCCATTCCGGCCGTTCTGCGCGGCGGCGGAGCCGGCGCTGCCCGCGAGCGCGATGAACAGCGCAGCGACCAGCAAGAAGACCGCTGCGCGACGGTGCGGCGCGCGGGTGGGCCGGGGCCTCATGTGTGCCGCGGCTGCCGCGTGTTCACGATGCCGAATCATCTTGCCTCAACAGGTACGCGGCATCCGACGCGTGCGGCTCGTGGCAGCGCCGGCAGTCTTCGCCCTCCACGTCGCGATGCGCCTCGCCCGGCGAGAGATCGCGGGAATCGTGGCAGTAGGTGCAGAGTTCCGCCTCGGTCCGCAGCAGCAGGTGCTGAAATTGCGAGCGGTGCGGGCTGTGGCAGCCGACGCAGTAGCCCGCCGCCACCGGCGGATGGATCACGTCGCCGGAGAAATCATCGACGTCGTGACAGGACCAGCACAGGCTCTGCTTCTCCTCCCGAAGCGTGTTCGAGAAGGCGGCGTGACACAGATCGCAGTCCTTGTCCGCGAAGGGATCGTGCACCGAGACGATCACCGCGGCGACCACCGGCCCGCGTTGCGCCGTGCCGCCAGCCGCCAGCGCCTCGGGCGCGGGCTCGGCGGGATGGAGCGGCGGAACCCCGTCGAAGAAGAAGGAGAGCAGCCGGTGGCGCTGCTCGGGCGTCGCGCAGCCGGTGCCCGCGAGGGCAAGCGCACCGACGAGCGCTGCCAGCGCGCCCCAGGCAAGGTGTTTCTGCCACGGGGTGCGCGCGAACGAGAGCGCTACGGCCGTGGGCTGGCTCCGCATCTCCGGATTCCTTCCTCACCGCTCCTTCGTGTAGTTCTCGGCATTCCGGTCGTATTTCTCGAGCTTGTGACATCCCGGATGGCAGGATCCGCCGGTCTCCGTCCTCTCGTATTGGAGCGGCATCGCCCACTTGCCGTACGGGGTCTCGTCCCGGACGAGGCGCGGATCGGAGGTGGCGTGCGCGTCGTGGCAGGCACGGCAGGTCCTGCCCCGCTCGGCCTTGTTCACGTGCACGAAGTGCAGGTTGCGATTGCCGTCGCGAAAGCCGGTCAGCGCACGCGTCCACTCGCTGGTCGCCAGGGCCTTCCTGTGGCACGAGAAGCACAGGCCGTAGGCCTCGGTGCTAAAGCTGGCGTAGAAGCGCTCCGGGAAGGGCTGCTTCAGCATGCGGAAGCTCTCGCCACCGTGGGGGCGGTGGCACGCCGAGCAGCCGCCGTCGCGGATCGGCGCGTGCCAGGTCTCGTGGGTGTCCAGCCAACCCTTCACGTCTAGCAGCTGCGCATCGCCCGACTGCACCGGCCGGTCGTGGCAGCCGAGACACAGCTCGGGCTGCGCCCGCTTCAGGTTCGGAGCGGCATCGGCGGCGTGGGGCTCGTGGCAATTGAGGCACTCCGCACCCGTCGTGGTGGGGGCGTGATCGACGCTCGCGCCCTCCGCCTCCTCCACGACGTCGTCGTGGCATTCGTTGCAGAGCGCGCGCTTCTCCGCGCGCAGCAGCTTGGCGTGGGGGCCGCCGTGAGGGCCGTGGCAGTCGAGGCAGCCATCCTCGACGGGGGCGTGCACGGTGCGCGCCGACTCGATCTTCTCGGCCAGCTCCTGGTGACAGCGGCCGCACAGCCCGATGCCCTCGCCGCGCAGCATCGCGCTGCGCGGCGAGGCGTGCGGGTCGTGACACTGGACGCAGGCGCCCTGCTCCGCCGGCCCGTGGGCGAACGGGAAGTCGATGAGATCCGAATCGTGACACTGGAAGCAGAGCTCCTTGAGATCCGTGCCCTGGATGTCGATGAGCAATGCCTCGACGGCACCGCCGTGCGGGTCGTGACAGGCGCTGCAGCCATCGTCGAGCGCCGGGTGCACCGTCTCCGCCGACTCGATGCGCGCTGCGAGTTCCTCGTGGCAGCCCAGGCACTTCTCCGAGGAGTCGTCCACGCTGAACTCGTGGGCGCCCGGCTCCCCTTCGTGACACTTCTGGCATTCGCCAGCGCCAGCCAGCTCTTTCCAGTGCAGGATCCGGTAGCTCTGGAGCGCTCCGTGGCACGCGCCCGTCACACAGGACGCGGCGGGGTCGATCTCCTCGGGAGGCTCGCCCGCCCGCGCGACGGCTCCGGGCGTGCTCATCAGGATCAGCGCTGCCGCGCACAGTGCAGCGCCGAACACGGTCGGTCGTCGCAGGCTCAGCACGCTCTCAACACACGCCTCCACGATCCATCCCCCGAGACGATCTTGGCCACACCGAAGCGACGGGCACGAGCCGATCGCCTCAGTCTTCGCGCGCGCGCGGCCCGAGGAAGCCGTACACGTTGATCTTGTTCGGGCCGTACTGGCTGCTGACGAGAATCAGGTATTCGATGGCGTAGCCCGGCGCAGCGCGATCCGCGAAGAGAGCGACGTTGTCGTAGTCGATCGACACCCCGGCGGGGAGGTTCATGTCACCAGGCCGGTTGCCCGCGCCGCCGAAGAAGAGCAGCAGGGCGCCCTCCTCGTCGAAGATCTGCACCACCTGGGAGGCGGCATCGACCACGTAGAGCCGACCCTCGCGGTCGACCGCGACCCCCTTCGGCCGCACGAACTGGCCGATGCGATCTCCGAGCGATCCGAACTGGCTCAGCAGCCGGCCCTGCGCGTCGAACTTGACCACGCGGAAGCTTCCGATGTCGGAAACGTAGAGGTTCCCGGCGCCGTCCACGGCAAGATTGGCGGGGATCCCCAAGTCGCCTGGCCCGACTCCGCGCTGGGAGAAACGCTCGATCTCCTCGCCGCTCGACTTGTCGAGCACCACCACCTGCCCGGCCTCCAAATCCGTGACGTAGAGGTGCTCGCCAGCGATCGCCACGCCGCTCGGCTTCAAGCGCTCTGGGTCGCCGAAGGCGCGGAGGAACCGATTGCTGCGGTCGTAGATCATCACCCGTCTCAATTTCGTGTCGGATACGTAGCGCGTTCCATCGGCATCTACGGCGACGTTGACCGGCTTGCGCAGCCTGCCGGGATCGTCCAGGCCGAGCAGCTCCACCGCGCGGGCCTCCAGATCCAAGACGAGCACCACGCCCGCGGCCGTGTCGCACACCAGGATCTGCCCGTCGTGAATTGCGAGGCCATACGGCTTTCCAATCTGCCTCTCCTCACGCGGGCCGACCACGAGGCGCTCGAAGGCGCTTTGAGGAGAAAACACATCCGCATCGGACCGGTAGCTGGCCAACAGTTGCAGGCGCGGCTCGAGCGGGGGCGCCGGATACAGGATCGGCGAGATCTGCTCCGCGGGAGCCCAGCCCGGCAGAGCCGCGCAGGCAACGATCAGCGCGCACACTGCCAAGCAAGATGGCGCGAGGAACCGGCGGCGGAGGCGCGTCCGCGCGGTGCGCGATACTGCGCTCCACTTGGGCACGAGATTACCGATGAAGCCCAATTCCTCTTCTGGATGATGCGGAAGCGGATGGGTTGGACCACGCCAATTCAGCCGACCGCGCCAAACTTGCATAGAGATCCATCCTCAACACCAGGTGCGAAAAGGGCGCCCGGGAGCATTCCCCCAGGCGCCCTCCCTGTCGGATCTTCGCGCAAGAAAATCTCGGCGTCGAGATTCCCGCGGCCGCTCCGCTGCTACTTGTTGTGGCAGGTGAGGCAGAGAGCGCTGCCGGTGTTGGCCATCCTGAGGAACGTCCCGTTGCTGTCGTCGTGCACGTCGTGGCACGAGGCGCATTCGAGCTGGTCGTTGGAGGCACCGAACAGCAGGTCTGCGTCGATGTTGCCTCCGAGTCCCGAAGCGGTGGTCGTCGGGTCATATAGACCTGCATCCATCCCGTCAACGTACGTGAGGGAGATCGGATGATCATTCGCCAGATCGGTGCCAAGGACGAATGTCCCCGACATCAGAGTGGTCCGGGTCACACCACCAAAGCTATCGAGCGCTGTCACGCCGTCGTGGCAGGAGAGACAGAGCAGCGAGACGCCGGTGGGTTGTCCCGAAATCACTCCGTCCAAGGTGCCGCTGCTGTACATCGTGAAGGTTTGCGTGGTGAGCTCGTGGTTCCAGAGCGGTGCGTCGGTGACCGTGGCGTCCGCGTTGTGCGGCGTGTGGCAATAGATGCAGATCTCGCCGGAGGCCGCGAGGTAACTCAAGTCATGACTCGTACCGGAAATCTGCGCCCAGGCCGCTCCCGGGAGAACCAGGAGCCCGCCGAGGATCAAGAGGCTGATGCTGCGTCGGAGAGTTGCGGATTTCATGTTGTCTTCCTTGTTTCCTTCATCTCGAGAATCCCGGCGGCTATGAGACTAGGTCGCCGCTCGATTGCAGTTGTCCGTCCGGTTGCATTGCAATAGGAAGACCAACCGTGCGGCGCCTCTCACAGTGGCTAACTTATTGATTTACGAGGAATTAAAGAATTCATGGAGCACAGTGACGGATTCTTGCCTCGGGAAATCTGCCACACTGGTGCATCGCGCTACACAAAGAGTGAACCCACTGGGAGAGCTAGGCCTTGAGGGACCGATCGATGGTCCGACCGCCTCGCGCGCGCCTGGACGGGGGCACCACGCACCTTCGGCGCCCGCGCCCTGCGCAGCGCGCCGCCCGCAGGGCTCAGCTTCGCGCGCCAATTGGTCGAAATGCGTTGTGGAGCCTAGAGTTTGTCGAAGCGGTGCCGGTGGTCGGACCCCGCGCTGGAAGGGTTCATGCACAAGATCCTGTTCGTCACGCCGCCGTATCACTGCGGCGTCGTGGAGGTGGCCGGGCGCTGGATTCCGCTCCATCTCGTGTATCTGGCCGGCAGCGCGCGGGCGGCAGGCTTCGACTGCGAGATCTATGACGCGATGAGCCTGGACGCCTCCCACGCCGAGATCGCCCGGGTCATCGAGACCACCGGGCCGGATCTCGTCGCCACCTCCTGCATCACCTCCACCTACCCCGACGGCCTCGAGATCCTCAAGGCGGCCAAGGCCCTCGGCGTGAAGACCGTGATGGGCGGCGTGCACGCCTCCTTCATGTGGCGAGAGGTCCTCCAGGAGCCGGGCGAGCCGGTCGACTTCGTGGTGCAGGGCGAGGGCGAGGAGACCTTCGTCGAGCTGCTGACCGCCCTGCGCGACGGAGGCGACGTGACGGCGGTGCGCGGCGTCGCGCACCGCGAGAGGGGCCTGCCGGCCTCCACGCCGCCACGCCCGCGGCGCGCCACGCTCGACGGCCTGCCCCTCGCCTGGGACCTGCTCGACTGGCCGACCTACACCTACTTCGTCTACCCGGGCTCGCGCCTGGGCGCGATCAGCACCTCCCGGGGCTGCATGCACGGCTGCACCTTCTGCTCCCAGCAGAAGTTCTGGAATCGCAGCTGGCGGGGCCGCTCGCCCGAGGCGGTGGTCGATGAGCTGGAGGCGCTGCGGCGCGTGTACGACGTGGACGTGATCCTGCTTTCCGACGAATACCCGACGCCGGACGCGCAGCGCTGGGATCGCTTCCTCGATCTCGTGATCGAGCGCGATCTCGGCCAGAAGCTCCTGCTCGAGACCCGCGTCGAAGACGTCGTCCGTGACGAGCCGATCCTCGACAAGTACGTGGCCGCCGGCGTCACCCACGTCTACGTGGGCGTCGAGGCCACCGACCAGGAGACGCTCGATCTCGTCCACAAGAACGCAGACGTCGAGACCGGCGTGCAGGCGCTGCGCCTGCTGCACGAGTACGGTCTCGTCAGCGAGACATCCTTCGTGCTCGGCTTTCCCGACGAGACGCCGGAGAAGATCAAGCGCACGCTCGAGCTCGCCAAGGCCTACGACCCGGACAACGCGCACTTTCTGGCGATCACGCCCTGGCCCTACGCCGATCTGTGGACGGAGATGAAGCCGTACATCGCCACGCGCGACTACCGCAAGTACAACCTGATCGATCCCGTGGTGCGGCCGAAGGCGATGAGCCTCGCGGACGTCGATAACGCCATCGTCGACTGCTACCGCTCGTTCTACACGGCGAAGGCCGTGTCGGTCTTCACCGACAAGAATCTGGCGCGCCGCGACTACATGCTGCGCTCGATGAAGCTCATCATGGGCAGCTCCTTCGTGCGCAAGAAGATGGCCTCGGGCAAGGGCATGCCGCCGGAGATCCGGGCGCTGCTCAAGAAGATCGGCATCGTCGGCGTTGAGGAGGAGGCGCGGAAGCTCTGCCCCTACGCCGTCGAGCTCGCCGCGGACGACACGCGCGCGGCGCCGGATGCTGGGGAAGACGCGCTCGAGAACGCCTCCTAGCGGCGGGTGCGCGCCGCGCGGGAACGCTCAGGCGTCCGCCGCGAGCCGCTGCAGCCGGCGCAGCCGCGCCAGGACGACGATGCCGGCGACGACCAGGCAGACCAGGATCACGTGCTTCACCACCAGCACGGGCACCTGGTCGCGCCCGGCGGCCTCCACCCACTCGTACTCGCGGTAGGTGAGGCCGCGCACGAAGCCGAACACGAGCGTCCACACCAGGGAGACGACACCCACCCGCACCACGCCCCGCACCACCGGCCGCAGGCTCTGCGGCGCGGCCCGCATGGCGAGCGAGCGCTGCAGCAGGTAGGCGGTGATTGCGCTCACCGCGAAGACCGCCGTGGCCAGGTCGTGCATGTAGCTGTTGAGCATCACCAGGATCGCCATGCGCGGGATCGCCCTCCTAGCGCGGCTCGGGAAGCGACGGCTCGGGGGCCAGCCCGGCCTCTTCGCCGGGCGCCTTGAGCCGCAGATCGTCGAGGGAGTGGCTCGTGCCCCCGAACAGGTTGGTGCCCCAGAAGGCGAAGATCACGGTCAGCAGGGCGGCGATGGAGAGCCAGGCCATGCGCCGCCCGCGCCAGCCGAGGCCCACGCGCAGGTGGATCCACAGGCCGTAGAGCAGACCCGAGAGCAGGCTCCAGGTCTCC
>JAOUNA010000195.1 GCA_029881215.1 Myxococcales bacterium | reverse complement strand
CAACCGGAAGGGGGTGTTCGACGGCTTCTCGGTCGCCACCTTCGCCGCGGGCACGCGCGAGCTCTACGACTGGCTCGACGGGAACGAGTGCGTGCGCTTCCTGCCCGTGGAACGGGTGAACGATCCCTGCGTGATCGCGGCCAACCGGAAGATGGTCTCGATCAACAGCGCGCTGGCGGTGGATCTCTACGGCCAGATCGCCGCGGATACGCTGGGCGCGCGCCAGTACTCGGGAATCGGCGGCCACCACGACTTCACGGGAGCCGCGTCGCGGGCGCTCGGAGGGCGCTCGCTGATCTGCATTCCGTCCATCACGATCGTGGCGGAGAAGCCGGTTTCGAGGATCGTCGCGGACTTCGAGCGCGGCACGCTCGTGACCACGCCGCGCCACGACGTGGACGCCGTGATCACCGAGTACGGCGTCGCGGAGCTGGCGGGGCGCAGCGTCGGGGAGCGCGCCGAGGCGCTGATCGGGATCGCGCACCCGGATTTTCGCGAGGCGCTGCGCGAGGCGTGGAGCGCGCGCGCCTGAGATGCGCGGGGGATGCCGTCGGCTAGACTGCGCGGCGAAGCTCCGCGGTGAGCCGGGGCGCGCCGGAGTCGCGCGACGCCGGGCTCGCGGACAGGGCAGAGGGGGTCGAGATGCGGGGTGAGCGTGCGGGAAGGCTGGGCACGGCGGCGCTGCTCGTGGCGTTGGCGCTCGTGCTCGGCGCCGGCTGCATGAGCGTCGGAGTCGAGTTTCCCGTCGAGCCGGTGCGTGACATCGAGATCGGCGTGACGAGCCGTGCCGACGTGCAGCGCATGTTCGGCGATCCCTGGCGCACGGGCATCGAGGATGGGCAGCGCACCTGGACGTACGGGCGCTATCGCTACTCGCTGTTCGGCGCGGCGGCGACGCGCGATCTGGTGCTGCGCTTCAACGAACGTGGCGTGGTGACGTCCTATACCTTCAACTCCACCCATCCCAGCGACGCCGCGCTCTAGCGGCGGCGCTGTACGCGCCGCGCGGCGGGCTCGGGACGCCGCGTTCGGGCAGCGGGCGGCGCGGAGCTTCAGCGCTCGGCGGCGGGCTCGCCCGCGCCCCAGCGCGCCAGCAGCCAGTGCGCGTAGAGGAAGAGGCGGTGGTCGGCGCGCCCGGCGCGGTGCTCGGCAAGCTTGGCCGCGAGGAACTGCGCGCAGGCGCCCGTTCCCAGCGGCGGGAAGGCGTCGAAGGGCGCCGCGCCGTCACGGATCCAGGCGCCGACCGGCACGCCGAAGCCCTTCTTGGCTCGCGTCAGGATCTCGCGCGGCAGCCGGGCCTGCATGGCGCTGCGCAAGAGCCGCTTGGTCACGCCGCGCTGCAGCTTGTAGGGGTGGGGCAGGCGCCGCACGAAATCCACGAGCTCGATGTCCAGGAATGGCGAGCGCACCTCGAGCGCGCACAGCATGCTCGCGCGGTCGATCTTGGTGAGGATGTCGTCCTGCAGATAGACGCGCGTGAAGTACTGCAGCGTTCGATCCACGGAGTTGTCCGCCGGACAGCTCTCCCACGCTGCGATGGCCTCGGAGTAGACGTCCTCGGCATCGACGGGCTCAGCGAGAAACTCCGCGAGCTCTCTCGGCGCCAGCGGACTCATCCAGATCGGGTTCCACAGCGCGGGGCGCTGCGAGAGACCGAGCAGCGTGCGCTTGACGCGGAAATCGAGGCTCATGTTGCGGTGCGCCGTCGGCAGGCGCGCGGCCAGCAGCCGGATCGCCTGGTGCACGGGCCGCGGCACCAGGCGCTGGTACGCCTCGGCGAGCGCGAGGGCGCGGAACGGGTCGTAGCCGGCGAAGAGCTCGTCGCCGCCGTCGCCGCCGAGCGCCACCGTTACCTCGCGCCGCGCCGCGCTGCACAGCAGGTGCGTGGGGAGCAGGGAGACGTCGCCGAGCGGCTCGTCGAGTCGCCTGGCGAGATCGGGCAGAATCTCGCGCGCGCGCTCCATCGAGCACATCGCCGCGTGGTGACGGGAGCCAACGTGGCGCGCCGCCCGCTCCGCGTGCGCGGTCTCGTCGAAGCTCGCCTCCTCGAATCCCATCGAGAACGTGCGCAACGCGCCGGGATCGAGCCGCTGCGCCGCGAAGTGGGCGATCGTCGCGGAGTCGATGCCGCCGCTCAGGAACACGCCGAGCGGCACGTCGGCCACCAGCCGGCGCGCCACGGCGCGGTCGAGGCGCTCGCGCAGCGCGTCGCAGAGCTCGGGAAGCGCCGCGTGCTGCGGCTCGGGCTCGATGCGGAATTCCCACCAGCGCTGGATGCGCGGCGACGCCTGGGGCAGCTGCAGACTCAGGTTGCAGCCGCCGGGCAGCTTGCGCACCCCTTCGACGAGCGAGCACGGGGCCGGCACGAAGCCGTAGGCAAAGTACTTGCGCAGCGCGGCGGGAGAGACTTCGGCGGCGACGTGGCTGTGACGCGTCAGCGCCGTGAGCTCGGAGGCGAAGGCGAAGCAGCCCGGGCGCTGGGTCCAGTAGAGGGGCTTCTGTCCGAAGCGATCCCGCGAGAGCAGCAGGCGCCGCGCCGCGCGATCCCACAGCGCGAACGCCCACATGCCGTTCAGGCGCTCGACGAAGTCGGGCCCCCATTCGAGATAGGCGTGGATCAGCACCTCGGTATCCGAGTGGTGCGTGCGGAACACGCGCCCGCGGTTCTCGAGATCCTTGCGCAGCGCCGCGGCGTCGTAGATCTCGCCGTTGAAGATCAGCACGACCCTGCGGTCGGCGCTCCACATCGGCTGCTCTCCGCCCTCGCGATCGATCACTTCGAGGCGCTGATGGCCGAGCCACACGCCGTGTGGTTCGTCGCGCGCTTCGCCGCTCGCGTCGGGGCCGCGGTGGCGCAGCGCCTGCATCATGCGGCGCAGATCCTCCGCGTCACCCGCGCCGATGAAGCCCGCGATGCCGCACATCAGCTGCCCGCGTCGAGATTGAGCGCGGTCTTGATCGCGTAGGGCGCCTTCTGCTGCGACTCGTAATAGGTGCGAACCACGAGCTCCGCCAGCAGGCCCATCAAGATGCTCAGGGTTCCGGTCATGAACGCCATCAGGGAGAACAGCGGCAGCGGAGTCAGGATGAAGGAGACGTCTTCGAAGAACTTGCGGTAGAAGGCGTAGCCGGTGGAGAGCGCCGCGAGGCCCCAGCAGAGCAGGCCGAAGCCGCCGAAGATGTAGATGGGCTTGGTCTCGTAGCGGCCCAGGAACTGCACCACCATCAGATCCAGCACGACCTTGAAGATGCGCTCGAAGCCGTACTTCGATCGGCCCGCGCTGCGCGGGCGGTGATGCACGGGGATCTCGGCCACGCGCGCGCCCTGCCAGCTCGCGTAGATCGGGATGAAGCGGTGCATCTCCCCGTAGAGCCGGACCGAGTGCAGGATCTCCTTCCGGTACGCCTTCAGCGAGCAGCCGTAGTCGTGCAGCCGAACGCCGGAGATGTGCGAGATGAGCCGGTTGGCGATGCGGCTCAGCCACACGCGGCCGTTCGCGTCGCAGCGCTCGCGCCGCCAGCCGGAGACGACGTCGTAACCTTCCGCGAGCTTGTCGAGCAGGGCGGGGATCTCGGCCGGGTCGTTCTGGCCGTCTCCGTCCATGACCACCACGACGTCTCCGCTGGCGTGATCGATGCCGGCCATGGTGGCGGCGGTCTGGCCGAAGTTGCGGCGCAGGGTGAGGACCTTGATCTTCTCGTCCTTGGTGGCCAGCTCGCGCAGCAGGCGCGGGCTCTCGTCGCCGCTGCCGTCGTCGACGAAGACGATCTCCCAGGGCTCGCGCAGGCCGAGCAGGGCGTCGGTGAGATCTTCGAAGAGCGGGATCAGATTCTCCGCTTCGTTGTAGATCGGCACCACGACTGACAGCACGCGCAACCCCCGTACTCGATGGATGCCGCCCCTTGCCTGTTCGGCAGGTGGACCCCATCGGTTGAGAGAAAGTTCTACGGCCAGGCCCCCGATCTGCCGATGTTTTTCCAGTTTGCGGTGCATGCCATGAACGGGGCGAAATCGAACGGGGCGGCGCGCCTGCCGGCGCTCGCCCACGCGTTGGTGACGCTGCTCGCCATCGGGGCGGTGTGGTGCGTCGACTATCTGCCCACCCACGATGGCCCGCAGCACATCTACGGTGTGCACGCAGCGCAGCGCCTGGACGCGCCGGCGATGGGCTACGGCCGTTTCCTCGAGCCCAACGTGCCGATCACGAGCCACGGCTTCGCGCTCGTCTTCGCACCCTTCGATCTCTTCCTGCCCTGGCGCGCGGCCACCCGCATGGCGCTCTCGTGCATGGTGCTGCTCTGGTGCGCCGGCAGCTTCTGGCTGGTGCGCGCGCTGGAGGTGCGCCGCGCCTGGATCGGTGTCGCGCTCGCCGCATTCGCATTCCAGTGGGGCCTCTACATGGGGCTCTTCTCGTACTACGTCGCGACCGCGTTCGGTTGGTTCGTGCTGGCGGCCGCGCTGGCGCCCGAGCCGTGGAGCCGCGGGCGTCGCATCGGGGTGGCCGGTCTGCTCTTCGCCCAGGCGCTCATGCACGTGGTGGCCGCGGCGATCGTCGGCGCGATCCTGCTCGCGCTCGCCGGGGCACGTGCGCCGCGCGGCGAGCGCGTCCGCGCGCTGGCGCGCAGCGTGGTCACGGGGATTCCCGCGGCGTGCGTGGCGCTGCTGGTGCTGGTCGCGGGCCTCGACGACCTGGCGCGGAGCGCGAACGGCATGGACGCGAGCTGGACACCCGCGAGCGCCTCGCTCTGGAGCCTGGCGGGCTGCTTCGGGGGCGGTCCGTGGTGGCGCACCGCCGCGCCATTCGCGCTGGCGCTCTCCGCGCCGCCCGTCGCCTGGTGGCTCGCGCGGCGCACCGCGTGGCGCGCGACCGATGGGGCGCTGTGCGCGGCGGGGCTCGCGCTGCTCGCACTGGTGCTCGCCGCGCCGCTGCACCTGCGCGCCTGGGACTACTTCTCGGTGCGCTTCCTGCCGGCGGCCGTGTGCTGCCTCGCGGTGAGCTGGCCGGTCGAACGCCTGGCATCGCGCGCTGCGCGCGCGCTGCTCGCGGCGCTCCTGGCGGGAAGCGCGTTTGCCTCGGCGAGCTGGCCGATCGGCTACAACCGCAGCCTCGCGGAGCACGTCTCCGGCGCCCTCGCCGGACTCGACGCAGATCTGGTGCGCGACGGTGCGCGCCTGCCCATCGTGCTCGAGCCCTACTTCGAGAATCCGTTCGCCGCACGCCGCGCGTCCATGCCGTTCGTCGTGCCGCTCGCGAATCTCGGGCAGCTCTACGCCACGGCGCAGGGTGGATTCGCGCCCAACAGCTTCGCGTTGAGTCGCTGGATCCATCCGGTGTTGCTGCGAGAGGAGGCGCGGCGTCACTTTCCGCCCACCGTCGATCGCAGCTACGCGGTGGATCTCGCGAAGCCCGCCTCCGCCG
>JAOUNA010000194.1 GCA_029881215.1 Myxococcales bacterium | reverse complement strand
AACCGGGCCTTCGGGGCCAAGTACGATTACGACGCCGACGCGGATCCGGATCCCGTCGTGTACTGGCGGGTCGTCGAGCGCACCTAGAGCTGCGCGCGGCTCCCCGAGCCGGCGTGATACGCTAGCTGTGCGATGCCGGAAGCGCGTGCCCGCAGAGACAGCCGCGGTGTCTTGCCGACGCTGCGCGGGATCGCAGCCGTGCTGGTCGGCTGGTGCTTCACCACCGTCTACTGCACGGCCCTGACCCTGCTCAGCATCGTCACCCTGCGCCACTGGGCGCGCACATGGGTCGCCCCCGCGGCGCACGTCTGGGCGCGCGCGTTGCTCGCCCTGTGCGGCGTTCGCGTCGACTATGACAACGCCTCGACGCTGCGCAGCCGCGCGGCGCGCGTGGTGCTGATCAACCACCCGAGCACCCTCGACGCCGTCTGGGCAGCGCTGGTGATGCCGCCGGCGGCCCTGCCGATCGGCAAGCGCGAGATGATCTACTACCCCGGCCTCAACCTGGCCTGGTGGGCCCTGCGCTTCGGCCTCATCGACCGATCCAATCCGGAGGCCGCGCGCGGCACCCTGGCGGCACTGGTCGAGCGAGTGCGGTGCGAGCGATTGTCGATTCTGGTGGCGCCCGAGGGAACGCGCTCGCGCGACGGCTCGCTGCAGGCGTTCAAGAAGGGCGCCTTCCACCTGGCGCTGCAGGCGGGTGTTCCCATCTGCCCCGTGGTGGCGGCCGGCGCCCACGCCATCTGGCCGAGACATCGCTGGCTGCCCGTGCCGGGCGTGGTACGCATCCGCTTCCTGCCGCCCTTCGAGACGCGCGATTGGCGCATCGCGGATCTCGACGCGCACATCGAGCGCGTGCACACGGCGATGCAGCTCGCCTTGCACGAGCTCGAGCCCGGCGCCGGCTAGGCCCGCGGACTCCGCCCTCAGGCGCGCGAGCCGACCGGACAGACGCGGATGCAGACGCCGCAGATCTGCTCCCACGTGTCGAGCTGGAGCCGCTCCCCCGAGCGCACGTGGTACGCATCGCAGGCGGGCTTGTCGATCTCCCCGGGTCCCGTCAGCGCCTTCGAGGGGCAGGTGCGCAGGCACGCATCGCAATCCTTGCAGAGATCCAGGTCGAGCGGCACGTCCGCCTCGAGCTCGGCATCGGTGACGACCGACACCAGGCGCATGCGCGCGCCGTACTTCGGGGACAACAGCAGATTGTTCTTGCCGAACACGCCGATGCCCGCGAGCGCACCGGCGTGGCGATGCGAGAGATCGCCCATGTTCCGCTCGACGTCATAGGGCGGCGAGGCTGGAACCTGCAGCGCCCGGTGGCCCTGCCGCTCCAGGAATCGGGCGATGCGATACGCCATGCGATCCAGCTCGTGATTGACGATGCGGTAGGTGATCGAGTACTCGCGGCTGGGCGCGTGCTCCAGGGCGCCGTCGAGCAGATGGACGCCCATGACGACGACGCTCCGCGCCCCCCGCAGCAGATTGCGCGGGCGATGCCCCGTCGGCGCCGCCTCGAAGGCAGCGGCGCTCGCCACACCCACCAGATCCGCGCCCAGCTTGCGGGCGAGCTGCTCGACACCCAGCTTGAGATCCGCCGAGAAATCCGTGCTCATGTTCCGAACCCTCGCTGCGCCCGCCCGGGCGCCTCCGTGTACTGGACAGCCACAGCATACGAGCCCCCGACCCCCCGCTGCAATCGGAGCGGGCGCCGGAGCGCCACATCCGGCTTGATCTTCCGGCTGGGCGCGCCGATGAGGAGAGGATGCCCGACGCACCCGAGATCCAGGCTCGCTGCACGATTCTGGTCGCGGACGACGATCAGCTGATTCGCAGCCTGGCCCGTGACGCCCTGGAGAGCGAGGGCTTCACGGTGCTCGAGGCCACGGGTGGCGCCGAGGCCGTGGAGAGCTTCGAACGCGAGCGCCCGGCGCTGCTGCTGCTCGACGTGACGATGGCGGATCTGGACGGCTACGCCGTCTGCAGCGAGATCCGGAGCCGGCACCCGGACGACTTCACGCCCATCGTGATCGTCACGGCGAAGGCGGATCCGCCGTCCATCGATCGCGCCTACGAGGTCGGGGCGACCGATTTCGTCAGCAAGCCGATCAACTGGGCGCTCCTCGGGCACCGCCTCCGCTATCTGCTGCGCGCCAGCCGCGCCCTGGGCGCCGTCAAGCAGAGCGAGCGCTCCCTCGCCAACGCCCAGCGCATCGCGCACGTCGGAAGCTGGGAGTGGAGTCCCGCGGACGACCGCATGACCTGGTCCGACGAGACGTTCCGCATTCTCGGCTTCGCGCCGGCCTCGATCGAGGCGAACCCCCGCAACCTGATCGGCTGCGCCCACCCGGACGACCGGGAGCGGCTGCGCAAGCAGCTGAACCAGGCGATCCAGCAGGGCAAGAGCTTCGATCTCGAGCACCGCCTGCTGCTCACCGGCGGAGAGCTGCGCAGCGTCTATCAGCAGATCGAGGTATCGAGCGACGGCGTGCTGATGGGAACGATCCAGAACATCACGGAGCGCAAGCAGAGCGAGGAGCACATCCGCTACCTGGCCAACTACGACAGCCTCACCGGCCTGGCGAACCGACGCCTGTTCGTCGAGCGCCTGAACATGCTCACCAGCCGCGCCGAGGAGCGGGGCTGCGCACTCGCCCTCCTCTACCTCGACCTCGACCGATTCAAGCGCATCAACGACACGCTCGGCCACAGCGCGGGCGACCTGCTGCTGCGCCGGGTCGCCGACGTGCTGCGCAAGCACGTGCGCGGCTCCGACGTGGTGGCTCGGGTGGATCCGGAGAACTTCGACGACGAGAACGCCTCGATCTCACGCCTGGGAGGCGACGAGTTTACCATCATCCTGTCCGAGATGGCGGCGCCCGAAGACGCCGGAGACGTGGCGCGCCGCATCCTCGACGCCCTGCCGAATCCCCTCAGCATCGAGGGCCACGAGATCTCGACGACCTGCAGCATCGGCATCGCGATCTATCCGCACGACGGGAACGACGTGGAAACCCTGGTGCGCCACGCCGACACCGCGATGTATCAGGCCAAGCAGCACGGGAGGAACAGCTTCCAGTTCTTCTGCCCCTCGATGAATGCCGCCTCGACCCGGAAGCTCCAGATCGAGGAGCGGCTGCGCGGCGCGCTCGAGCGCCGGGAGCTGAAGCTCCACTACCAGCCCAAGCTCGACCTGCGCAGCGGCGAGGTGTGCGGCATGGAGGCGCTGCTGCGCTGGCACGACGACGAGCTCGGCATCGTGTCGCCGAAGGACGTGATCCCGGTGGCGGAGGAGACCGGGCTGATCCACCGGCTCGGCGCCCAGATGCTCGAGAAGGCCTGCCGCCAGAACGCCGAGTGGCAGCGCCTCGGCTACCGGCGGGTCCCCGTCGCGGTGAACATCTCGAGCGCGCAGTTCTCCCGCCCTGATCTCTGCCAGACGATCAGCAACGCGCTGCGCAGCGCGAAGCTCGATCCGCGCTGGCTCGAGATCGAGATCACCGAGAGCGTGTTGCTCCAGGATGAAGAAGGCAACGCCCGCACCCTGCGCGAGATCAAAGCCATGGGCATCCGTATCGCGCTCGATGACTTCGGCACGGGCTACACCGCCCTGAGCTATCTGACGCGCATTCCATTCGACACGCTGAAGCTCGATCGCTCCTTCATACGAGACATGGAGGCCGATCCGCGTTCGATCGGGATCATCATCTCGGTGATCGCGATGGCCCACAGTCTGGGCGCGCGCGTCGTGGCCGAAGGCGTCGACGCCGAGGAGCAGGAGACCTTCCTGCGCAGCCACGGCTGCGACGAGCTCCAGGGATTCCTGTTCAGCGCGTCGGTGCCGCCGGAGACGTTCGGGCGCTTTCTCGGCAGCCCGGACGGCGCGGCGAAATAGCCCGTCCCGCGCGGCGAGACGCCCCACATCGCGTAAGATCTCCGTCCACGGGCTCGCGCCACGGCGCCGCGCGAGACGAGGAGGAAGCGGGTGGGCGGTTTCGAGCTCTTGCTGCTGGGCGGCCTCGCGGGCATCGGCGCGCTGGGGATCGCGCTGCTCGTCGCGACCCGCGCCCGGCACCACGAGGGGCGCGCGCTCGAGCAGCGCGTCAGCGAGGAGCTGCGCCAGGGGCGCGAGGAGACCGCCCGGCGTGCCGGCGAGCTGCGCGAGGGGGTGCGCGAGCAGCTCAAGGATCTCAGCGAGTCCGTGACCAAGAGCGTCGACCTGCTCGGCCGCACGCAGCACGAGCGTCTCGAATCGGTGGTGCTCCAGATGAAGCGCCTGAGCGATTCGAACCAGGAGAGCCTCGAGAAGCTGCGCGACAAGCTCAGCGAGGGCGTCACCCAGCTCCAGGAGGGCAACGAGAAGAAGCTCGAAGAGATGCGCAAGACCGTGGACGAGAAGCTCCACGGGACGCTGGAGAAGCGGCTCGGCGAAGCCTTCAAGCTGGTGAGCGAGCGCCTCGAGGCCGTCCAGAAGGGCCTGGGCGAGATGAAGGAGCTGGCCGACGGCGTCGGAGACCTGAAGCGCGTGCTCACCAACGTGAAGGCGCGCGGCACCTGGGGCGAGGTGCAGCTCGGCGCGATCCTCGAGCAGATCCTCACCCCCGCCCAATACGCGGTGAACGTGGCCACGCGTCCGGGCTCGGGAGAGCGCGTCGAGTTCGCCGTGCGGCTGCCCGGGCCCGACGAGGATGCCGCGCACTGCGTGTGGCTTCCCATCGACTCGAAATTTCCCCAGGAGGACTATCTGCGGCTGATGGACGCCATCGAGAAGGCGGATCCCGCGGCCGCGCACGAGGCGCGCGCTGCGCTCGTGCGCGCCGTGAAGACTTCGGCCCAGGAGATTCGCGACAAATATCTCGAGCCACCGCACACGACCGACTTCGGCATCATGTTCCTGCCCACCGAGGGCCTCTACGCCGAGGTGCTGCGCGAGCCCGGCGTGGTGGAGGATCTGCAGAGCCGCTGCAACATCGTGGTGGCCGGCCCCACCACCCTCTCGGCCATGCTGAACAGCCTGCGCGTGGGCTTCCGCACGCTCGCCATCGAGAAGCGCTCGAGCGAGGTCTGGCAGGTGCTCGGCGCGGTGAAGACGGAGTTCGGCAAGTTCGGCGAGGTCCTCGACAAGGTGCAGCGTCAGCTCAAGACGGCCTCCCGCACCATCGAGCAGACCAGCCGGCGCACGCGCGCCATGACGCGGAAGCTGCGCGAGGTCGAGGCGCTTCCCGCATCCGAAGCCGCCGAGCAGCTGGAGCTCGGCGAGGAGGAGCCGCTGCTCGAGGCCGGGGATCCGCCGCCGCAGGATTGAGCGCACGGCTTGCGCGGCGGCGCGCGGGGCGCTGCGGCGAACTCAAGCGCAGCCTATCCCGCGTAAGACCTGCTCTCGAAGCGCTGCGAGTCCGCGCGGGTCAGGGCATTGCCTCAGGCGA
>JAOUNA010000193.1 GCA_029881215.1 Myxococcales bacterium | reverse complement strand
TCATGCGCCGGGCGTTCACGAAGAAGCATTGCGCGAGCAGCGTCGCGGAGCGTGCGGCGCGGTTGCCGCACTGCGCGGATTGAGGAGGCGGCGCGAGATGGTGGACGATCGAGCCACGAAGGACACGGCGAAGAAGACCGGGGCGCCCTCCGGGCGCAAGCCCGGAGCCCGGCGCAAGAAGAGCGGGGGCCGCGCCGCGCGGCGCGCCCTACGCGAGGCCGGAGCGGAGGGCATGGCCGTTCGACCGGGCATGGAGGGCGGGAAGTACAAGCCGCTCACGGATCTGCAGATCCAGCGCATCCACGACACCGCGCTCAAGGTGCTCGAAGAGATCGGCATCGGAGATCCGATTCCCGAGATCCTGGAGGCCGCGCTGCCGAAGGGCTGCACGCTCGAGGCGAATGGCCGTCTTTGCTTTCCGCGGGCGCTCGTCGAGGACATGATCGACATCTCCGCCAAGAAGTACGTGGCGTATGCGCCGAATCCGGAATACGACCTGGAGATCAGCGGCACCCGCGTTCATACCGCGACGTCGGGAGAAGCGGTCAACATTCTCGAGTACGCCACGCAGAAGTACCGACCGACGAAGCTCGTAGACCTCTACGATGCCGCGCGCCTCGCCGATCAGCTCGAGCACATTCACAGCTTCGGTCAGCCCTTCATCGCCGCGGAGTACAGCCGGGAGATCCGCATCCACGACATCAACATCGCCTACGCGGAGCTGGCCGGGACGCAGAAGCCGTTTTCGCTCGGTATCGCCGAGGTCGAGCACATCGATCCGATCATTTCCCTGTTCGACACGTACCTCGGGCAGGACGGCGCCTTCCTCAAGCGGCCGTTCTGCATCTTCGGCGGCTGCCCGATCGTCTCGCCGCTGCGCTTCGGCAAGGACAACGCGGAGGTGCTGGTGAAGGTGGCGCAGCTCGGCCTGGTCGGGGACGTCGCCATCGCCGCCCAGGCGGGCGCCACGGCGCCCGCGGCGCTGGCGGGCGCGCTGGTGCAGACCTTCGCCGCGACGCTGGCGTGTCTGGTGGTGATGAACCTGATCCGCCCGGGCAGCGCCATGAACTTCGGCATCTGGCCGTTCATCTCTGATCTGCGCACCGGGGCGTTCAGCGGCGGGAGCGGAGAAGAGGCGCTGGTGATCGCCGCAGCGGCGCAGCTCGCGAGCCACTACGGGCTCACCACGAGCGTGCCCGCGGGCATGACCGATTCGAAGACCATGGACGCCCAGGCCGGCTATGAGAAGGCGATCACCACCACGGCGGCGGTTCTCGCGGGCGGCAACATGGTGAGCACCTACCCGGGGATCGTCGGGAGCTTGCTCGGCCAGTCCTTCGAGGGCATGGTGATCGACAACGACATGATGGGGAACGTGCTGCGCCTGCTGCGCGGCGTGGAGGTCACGGACGAGACGCTCTCCTACGACGTGATCAAGGAGGCGGTCTTCGGAGCCGGGCACTTCCTCAACCACGAGCAGACCCTCCGGATCATGCAGACCGAGTACCTCTACCCCGCGGTCGGAGACCGGCGGACGGCCAGCGAGTGGCAGGAAAGTGGCCAGGAGACCATCTACGATCTGGCCCACGAGAAGGTCAAGGAGCTGCTCTCGACCTACTATCCCGAATACATCGCCCCTGCGATCGACGCTAGAATCCGCGAGCGCTTTCCCATCAAGCTCGCACCGGAGGAAATGAGGCTCGGCAACGGCCGTTGGGAGAGTTGAAGACAGGTCGCGCGGTCGACCTTTGGCCGCTCGGCGAAATCGCGGTGCGTCGGCGCACCGCTTGGAAGTGTGCCCTCGGATGTCAGGAGAAGGAATCATGGCGAATGAAGAAAGCAGCGAGATCGTTCTGTCCGAGCTGCCGGATGATGAGCTCGTCACGCAGATGCACGACGACATGTACGACGGCTTGGCGGAGGAGATCACGGAAGGCACGAACATCCTTCTCGAACGGGG
Organism: Myxococcales bacterium; assembly: GCA_029881215.1. Classification (GTDB taxonomy): domain Bacteria; phylum Myxococcota_A; class UBA9160; order UBA9160; family SMWR01; genus JAOUNA01. The sequence goes on along the minus strand of JAOUNA010000193.1, from coordinate 3,515 downwards.
CTGGAGCCCGGAGAAGGTGCTGAACAAGGCGCTCGTCGGGGGCATGAACATCGTGGGAGAGGATTTCCGCGACGGCATCCTCTTCGTTCCCGAGGTGCTGCTCGCCGCCAACGCCATGAAGGCCGGGATGGAGATTCTGCGCCCTCTGCTCGCCGAGACGGGCGCCAAGCCGATCGGCAAGATGGTGATCGGCACCGTGAAGGGCGACATCCACGACATCGGCAAGAATCTCGTGGCGATGATGATGGAGGGCGCGGGCTTCGAGGTGATCAATCTCGGCATCAACACCGACGTGGACAAGTTCCTGAACGCACTCAAGGAGCACAAGCCGAACATCCTCGGCATGTCCGCGCTGCTCACCACCACCATGCCGTACATGAAGGTGGTGATCGATGCGCTGGTCGAGCAGGGCATCCGCGACAAGTTCATCGTCATGGTCGGCGGCGCGCCGCTGAACGAGGAATTCGGCAGGGCGATCGGCGCGGATGCCTACTGTCGCGACGCGGCGTCCGCGGTGGAGACGGCGAAGAAGCTGGTGGGGCAGGTCAGCGCAGTCGCCTGATGGAGGACGGGAGTCCGTGGGAAAGTCGGTTCTGCTCATCGCATGCGGCGCGCTGGCGCGCGAGATCACGGAGCTCCAGCGCCTCGGTGGCTGGGAGCACGTGGCTCTCGACTGCCTTCCTGCCTTGCTGCACAACCGCCCCGATCGAATTCCCGATGCCGTCCGCAAGAAGATCGAGGCGGCGCGGGATCGCTACGCCCGAATCTTCGTCGCGTACGGCGACTGCGGTACGGGGGGGCGTCTGGATGCCGTGCTCGACGAGTACGGGGTGGAGCGATTGCCGGGGCCGCACTGCTACGCGTTCTACTCCGGCGAACAGGCCTTCGGCGAGATCAGCGCGGCCGAGCTCGGAACCTTCTATCTGACCGATTTCCTCGTGCGCCACTTCGATGCGCTCGTGTTCCGCGGTCTCGGTCTGGATCGGCACCCGGAGCTGGCGTCCGTCTATTTCAAGAACTATCGCAGGTTGACCTACCTCGCCCAGACGGAATCTGCCGAGCTGCAGGGCACGGCCAGAGCGTGCGCGGATCGCCTCGGCCTCGAGTATCACTACCACTTCACGGGGCTGGGTCCGCTGGGGGCGGCGCTCGGCTCCGGGCTCCAGGGATAGGGAGATCGGCACGTGGCAAAGCTCATCACCGTGTACTGGCGGGACATTCCGGCGCAGGTGATCGCGAAGAAGGGCCGCGACAGCGTCAAGAAGGTGCTGGATCCGCGCTTTGCCGTGGCGATCGACCGCGCTGCGATGCGCGCGGGCCGCGGCTCCAGCGACAAATACCTGGCGGACTGGCGCCGGGAGAGCAGACCCATCGAGGGAGACATGGATCAGATCGTGAGCGAGGAGGTCGCGAAGCTGGAGAGCCAGTTCCCGCCCGATGTCCTCGACACGATCGTTCGGGCGGGCGGCGTGATCAAACGCGAGGATGGTTGAGGCGCGACGATCGCCACACCGGCATGAAGCCAAGGAAGACGAAAAATGACGGATACAGTGCTCAGCTCTGCAAACAGAGAGGTGGTGATCGGCTTCGGCCGACCCTTCGTCTTGATCGGGGAGCGCATCAACCCCACGGGTCGCAAGCTCCTGGCGGAGGAGATGAAGAAGGGCGACTTCAGCCGCGTGGAGGCGGACGCGATCGCCCAGGTCGAAGCGGGCGCTCACATGCTGGACGTGAACGCCGGGATTCCGCTGGCCGACGAGCCCGCGATCCTCGCCAAGACGATCGAGCTGGTGCAGTCGCTCACCGACGTGCCGCTGTGCATCGATTCCTCCGTCGTCGCGGCTCTCGAGGCCGGTCTGGCCGCCTACAAGGGCAAGCCGCTGCTCAATTCCGTGACGGGCGAGGACGAGCGTCTGGAAGCCGTGCTGCCGCTGGTCAAGAAATACGGATGCGCCGTCGTGGCGATCTCGAACGACGACACCGGCATCTCCCAGGACATCAACGTGCGCTTCGACGTCGCCAAGAAGATCGTCGAGCGCGCGAGCGATTACGGCATTCCGCGCAGCGACGTCATCGTCGATCCGCTGGTGATGCCGGTCGGCGCGGTGCCCACGGCCGGGCGCGACGTGCTCCAGCTGGTGCACCGTCTGCGCACCGAGCTCGAGGTGAACACCACGTGCGGCGCCTCGAACCTGAGCTTCGGGCTTCCCAACCGCCACGGCCTCAACGCAGCGTTCATCAGCATGGCCATCGGCGCGGGCATGACCTCCGCCATCACCAATCCGCTGCGCGAGGAGCTGATGACCGGAATCCGCGGCGCCGACGTGATCATGGCGGCGGACAAGGAGTGCAGCAATTGGCTCCGAGCCTACCGGCCCGCCGCCCCGTCCGGGGAAGGCCGCGGCCGGCGCATCAGCCGGCGCCGACAGAACGATTCCTAGCGTCACGCCCGATTCTCATCGCTCCGGGAAGATGGCAATGACCGCAAAGCGCGCAGACGCATTGGTCGTGTTTACGCCTTCGGGCAAGCGCGCGCGCTTCCCGCTCGGCACGCCGCTGCTCCAGGCGGCGCGCCAGCTGGGTGTGGACGTCGACTCCGTCTGCGGCGGGCGCGGGATCTGCGGGCGCTGCAAGGTGTTGTTGAGCGAAGGGGAGTTCGCGAAGTACGGCATCCGCTCGACACCGGATCACCTGAGTCCGTTGAGCGAGCCGGAGCAGCGCTTCGCGAAGAAGCGCGAGCTGGAAGAGGGCTGCCGCTTGAGCTGCCACACGCACCTCGCCGGGGACGTGGTGATCGACGTTCCCGCCGCGAGCCAGGTGCACCACCAGGTCGTGCGCAAGTCGTACGAGGCGCGGGATATCCAGGTCAATCCGGTGGTGCACCTCTATTACGTCGAGGTGCAGGAGCCTCGCCTCGAGGAGCCGAGCGGCGACCTCGAGCGCCTCCTGGCGGCACTCGAGAAGGAGTGGGGGCTCGCCAACCTCGAGTGTGACTTCCGGCTGCTGGGATCGCTGCAGGCGACGCTGCGCGCGGGCGGCTGGTGTGTGACGGTTGCCGTCCGCGAGGGGCGCGAGGTCGTCGCGATCTGGCCGGGCTTCAAGGGCCGGATCTTCGGGGTCGCCACGGATGTGGGCTCCACCACCATCGCCGCCCACCTCTGTGACCTCGCCAGCGGCGAGGTGCTCGCCAGCGCGGGCATCATGAATCCGCAGATCCGCTTCGGCGAGGATCTCATGAGCCGCGTCTCCTACGTGATGCTCAATCCCGGCGGCGAGGCGGAGATGACCCGAGTGGTTCGCGAGGGCGTCAATCAGCTCATCGAGAATCTCGTCGCCGAGGCGGAAATCTCCGAGCAGGACATCCTCGAGCTGACCTTCGTCGGCAATCCGATCATGCACCACCTGCTGCTGGGCATCAGTCCGGTGATGCTGGGCACGGCGCCCTTCGCTCTCGCCACGGACGAGGCCGTCGGCGCCCGCGCCGCCGACCTCGACCTGCGCGTGCATCCCGGTGC
>JAOUNA010000034.1 GCA_029881215.1 Myxococcales bacterium | reverse complement strand
GCACGGCGCCCTCCGCCACCACGAGTCGCGGGGCGACCACGTCGCCCTTGACCACCCCGGTGGACTGGATCTCGATGCGCTCACTGCCGTGGACGTTGCCCGTGACCTTGCCGATCACCACCACGGACTTGGCGTGGATCTCGGCCTGGATGGTGCCGTTGGCGCCCACCGTGAGCTGCGCGTCCGGCAGATCCACCCGGCCTTCCACCGTCCCTTCGATGACCAGATCTTCCTTGCCGGTCAGATCGCCCTTGATCGCAATCGACTTTCCGATGGTTGCCACGTGCTCTCCCCCCTTGGCGTGGACGCGGTCGCTGTGGACCGGTCGCTGCGGTTCCCATGCGGCGCGCGGCGGCTGCTCCGTCGGCGCTGCGGGGGGAGCGCCCGACGCGCCCTCCCGCTCATCCTTCTGCTTGCCGAACAAGCTCACTCGTTTCCTCTCCTGTTGTGCGTGCGGGCGGCGGGAGCTTACCGCAGCGCACTGACTTGATCGATCTTGATGTTGCGATTGCGAAGGATCGTGCCCTGGAAGCGATCGAGCTGGCTTGCGGAAACCCGGTAGGCGCGATAGGCATCGATCAGGCCGGTCTCCGCCTGCACCAGCTGTTCCTCGCGCTGCAATACGTCGAAAGGCGTCGACTCGCCGTACTCGAGCCGGATGCGCTCGGCGCGCAGCTGCTCTTCGGCGCTGGTGAGCGCGCGCGATGCCGACTCGATGCCCTCCTGCGACGCCTCGAGGTTGCGCGCCGCCTCGCGCACCTCGAGGATCACGCGCTGCTCCTGCCGGCGCAGCTGCGACTCGGCCCGGCGCAGCTCCATCTGCGTGCGGGAGTGCCGCTTGCGCGCCGCGGTGTTCGGGATGGGGATGCCGAAGCGCATGCCCGCGGTGAACGCGGGCGCATCTTTGTAGTCATCGAAGGTGTTGCCGAAGTCGCCCTGGGAGACATCGACCGGTCCGGGACAGCCCGGAGGCGGATTGAAGGTGTTGCAGGGGTCGTAGCCGTTGCGCTGCGAGCCCGCGAGACCCATGCGACCGAAGGAGAGCACGCTGTCGAGCTCGGGCAGGCGCTGGTTCGAGGCGAACTTCAGCTGGATCGTCTGGCGCTCCACCTCGTCGCGCGCGGCGGCCAGCTCGGGCCGGTTGTCGAAGGCAAGCGCCACGGCCGATTCGAGATCCACTTCGTATTGCACGTAGTCATCGGGCCGATCCGTGGGCTCGATCTCGAGGGTCGAAGCGGCGCGCAGGTGCGGTCCCAGGACCAGGTCGATCAGGACGTCGAGCTGGTTGCGGTACTGGTTCTCGGCGACGATCCGGTCGAATTCCCGGCGCGCCAGGCCGGCCTCCGCCTCGGTGACCTCGACCTTGGAGACGACGCCGACCTCGTGCTGCGTCCGCGTCTGGTCGAGCAGCGCGCGCGCCGTCTCCACGCTCTTGCGCGCCACGCGATAGCGCTCTTCCTGCGCGATCAGCGTCCAGTACGCGGACTCGATGTCGCGTACCGTGTCCATCACGGCGCGTCGGAATTCCTCGAGAGAAGCCTCGTGCAGGACGCGCGTCGTCTTCACCTGGGTCCAGGGATCGTTCCAGATGAGATCCTTGAGCAGGGGCTGGGTCAGGCGCAGGGACCAGCTCGAACGGAGCTTCGGCGACAGCGATTCCCAGGTGGAATCGGTCAGATAGCGGCCGCCGTCGAACTCGGCCGCGTACTCGGTGCCGAGCAGCGGAAACATGCCGCGGAAGCCCCCGAAGCCGGCCGTCTCGCGAGAGACGATGACGCTCTCGTCTTCGAAGCCGCTCGAGGTGGGCGACTTCGTGCTCACGTACGCGAGCTCGGCGAAGAGCTGCGGATCGAAGGAGCCCCAGGCGATCTTCTCGTCGAAGCCCGCGATGAGCGGGGCGTAGCGCTGTACCTGCACGTCGAGATTGTTCTCGAGACCCATCGAGATCGCGTCCGCGAGCGAGAGCGCGAGCTTGCCGTGCAGCAGCGGCCCGCTGCCGAGGTCGCCCCCCGCCTGTGCGGCCGCGTCTGGCGCGGCGCCACTCGCCAGCGGGATCCACGCGAGAGCAAGCGCCAGCGCGAGGATTCGTTCGAGCATCATCGTGTCCTCCATCCGGTACGCAGAGACAGGGACTGTACCAGCGATCGCCCGGTCCATGCCGCGCGCCACGCCGGCGCTGCGGTGCTCGGCTATCCTTCGCGGCATGCGCGTCGCCGCTCTCGTTCTCGGCGCCGGGCGCGGAGAGCGTCTCGGCCACGCCGTTCCCAAGGCTTTCGTCCCCGTGGCGGGCCGGCCGCTGTTTGCCCACGCGCTCGAGGCGCTCGCCGCGACCCAGGCGATCGATTGGGTCGTCCCCGTGGTGCCGGCGGATGCGCTCGAGCGCTTCGCGGGGATGGCGCAGGCGTTTCGCTGCCACGGCAAGCTGGGGCCGCCGGTCGCGGGGGGCGAGGAGCGACAGGATTCGGTGGCTGCAGGCCTCGCGGTGCTCGCCGAGGATGTCGGACTCGTCGCGGTGCACGACGCCGCGCGACCGCTGGTTCGCGCCCAGGACGTGGAGCGCGTGATCGCCGCGGCGCGCAGTCACGGCGCCGCCATCCTCGCCGTACCGCTGCGCGACACGGTCAAGCGCGTGCGCGCGGGATTCGTGGTGGAGACGCCGCCGCGCGAGGAGTGCTGGGCAGCCCAGACGCCGCAGGTGTTTCGCGTGGAGCTGCTGCGCGAGGCCCTGGCCAAGGCCGCCGCGGAGCGCCGGCGCGGCACGGACTGCGCGCAGCTCGTCGAGGCGCTCGGCGTGCCCGTTCACGTGGTGGCCGGAGATCCGGGCAACCTCAAGCTCACGGGGCCGGAGGACCTCGCGCAGATCGAGCGCGCGCTGGCGTCGTCGTCATGAGGATCGGACAGGGCATCGACGCGCATCGCCTCGTCGCGGGGCGCCCGCTGCGGCTCGGCGGCGTGGAGATTCCCCATCCGCGCGGACTCGAGGGACACTCGGATGGCGACGTGCTGCTGCACGCCATCGCGAGCGCGCTGCTCGGAGCGCTCGGCGAGGGGGATCTGGGGCGGCACTTCCCGTCCTCCGATCCGGCGCTCGCGGGAATCGCGAGCGGGGAGATCGTGGCGCGGGTGATGGCGCAGGTGCGCGCGCGCGGTTACGCGCTGGGAAACGTGGATGCGACCGTCGTCGCCCAGGAGCCGCGCCTCGCGCCCCACCTCGACACCCTGCGCGGCGCGCTGGCGGACCTGCTCGGCGTGGACAGCGGGCGGGTGAACGTGAAGGTGACGAGCACGGACCACCTCGGCGCCATCGGTCGGGGTGAGGGGATCGCGGCGCTGGCGGTGGTGCTGCTGGAGGCCGCGTGAGCGCCGCCAAGGGTGCGCGCAAACGCAAGCCTCGGCCGCCCCGAGACGGCGCCAGCGGCAAGCCGCGCGAGACCTCCGAGCCGCGCACGCTGCGCGCGAGCGCCCCGCCTGCGGAGCGCTTCCGGCTGGTGTCCGAGTACGAGCCCACGGGCGACCAGCCCCGCGCCATCGCGCAGCTCGTCGAAGGCATCGGTGCGGATGCCGCGCACCAGACGCTGCTCGGGGTCACGGGCAGCGGCAAATCCTTCACGGTGGCGTGTGTGGTCGAGCAGATCAACCGCCCGACGCTGGTGATGGCGCCCAACAAGACCCTGGCGGCGCAGCTCTACGAGGAATTTCGCCAGCTGTTCCCGGACAACGCGGTGGAGTACTTCGTCTCCTACTACGACTACTATCAGCCCGAGGCGTACATTCCATCGACGGATACCTACATCGAGAAGGATTCGTCGATCAACGACGAGATCGACAAGCTGCGCCACTCCACCACCCACTCGTTGCTCACCCGGCGCGACGTGCTCGTGGTGGCGAGCGTCTCCTCGATCTACGGACTCGGTGCGCCGGAGACCTACGGCCAGATGCACGCCTATCTGGAGTCCGGCACGCGCTGCGTCCGCGATGATCTGCTGCGCCGCCTCGTGGACATGCTCTACGAGCGCAACGACCACGACTTCCATCGGGGCACGTTCCGGGTGCGCGGCGACGTGGTGGAGATCTTCCCGCAGTACGAGACCGAGCGCGCGCTGCGCGTGGAGTTCTTCGGCGACGAGATCGACGCGATCGCGGAGATCGATCCGCTGCGCGGGGTGGTGGTGGGGCGTCCCAAGCGCGCCATGATCTATCCGGCCAGCCACTACGTGGCGACCGACGCCATCCTGAAGCGCGCCATCGCGGGCATCCGCGGCGAGCTGCAGGAGCGCCTCGCCCACTTCAGCGGCGCGGGGAAGCTGCTGGAGGCGCAGCGCCTGGAGCAGCGCACGCGCTACGACCTCGAGATGCTCGAAGAGATGGGCTTCTGTCACGGCGTCGAGAACTACTCGCGCTGGCTCGACGGCCGCGAGCCCGGCCAGACGCCCTACACGCTGTACGACTACTTCCCGGACGACCTGCTGGTGGTGCTCGACGAGAGCCACATCAGCGTGCCGCAGATCGGCGGCATGTACCGCGGCGATCGCGCGCGCAAGGAGACGCTGGTCGAATACGGCTTCCGCCTGCCGTCCGCTCTCGACAATCGTCCGCTGCGTTTCGAGGAGTGGGAGGCGCGCGCGCCGCAGCGCCTGTACGTCTCGGCGACACCCGCCGACTACGAGCTCGAGAAGTGTCAGGGGGTGGTGGTCGAGCAGATCATCCGGCCGACCGGACTGATCGATCCGAAGGTGGAGGTGCGAGCGGCGGCGGGACAGGTGGACGATCTGCTGGGCGAGATCCGGGCGCGGGCGGAGGCGGGCGAGCGCGTGCTGATCACGACGCTCACCAAGCGCATGGCCGAGGAGCTCACGGATTACTACACGGAGCTCGGCGTGCGCGTGCGCTATCTGCACAGCGACGTCAAGACCATCGAGCGCATGGAGATCATCCGCGAGCTGCGCGAGGGCGTCTTCGACGTGCTGGTGGGCATCAACCTGCTGCGCGAGGGTCTCGACATCCCGGAGGTGTCGCTCGTGGCGATCCTCGACGCGGACAAGGAGGGCTTCCTGCGCTCGACGCGCTCGCTGATCCAGACGATCGGGCGCGCGGCGCGCAACGTGAACGGGGCGGTGCTGCTCTACGCCGACCGCGAGACCGATTCGATTCGCGCAACCCTCGCCGAGACCAACCGGCGCCGCGAGCTCCAGGAGCGCTACAACCAGCAGCACGGCATCACGCCGCGCACCGTGCGCAAGCGCATCTCGAGCATCCGCGATTCGATCTGGGAGCACGACTACGTCACGGTGCCCGCGCGCGGCAAGGACGCGCGCGAAGAGATCCCCGGCCACGAGCTGCCGGAGCTGATCGAGAGCTTGCGGCGCGAGATGGGCGATGCGGTCTCCGAGCTCGCCTTCGAGCGCGCCGCCGAGCTGCGCGACCGCATCCAGGCGCTCGAGGCAGAACGCCTGCGGATGTTCTGAGCATGGGACTGGCGGAGCGCGCCGCCTCGTTGCCGACGGGACCCGGCGTCTACCTCTTCAAGAGCGATCGCGGGCGGATTCTGTACGTGGGCAAGGCGCAGAATCTGCGCGTCCGCGTGCGCCAGTACGTGGGTGGCGGCGACGGCCGGCCCCGCATCCCGCGCCTCGTCGAGCAGGCGGCGGATGTGGATGTCGTGCTGACGCCGAGCGTGAAGGACGCGCTGCTGCTCGAGAACGAGCTGATCAAGCGGCACAAGCCGCCGTTCAACGTGCGCTTGCGCGACGACAAGCAATACCTGGCGCTGCGCCTGGACCCGCGCGAGGCGTGGCCGCGGCTCACGAAGGTGCGGCGCTTCGCGGACGACGGGGCCAGCTACTTCGGGCCGTACACGTCGAGCACCTCGATGCGCGAAGCGCTCTCGAATCTGCACCGCATCTTTCCGCTGCGCACCTGCAGCAACGCGACGTTCCGCGACTACGCCCGGCGCGGCCGGCCCTGCATCGAGTACGAGATGAAGCGCTGCCCCGGGCCCTGCTGCGAGCGGATCGGCGCGGAAGACTACGCGCGGCTCGTCCACGGCACGGTCCTGTTCTTGCGCGGGCGCTCGAACCAGCTGATGCGGGAGCTCGAGCAGCGCATGGCGCAGGCGGCGGAGCAGCAGGCATTCGAAGCGGCGGCGCACCTGCGCGACCAGATCGGCGCGGTGGAGCGCACCCTGGCGCGGCAGCAGATCGTGGCGGAGCGCCTCGAGGATCGCGATGTCTTCGGACTGGCGCGCGACGGCGGCGAGGTGGAGGTGCACGCGCTCTTCGTGCGCGATGGACGCGTGGTCGGCAGCCAGGGCTACGCGCTCTCGGATGTGGCGCTCGACGACGGCGAGCTGCTGACCTCGTTCCTGGGCCAGTACTACGGCGGGGACAGGGGAGGCGAGATGCCCCGGGAGGTGCTGGCTCCGCTGCCGCTCGACGACGACGGGGCGCTCGAGGCGTGGCTGCGCGAGCGCACCCGGCGCCGCGTGGCGGTGCGCACGCCGCGGCGCGGAGCGCTGCGCGATCTGGTGGCGATGGCCAGCTCGAATGCGGCGCTCGGCCTGGCGCGCCGGCTCGAGGCGCGCGAGAGCGTCGATGCGGCGCTCGAGGAGCTGCGCGAGCGCCTGGGGCTGCGCGCGCGGCCGCGGCGCATCGAGGGCTACGACGTGTCCACGCTGCACGGCACGCTCACGGTGGCGAGTCGGGTGGTGTTCGAGGACGGGCAGCCCGCGCGCAAGGACTACCGGCGCTACCGCATCCGCGAGGCGGCCCCCGACGACGACTGTGCGTGCCTGCGGGAGGTGCTGCAGCGGCGCCTGGCGCGCGCGCAGAGCGACCCGCTGCCGGATCTGCTGATGGTGGACGGCGGCAAGGGGCAGCTCGCGGTCTTGAGCGCCGCGCTCGCCGACGCCGGCCTCGAGCTGGACGCGGTCGGTCTGGCCAAGGAGCGCGAGGCGAGCGGGCGCGTGGCGGGCGCCGGCGAGGAGACGCGCGCGTCGGAGCGGAGTCGCGAGGCCGGGTCGCCTCGCCCGGGCCGCGTGCGCCGTTCCGGTGGCCTCAAGGCCGAGCGCATCTTCTTGCCGCAGCGCAAGAACCCCGTGCTGCTGATGCCGCGCTCGCGCGGTCTCCTGCTGCTGCAGCGGGTGCGCGACGAAGCCCATCGCTTCGCCCTCGAGTTCCAGCGCAGCCTGCGCTCCAAGGCGAATTTCACCTCGATCCTGGAGGAGCTGCCGGGCATCGGCCCGTCCAAGCGCAGCGCGCTGCTCAAGCACCTGGGCTCGCTGCGCGCGGTGCGCGAGGCGAGCGCCGAGGCGCTCGCGGCCGTGCCGGGCATCTCGCTCCGCGACGCGCGCGTGATTCGCGGCTTCTTCGACGCCGCGTTCGAGGAGGGGGACGAGCGGGTCTGAGGAGCGGAACTGCACTTCCCATATCGATGCCCTCCCGCTTCCCCCAGTGCGGGCGCGGATCCAGAAAGGGGATTTCTACGAATATGTTTTTCCCTTTCATTTCGGATATTTTTGATAGATACCTTCCAATCCACTCGAACTGGCATCGAAATTGCTCCCCGTTCGGTTCGAGCGCCGTTGCAGGCGCGCTCGGAGGTGCCATGGGGCGCAAGTCAACTCGCGATGCCGGACTCGCACGCGTCGTCGCGTGCAGCAGCGCACCGCGCGCTCGCATTCGCGAGGATCTGGAGAGCCGGGGCATCGCTCCCGAGTTCTCGGTACCCGTGTCCTCGCGACTCGTCGATCTCACCCGAGATCTCACGCCCGTGCAATACGCGACGCTGCTCGACGGTGTGGCCGCGGCCTACGGGGTGCACTGCGATGACCTGAGCCGCAGCGCGCGCCTCGAAGCCAGGGAGATCTATCGCCTGGTGCAGGATTTTGCGGTCGAGCTCAAGAAGCTGGACGAAGGGCTGCGGATCCTGTCCGCCTATCTGCTGCGCATTCGCGAGCGCGCCAAGCGGCGCGGCGCCGCGCCGCTCTTGCACTGAGCCATTCTCCTCGCGTCGCGCGCGACGCTCGAGAGGCTATGCTGAGCGGGCCCGGTCCCGGGACGCCGCGCACTGCGCCACCTGCTTGCCGCGCTGGCCCTGGCCCAGATTCTCGGCATCGCGCTCGCCGATCTCGGCTGGCTCGGAAGCCGCACGGCCTTCGCGCTCGGCGCGCCGCTGGCGACCTTGGGCCTCCTCGTGCGCCCACCCGGCGCGCGCTGCCTCGCGGCGCTGGGACTGGCGCTCGTGGCGGGTGGGCTGGCCCTCGCCGTGCGTCTCGAGGCGGCGCAGTCCGCCGCAGCGGCTGCGCCGCGCGAGGTCACGCTCGAAGGCACGGTCGGCGCCGCGCAGCGCACGCCGAGCTCGCTGCGCGTCGACCTGCACGCGCTGGTGGAGGTCGCGCCGCGCGGCGTCGCGCTGGCGGGTCGCGTGCGGCTCTACGCGCTGCCAGCGGAGCCGCTCGCCCCGGCCCTCGCGGAGGCACTGCCCGGAGACCGCATCCGCGCCCTGGTGCGCCTGCGATCCCCGAATGCGCTGCGCAATCCCGGTGCGCGCAGCTCGCCGCGCGCGCTCGCGCGCGCTGGGTTTACGTCCCTCGCAGGTCTCGCGCATCCGGCGCTGGTGGTGCGCCTGCCGGAACGCGAGGGGCTGCGGCCCTTGCGCGGGCTTCACATCTTGCGCCGCGCGCGTGCGCGGCAGCTCGTCGCCCTCGGCCCGGGTGGCGGGCTGCTGTGCGCGCTGGCGCTCGGAGATCGCAGCGGCCTGAGCGAGGAGCGCCGCGCGCAATTCGCGCGGCTCGGCTTGTCGCATCTACTCGCCGTCTCCGGGCTGCACCTCGCGCTGGTTGCGGGCGGCCTCTACTGGGCGGCAGCGCGCTTGTACTCGCGCAGCGCCGCGCTGTGCGCGCGCTGGGACACGCGTCGCTTCGCAGCCGCGACAGCGCTCGCGGGCGCGCTCGGCTACGCGCTGCTCGCCGGCTGGGGCGTGCCCGTGCGCCGCGCCTGGTGCCTGGTGGTCGGACTGGTGCTGGCGCGCAGCGCGGCGCGGCCTTCTGCCTGGTTGGCCCCGCTGGCCGGTGCTGCGCTCTTCGTGCTCGCTCTGGAGCCCGAGGCGTTGTTCCTTCCCGGCGCCCAGCTTTCCTTCGTCGCCGCCGCCGCGCTGGCGCGGGCGGCGCATAGCGATGCGTCGCCGGTCGCGCCCTGGACGCACGGAGTCCGCACCTCCGCGCTGGCCATCGCCGCGACGACGCCGCTGGCGGTCTGGCATTGGGGCGGCGCGGCGCCGCTGGCGCTGTTCGCGAACCTTCTTGCGGTTCCCTGGACCGCCTTCGCGCTGCTGCCCGCGGCGCTGTGCGCCTGCGCGTGCGCCGCGTTTGCCGAGCTTCCCCTCGCCGCGCTCGCGTTGCTCGGCGCCGAACGCCTCGCGCGCGTCACGCTCGAGGCGGTCGCCTGGGCCGCGGCCTGGGCCCCGGCCGGCAGCGTCGGCGGCCGACCGGCGTGGCCGTGGCTGCTCGCGGGGGGGCTCGGCGCGCTGCTTGCCGTGCGCGCTCGCCGCACGCGTGTGTGTGTCGCGTGTGCGCTGGCCGTGAGCGGGGGCCTCGCGCTGGCGCCCGCGGCGCCCATCCTGCCGCCCGCGCCGCGACTCGTGGCGCTCGATGTCGGACAGGGCGACGCGCTGATCGTGCAGGGGCTGCGCGGCAGCCTGCTGATGGATGCTGGCACCGCGCTGCCGGGAGGCGCGGACCTCGGGCGCCGCAGCGTGGTGCCCGCGCTGGGTGCGCTCGGCGTGCGCCGCCTCGATCTGCTGGTGGCGAGCCACGCAGATCTCGACCACCGCGGAGGCTTGCCCGCGGTGCTCGACGCGCTGCCGGTGGGCGAGGTCTGGCTGCCGCCGGGAGGGCGCGCCGCCCCGGACTTCGCCGCGCTGCGCGCCGCCGCGACTCGGGCGGGCGTGCCGGTGCGCGAGCGCGGCCTCGGGGATGCGCCGCTCACGGCCGGGGACCTGCGCGTGGTGCCCCTCTGGCCGCCGCGCACGAACGGCAGCGCTGCGCGCAACGATCGCTCGCTCGCCCTGCGCGTCGAGGTGAATCAGCGGCGCGTGCTGCTCGTGGGGGATCTCGAGGCCCACGCCGAGCGGGCGCTCGCAGCGTCCGGCGCCGAGCTGCGCGCCGACGTGCTCGTGCTGCCTCATCACGGCAGCAACACCTCGTCGAGCGCGGCATTTCTGGACGCTGTGGGCGCGCCGCTCGCGATTGTGTCGGCTCCCTGCTGGAGCCGCTTCGGCACGCCGCACGCGCAGACGTTGGCCCGCGCGCGGCACGCGGGTCTCTCCGTCTGGTGGACCGGCCGCGATGGCGCGGTATTGGTCGCGCTGGGGCCGACGCTGTACGCGACTTCGTTCGCGTCGCCGCGCGCCGGGTGTGCGGCCGCCGCTGCGCGGGCGCAGCGCTCAGCCCTCGATCTGCAGGACCTCGCGCTGATACGTGGCCAGATCGGCGAAGATGCGGACCGGGTTTCCGCGCGCGGCGTCGCGGTCGGGCAGGGGCACGGCGCCGCTGCGTTCGAGCAGCGCGGCGAGCATGGCGCGGATGGCTTCCATCGGCCCGCTCGCCTCGGGCATGATGCGGCGCACGTCGAACCGGTCGCTGCGCACGCGCATCACGCGCAGCGGCCCGTCGCCCGCGTCGTTCCAGTTGGCGACCAGGTCGATCAGAATTACGGGCTTCGCGGAGAGGCCGTGCACGGCACCCACGCCGAGCGCCTGGATCTGCTGGAAGCGCACCAGGCCGCGCTTGCCGCCGAGCTGCTCGAGCTCGATGCGATCGTCGTTCAGCGCGATGGGCACCACCTCGATCAGCTTGACCTCGTGGAAGCGCCCGCCGTGCGCGGCGGCGCCGAGGGCGACGCCGTCCAGGTCCGGCGTCGGACCCGCCCGCTCGGGCGCCGCGAGCGGAATCTCGCCGGCCAGATCGACACCCGTGTCACCTTCTACCAGGGATCCGTCGGCGCTGAGCTCGAAGCCGCTCGTGGCGTTGGCATCCGCCTCGCGCATGGCTTTCGCGTGCTGCGGCGGCGGCGGCGAAGCTCTCGTCGAGCTCGATGTCGATGGCGCGGTCGCGCGTTGCGTCGAGGTTGATCTCGCCCGCGCTGCGCCGCTCCTCCTCGAGTTCCCGGATCAGCTGTTCGATCTGGCTGCGCTTGGATTGATCGAGGCCGGGCGTCTCGAGTGCACGGCGCGCGGCGGCGATGCCCGTGGACGGGTGCAGGCCCTTGGCGAGGCTCGCGATGCGCATGGCCGCGCCGGGCAGCAACGTGCGCTGCTGGGCGGCGCAGCGCAGCGTCCAGGCGGCCTCGCGCTTGCGACCGTCACGCGCGAGTCCGCTGGCGAGCTCCACCAGCGCCCGCGGATGGGCCTGGAGCTTCGGCGCCTTGTTGACGAGCTCGCACCACAGGCCCAGGGCGAGCGCCTCGTCGCCGTCGGTGATCTGCTGCTGCACGAAGAGCAGCACGAGCGGCGCGGCGCGCCCCACCTTGTTGCAGGCGCAGGCCGTCTCCCAGAGGTTCGTGATCGTGTCCGCGTCGTCGGGGTGCGCGCGCGCCGATTGCTCGAGCAGCTCGAAGGCGAGCTCGTGCCGCCCCGCGCTGATCGCGGCCAGCGCCTTGACGAGCGTGCTCGAGGCGGGCCTCTCGTTGTCCAGACAGGCGCCGGGCAGGCCAGTTTCGAGATGCCAGTGACGCAGGGCCCACGCGCTGGCGACGCCGATCGCGACGCCCGCGAGCTGACCCCAGTACGCCGTTCCGCGCGTCATGCCGACGGGGTGATCGCCGGTGGACGCGATGATCTCGCACACGAGCCACGCCGCCGGCAGCACATAGGCCGGCAGGTGCAGAGAAGCGGGCAGGCCGTTGATCTTGACGAGCGGGGTGAAATGCAGGCCGGGCCGCCAGTACACCAACACGCACGCCGCGAGCAGCGCGGTGAGTCCGCCCGCTGCACCCACGAGGGGTCGCATCAGACCGGGCGCAACGAGGGCGTAGATGCCATTGGCGGCGACGGCCGCGAGCAACACGAATGCGACGTAGAAGCCGCGACCCCAGCGGCTCTCCAGCGCCGGACCGACCAGTAGCAGGAGCAGCGAGGCCCCGATGAGGTGGGCCCAGCTCGCGTGCAGGAAGATGTGCGTGGGCAGGGCTTCCGGCGCCAGATCGCCCGGCACGAGACCCCACGCATCCCAGTCCAGTGTGGGCACGCCGATCGCGCGCAACAGATGGACGACGAACCAGACCGCGATCAGCGCGTAGGTTGCCAGCGGCTTGCCCTGCGCTTCGAGTGTCTCGGGTCGCAACGGAATGAACATGGGGCTCCTCGGGTCTGCCCGCGGGCGGCAAATCCGACTCTGCGTATCGACCGTCACAAGGTTCACCCTGAGGGAGACGTGGAGGCAGCCCCCGGGTTTCCGGCGCCGCGGCGCCCCGGGCCCTCAGACGCCGTCGCAACGGTCGCTTGCGCAGCTATTTGCCGCTCTGTCACAGCCCGCGCTGCTATCGTGCCGCCCGTGGGGACCGGGCACGCGATGCCGGAAGAGCGGGGCAGGCGGACGCCGCCGGTGCCGCCGGGGGTTGCCACGCGCGCGCCGACCCGCGCCGAGTGGCTGGGCCTGGCGCTCGTGGTCGCAGTCGCGCTCGGCCTGCGTCTGGCGCACTGGCAGCAGCTTCGCGTTCACGACCCATTCTTCGAGCTGCCGTCCGTGGACGAGCGCATGTATCACGAATGGGCGCGCGCCATCGTCGCGGGGGACTGGCTGGGTGAAGGGGTCTTCTTGAACGGACCCCTGTATCCGTATTTCCTGGCGGGCATCTACGCACTCTTTGGCGCGAGCCTCGCGGCGGCAAAGGCGGTGCAGTGCCTGCTCGGCGCGCTCTCGTGCGTGCTCGTGTGGGCGCTGGCGCGCCGCCTGTTCGACGCGCGCGTGGCGCTGCTGGCGAGTCTCGGCCTGGCGCTCTACGGCATGGCGATCTTCTACGAGGGCACGCTGGTGGTGGTCAATCTCCAGCTGCCGCTGACGCTGGCGGTTCTGCTGGCCGTCGTGTACGCCCTCGAGCGCCCGCACGCGATGTCCTGGCTGGTGGCGGGCGCGCTCTCGGGCCTCTCCTCGCTGGCGCGACCCAACGTGCTGCTCTTCGTCGTATTCATTGCCGCGTGGATTCCCATCGCGCTGCGCGGCCAGGCGCCCCGGCTGCGCCGCGCGCTGCACGTGGCCGCCTTCCTGGGCGGGGCTGCGCTGATGGTGTTGCCCGTGACAGTGCGCAACCGGATCGTCGGCGATGATTGGGTGCTCATCACCCACGCGGGCGGCCTCAATCTCTTCATCGGCAACAATCCGGATTCCGACGGCATGTTCCGGGTGCCGCGCATCTTCCCGCGGGCGTCCGCCGACGATCCCTGGGAGCAGCGCGCACAATTCGAGGCGCTGGCGGAGCGCGCCAGCGGCCGCGAGATGGCGCCCTCCGAGGTCTCCGCGTTCTGGAGCGGGCAGGTGCGCGCATTCATTCGCGCCAACCCCATGCGCTGGATCCGGCTCGAGCTGCGCAAGCTCGCGCTCAGCGTCAATGGCTTCGAGCCCTGGAACATCCGCTCCTATACACTGACCCGCGATTTCTCCGGCGTGCTGCACTTGCCCTTGCTCTCATTCGGCTGGATGGCGCCGCTGGCCTTTGCGGGCCTGCTGCGCAGCGCGCGGGCCTGGCGCCGCCTGGTGCCGCTCTACGCGATGCTCGGCACGACCTGGGTCACCTTGCTGGCCTTCTTCGTGCTCTCCCGCTACCGGATGCCGGCCGTGCCCGTGCTGCTCATCTTCGCAGCGGCGGCGCTCGCAGGCTTTGCCGATGCGCTGCGCGCGCGCCGCTGGCGCCGCGCAGCGGGCACCGCACTGTTCGCACTCGGCTGCGCCGGGCTGGTGCACCTTCCGCTGGCTCGCGAAGATCTCTCGGTCGCCTACTACAATCTCGGCAATCGCTACCGGGAGCTGGCGCGCTGGGATCCCGCGATCGATGCCTATCGCGAATCGATCCGCCGCAATCCCGGCTACATCTCGGCCCACAACAATCTCGCCATCGCCTACGAGAGCAGCGGGATGCACGACGCGGAGGCCATCGCGGCGTGGCAGCGCGTGCGGGTCATGGCCGAAGCGAGCGGCTTGCGACGCTACGTGACGCGTGCCGATCGCCATCTCGAGACGCTGCGCGCGCGCGCTGGGGCCGACGCGCTGCCGGCGGCCCCCTAGGCGCCGCCGGGTGCAGCGCGCAGCTGCAGCGACATGTGCCGATCGGTATCGACGCTGAGCTCCGCGTCGCCGAGGCCGGCAGCGTCGGCGGTCGCGCGCAGCTCCTCCGGGGTCAGCGCGGCGCACAGGCTGTCGCGAAACAGCGCGCGCTGTGCGTCGGTCGCGTCGCCCGCGTGGCGCTCGACGAGCGCTTCCGCGGCTTCGCGCGTCGCCGGGCGGAACAGGTCGCGGATCAGCAGCACCCCGCCGGAGCGCAGAACCCGGCGGGCCTCGCGCAGAAAGGGGGTCGGCTCGGGGATGTGGTGGAGGATCGTGTTGCTGTAGACGGTGTCGAAGCTCGCCTCTGGCAGGGCGAGCGCTTTGGCGTCGCCGCGCCGGTACTCGATGCGCGCCGCGAATGGACTGGCGGCGAGCGCGCAGCGCGCGTGGCGCAGCATGTTCTCGGAGAGATCGATGCCGAGCACCCGCGCGGCCGGATCGCGCGCACAGACGAGCAGCGGGATCTGCCCGGGGCCCGTTCCGATGTCCAGCATGCGGCCGGAGGCGCCGAGCGCGAAGAGGCGCGCCACGAAGGCTTCGTTCGCCTCGCGGTGATCCATCGCGGCGTAGGCGTCTGCCTCCTCGGCGGTGTCCATCGCCTCCGGCTCGAGCACGCGCTGCATCACGTCGGAAATACGGCGCGCGTCTCGAAAACTTCGTGGTGCTCGAAGACGCCTTCGGCGATGTAGGGATCCGAGGCGGCCAGTGCGCGCGCCGCGGCGAGGCTCTCCGCCTCGAAGACGATCACGCTGCCCACGGGCTGGCCCACGGCGTCGAGCAGCGGACCCGCGAAGCGGATGCGACCCTGGGCATCGAGGGGCTCGAGCTTCTTCAGGTGGGCCGGGCGGTGCTGCGCGCGCAGCTCCGCCCCGCGCGGTCCGTCGCGTCCGATGATTGCGTAGAGCGGCACGGGATTCTCCTCTCTGTGATCCGGTCGCGCAGCCCGGGCGCGCGCGCTAGGACGCGCACCCGCACACCGTCCGCGGCGTCTGCTCCGCGAAGTCTTCGGGCTCGATCTGGATCGTCGCGTGATCGATGCGGTAGCGCTGGCCCAGCAGCGCGTAGACGGTGGACAGCAGCGGTGTGCAGCCGCCATCCCGCGGCACCACCAGGTGGCAGGAGAGCGCGATCTGTTTGTAGCCCACGCTCCAGACGTGCAGATCGTGCACGCTGCGCACGCCGTCGAGGGCGCACAGGCTGCGCGTGATCTCTTCGATGTCGAGGCCGCGGGGCGCCGCCTCCATCAGCACGTCCACGGCCTCCCGGATCAGGTGCCAGGCCGAGACCAGCACGAGGGCGCAGATCGCGAGGGACGCCACCGGGTCGACCCAGGTCCAGGCGAAGGCCCAGATGAGCGCGCCCGCGATCATGGCGCCCACGCTGCCCAGCGCGTCGCCCAGCACGTGCAGCCAGGCCCCGCGCACGTTGAGGCTCTCCTCGCGCCCTGCGTTCAGGATGAACAGGGCGACGAGATTCACCGCAAGGCCTCCGCTTGCGATCGCGAACATGCCGGCGCCCAGCACCTCGCGCGGGTCGCCCAGTCGATCCAGCGCCTCGGTCGCGATGATGAGCGCCACGCCGACCAGCGCGAGGCCCTGGGCGAGTGCCGCGAGAATCTCCGCGCGGGCGTGGCCATAGGTCCAGCGGCTGTCCGCGGGTCGCCCCGCAACCCAGGAAGCGAACAGCGCCAGGACCAGCGCGGCTGCGTCCGAGAGCATGTGTCCCGCGTCCGCGAGCAGCGCCAGGGAGCCGGTGAGGAAACCGCCGACGACTTCCGCGATCATGTAGGCGACGGCCAGGGCCAGCGCCGTGGCGAGTCGCCGCCGCGTCGAGCGGGCGCGGTTGGAGGGGGTGGGGCGATCGTGAACAGCTTCCGTCATGGCGGCGAGGCGAGGCCCGTCCTCTGCTTGCGCGGCGCGCGCGCGGCATCCCGGTCCGGGGAGATTCTGCGGCTTCGCGGCCCACTATACGACAGCGCCGGTGTTTCGGGTCTTGCCGCCGCAGGGCGCGCGCTGCGCGCTGGGGAAGGCGATCCGAAATGACTCGCGCGCCGCTGCTCACGCGCCCGTTCCTGCTGTGTGCATTGGCCAATCTGTTCCAGGGCACCTCCTTCAATGTATTCCTGCACTTCCCGGGCTTTCTCAACGCGCTCGGAGCCAGCGATGTGGAGATCGGCTTTCTGTTCGGGCTCACCGGCGCGGTCGCCATCCTCGCGCGGCCGCCCATCGGGCGCGCCATGGACACGCGCGGGCGCCGCGGTGTCATTCTCGCCGGCAACGCGCTCAACGTGTTGGCGATCGCGCTCTACCTCAGCATCGATCGCGTGGGGCCGGGGCTCTACGCGATCCGCATCTTGCACGGGCTCTCGGAAGCGATGCTGTTCACGGCGCTCTTCACCTTCGCGGCCGATTGCGTCCCCGCGGCGCGCCGCACGGAAGGACTCGCGCTGTTCGGCGTCTCCGGGATGCTTCCCATCGCGCTCGGGGGCGTGCTCGGCGATCTGATCCTGCGGCACGCGGAGTACCAGGCGCTGTTCCTGGTGGCGGCGGGTCTCGCCGTGCTCTCGCTGCTGCTCTCGCTCCCGCTGCGCGACGTGGCGCGGAGCGGCAGCGAGGAGGAGCCTTCGCGGGGCTTCTGGGCGGCGCTCGTCCAGCGGGATCTGCTGCCCATCTGGTGGGTGACGGCCACCTTCGCCCTGGCGCTGGCCTCCGTCTTCACATTCCTCAAGCGTTACGTCGACGAGACCGGCCTTGCCAGCGTCGGCGGCTTCTTCAGCGCCTACGCGGGTGTGGCGATCGCGCTGCGCCTCACGCTCGGCTGGCTCCCGGATCGCGTCGGGCCGAAGCGCGTGCTGCTTCCCGCCCTGGGCGCCGTCGTGGCGGCCTTCTGTCTGCTGGCCTCGGCGGACAGCGATCGCGCCGTCATCGCCGCCGGCATGCTCTTCGGCCTCGGACATGGATTCGCGTTCCCCGTGCTCTTCGGCATTCTGGTCACGCGCGCGCGCACCGCGGATCGCGGCTCGGCGATGGGGATCTTCACGGCGCTGTTCGACCTCGGCTCGGTGCTGGGCGGTCCGAGCATCGGCGTGCTCATCACGGCGGCGGGATTCGGCGCCGCCTTCGGTGCGGCGGGGGGGATCGTGGCGCTGGGCGCGGTCGTCTTCTTCGTCTGGGATGGACGCCGCTAGTGCGCGCGCGTTGCGCTCGCATCTTGTGCAGCGTGGCGGCCGCCTGGCTCGGCTGCGGCGGCGGGGCGTGGGATCTGGCCGCGCTCGAGGCCCGCCATCCCGCGCTCGCGGCTGCGGGCGCACACCCCCTCGGCGACGCGACGCCGTATCTGCTGCCGCGCGGGGGCGAGCTGACGCTGTTCTTGTGCCGTTGGGAGCGCGCGCGTCCGCTGCGCGTCTCGCTTCCGCCGGATGCCTCGCCGCGCGAGCGCCGCCTGCTCGGGCACAGCCTGCGCGCGTGGCGGGAGGCCCTGCCGGGGGTCGCGTTCGAGCGCGTGGAGGGGGCGGGCGAGGCGGACATCGAGATGCGCTTCGAGACGCCCGACCCGGAACGCACCGCGGCGACCGCGGCGGAGTGTGCCGTGCATCTGGAGGCGCAGGGCGACGAGACGCAGCTCGCCGCGCAACTGGTGGCGGCGCGTGTCGCACTGCGGCGTGCGAATCGCGACTGGCGCGGCCGCGAGATCATCCTCAGCGATGCAGAGCTGCTCGGCAGCGCGCTCCACGAGATGGGTCACGCGCTGGGCTTCCAGGGCCACGCCCGGCGCGGCGCGACCGTCATGCTGCGCAGCGTGGACGAGGTGCGCTTCACGGCGCGGCGCCTGCTTTCTGGCGCGCCGTTCGCGGACGCCGCGCTGGCGGCGCTGTACCGCGTGCCGTCGGGCAGCGTGGTGGCTCGAATCGAGCTCTCCGCCGAGCACACCGCGCCGCTCGATCGACTCGAGGCCATCGCGCGCCGCATCCGCCTGAGCGGTCCGCTCGTGCGCGTGGGAGACCGCAGCGCGCTGATCGCCTGGCGCGGCGCCAGCGACGTGGATTACGGCTTCTTCGTGCCGCGGGTGCACGAGGTGCTGCGTGATCCCCAGCGCATGATCCTCGTCCCGACCGCGTCCATCGCGGCGCTGCGGGCAGGTCCGAGCGCGCCCTGAGGTGCGGGGCGCTTCTGCTCAAGCCACGTCGGGATCGAGCTGGCGGGCCCGCTGCAGAAGCGCCGCCGAGGCGACGCCGTCGCCGAGCGCCTTCAGCACGACGGAGAGGTGGAAGGCCGCCGTGGCGCTGCGCGGGTCGATCTCGTAGGCGCGCTGGAGGTGCTCGCGCGCGCGCTCGGGCTCCGAGGGTGTCTTCTTGTAGAGCGTCCAGCCGAGAGCCGCCTGGTAGGCGGCTTCTTCGGGCCACAGCGACACGGCCGACTCGAGGAACTCGAGGGCGCCGCGAAAATTTCCGACGCGCATGAGCACTTCTGCCTTGCGGAAGTTGCGCTCGGCCGCCGCCAGTCGCTCGACGTCGATGCTGGGCGCGTCGGAATCGAGGCTGGCGTCGTAATCGCGCCGACGCGCCGGCTTCACGAGCACCGCATGCGCCTTGCCGATGGCGCCGAAGACCTTGCCGGCGCGCTCGCGCGTCTCGCTGTCGACCCCGGCGCGCACCAGCGCATCGGGGTGATAGCGCTTGGCCGCATCGAGATAGGCGCGCTTGATCGCAATCGAGTCGGCATCCCGTGCGACGCCCAGGATCGCGTAGTAATCGAGCTCGCCGAGCTTCGCGTACTTCTCGTGGATCTCTCGCAGCAGCGACTCGTCGATCGCGTCCGGCACCTGCGCAGCCTCGACTTCGCGCGCCTCGGCGGCGGGTGCCGCCATGTCGCGCAGCACCACTTCGATGTCGAGTGTGTCGTCGGCATCGGGCACCTCGCTGCCCGCGCGGTATTCGATCGCTCCGATCGCATCGAGCAGCCAGGCCGCGGCCAGTGCGCGCAGCGAGCGCGCGTGCTGCAGGGAACGCCAGAGGGTCTGCGTGCCGTTCAGTGCGTCGATGAAGGCCTCGACATCCGCATCCCAGCGCAGTCGCTCCTGCACGCGGGACAAGCGGCGCGTGCGCCGCACCGACTGATCGAGCTTGGGCGCGAGGTCGGCGAGGATGCGATCCGCACTCCAGTGGCTCTCGAGTCCTTCCTGAACCAGCGCGTAGACGTCGGCGCGGAAGGGCTGGGCGTTCGCGGAGGGCGTGTCGGAAGGCGCGAGGGCGAACTCGCCGTCGGGCCATCCGAAGCAATCCACGACGCGCGCGCGCACCTGCTCCTTGAGCGCCGTGAACAGGGCCTTCGGCTCGAGGATGCCCAGCTGCAGCAGGGCCGTGCCCTCCTTGCATTTCTTCTCCTGGACGTGGGCCGACACGCGCGTGTAGTCCTCGCGCGTGATGCGCCCCGCGTCCATCAACTGGACGCCCAGGGTTTCGCTGGCCAGGTTCGATTCCGCAAAGATGGGGATGCCCTCCTGGAAGAGAAAGGTCTTCTCCAGCCGGCCTCGGTGCAGGCGCACCGATCCGTCGAAACGCGCGCGGTAGAGGTCGAGGAGGAGCCGCGGCAGCGGCGTTTCTCCCAGACTTCCCGTCTCGGGAATCGCAACCATCGGCTTTGGCTTTCGGGCGATCCGTTGCGCGACTTGACGCACGGGGAGGCTCATCAGCGCGCAATCCGCGCGCAGAATTTCGGCAACTCTGGCACGAGGTGCGGCGTGCGGTCAGGCCAGTCGGCGCTGGGATTGGGCGATCTGGAAGGCGGTCGCGATGGCGTGCTCGAGATCCTTCAAGACGAGCAGGGGCGGATGCTCCAGCTCGGCGATCACAGCTTCCGAGAGCGACGACGGCTCGGCGAAGATCAGCTCCGCGCCCCAGGTCTCGGCGGTGTGGACGATCTGCTCGAGCGCGAGCGCGCCGAATGCCTCGTCGACGATCGCCCCCGCGAGATCCAGCACGATCACGGAGACATCCCGAACCTGGGGGTCGTTGCCGATGAGATCCAGCGCGCGCAGGGTGTCCTCGGGCCCCGCGTACGGCAGCACCATGACCGGCCCCCAGACATGGATTGCGGCGGCATCCCGGTCGAATCCTCCCGTCGAGGCGCCTTCGCCCAACGCCTCCAGCGCCTGCAGCACGCGCTCGTGGGCCTCGCGCTCGCGCACCGCGGCGCGAAACGCATCGAAGGGCAGCGCATCCAGCAGCGCGTGGACCTCGGGCTCCGGAAGTCCCAGCCACGCCTCCGCCTCCCGGGCGACGAAGCGACACGTCTCGCACCCCGCGGCGCTGCACGCGATCTCGTGGGCGACGATGTTCGCGTTGAAGGTCCCCGAGAGCCAGCCCGAGGTGTATCCGGCG
>JAOUNA010000192.1 GCA_029881215.1 Myxococcales bacterium | reverse complement strand
GGCGTGGCTCTCGTTGCGATTGTTGACGCGCTCGATCTCGCGCGTGTCATCCGGCGGGGCCGGCACGCCGTCGATCACCACGTCGAACGGCTCGTAGGTCCAGTCGCCCTGCGTCCGGAAGAAGTCGTAGCCGAGCGCCAGGTCGAATCGCTGCAGCCGACCCGTCTGCGAAGCGGAGAGCTGCCAGGTCTCGAAGGATCCGCGCGCCAGGGCAAGCGAGGTGTGGGGCTGCGCGCGCGCCTGCTTGGTCACGATGTTGACCACGCCGCCGATGGCGGCGCCGCCCGACTGCACCGAGCCGCCGCCGCGCACCACCTCGATGCGCTCGATCAGGTCGCGGGGAATGGTGGACAGGTCCACCGAGCCCGACTGCGCCGAGTTGATGCGCACCCCGTCGAGCAGGATCACGACCTGGCGGCCGTTCGAACCGCGAATCGAGACCTCGCTCTGCTGGCCCGCGCCGCCGAAGCGCCGCACCTGGACGCCCACCGCCTGATCGAGGAGATCTGCGACGCTCTTGCTCTCGCCGGCGAAGTCCGCCACGTCGATGTCCGACGAGAACGACGACGGCGCATCCGGCAGCTCGCCGCTGCGCACCGCCTGCACGCGAAACACCTCGACCTCGGGAGCCGGCGGCCGATCCTCCGCCTCGCTCTGGGCGCGGATGGCCCGCGCCACCAGCAAGGCGACGCTCGCCGCGAGCAGCGCCCAGGCGCGCCGCCCCCGCCGTCCCGGCCCCCATGCCACGCGTCCCTCCAACGGACCTCCGCTCGCGCGACGCGATCGCGCGCACGACATCACCGGCGGTGGAGGGGCCTTTTCGGATCCGTGGAAGTGGGAGCATATCCCGCGAGCAGACGTGGCGTCCGCTTCGGGGCTCGCCGCGTCTCCTTCCCGTCACCGGAGAAGGACAGCGCTGCTGGAAGGCCGGTCTTCTGGCTCCCGGATCCGCCGACCGCCGAGCCTTCCCAGCCCGCGAGGGCCAGTGGCATTCTTCGACGATCGTCCCCGGTTACAGCGACGGGCTCGCGCCGGACTCGCACCGGCTTCCCGCAGCCTCCGCACCCGGTCGGGTCGGTTCCCTGGATCGCAACTGGCTCGACCCGCACCGCGCCCTGCGGTGCCGGCCGTTCTGGACCGGAGCGCGGAAGCCGCCCTCACCCGCCGCGATCCGGCCGATGAGGGTCACCTTCCACCGCTTATGTAGAGATGGGGTTGTACCGCGCTGCCCCGAAGGCCGTCAATGGCGCGCGCTGCGCCGCGGGCGGAAGGCGGGTCAACGCCCGATCCTGCGTCACGCGTGCAGGCGCGCCAGAGGCGGCGCTTCCAGCAGCACGCGCGCCTCGTGAGCGGCGAGCGCCCGCAGGCGCGGGCGCACCTCCCCCGGCGCCAGCTGCTCGGCGAGCTCCAGGTAGATGCCGTGATGGCGCGCCTCCGAGGCGACGAGTCCCGTGTAGAAGCGGCGCAGCGCCGGCTCTTCGAGCGCCTCGCCGAGCAGCTTGAGGCGTTCGCAGCTGCGGGCCTCGATCAGCGCGCAGCAGAGCAGCGTGTCCACCAGACGGGCGGGCTCGTGCGTGCGGATCTCCTTGCGCAGTCGACCGGCGTAGGGCGCGGGCCGCTGCGCGCACAGCGCGATGCCGCGCGCTTCGAGGTGGCCGAGCACCTGCTCGAAGTGCGAAAGCTCCTCGCGCGCCAGCGCGGAGAGCGGTCGCTGCAGGAACGCGTGCTGGGGGTAGCGGAAGATCAGGTTGACCGCCGTGCCGGCGGCCTTCTTCTCGCAGTGCGCGTGATCGATCATCACCGCGTCGAGATCGGCGAGTGCGCGCGCGGTCCACGACGGCGGCGTCGCTGCGGCGAGGCTCAGCACGGCGATTCCTCCGGCGGCGAGTGTATCGACGCCGCGCGCCCGCGGCAGCGTCGCCCCGTGGGTTACCATGGCGCGCCATGGAGTACCGCAATCTCGGCCGCAGCGGCCTGCGCGTGAGCGAGGTATCCCTCGGGTCCTGGCTCACGTTCGGATCGTACCTGGACGGCGAAGCCACGCGCGAGGTCGTGCACAAGGCCTACGATCTCGGCATCAACCTCTTCGACACCGCCGATGTGTATGCCGGCGGCGCCGCGGAGACGGCGCTCGGCGCCGCGCTGCGAGGCATCCCGCGACCCTACGTGGTGATCGCGACGAAGTGCTTCTTCCCCGCGTCGGAGCATCCGAACGACCGGGGTCTCTCGCGCAAGCACATCTTCGAGAGCGCCGAGCGCTCCCTGCGGCGCCTCGGCACGGATTACATCGACCTGTTGCAGTGTCATCGACCCGATCCGGAAACGCCCATCGACGAGACGGTCGGCGCCTTCGAGGATCTGATCCGCCAGGGCAAGGTGCTCTATTGGGGCGTCTCGGAGTGGAGCGCAGCGCAGATCCTGGACGCCTGCGGCAGCGCCGAGCGGCGCAACGCCTACCGCCCCATCTCGAATCAGCCCCAGTACTCGCTGCTGCGCCGCGCCATCGAGGTCGAGGTGCTCCCGGTGTGCGCGCGCGAGGGCCTGGGCCAGATCGTCTTCAGCCCGCTGGCGCAGGGAACCTTGAGCGGAAAGTACGCCGGCGGGCGCCGTCCGCCCGGCTCGCGCGCCAGCGATGCGGCGCGCAACACCTTCATGGACGCCTTCCTCGCGCCCGAGGTGCTCGATCGCGTGGCGCGTCTGGCGCCGCTGGCCGATGCGCTGGGCATCTCCCCGGCGCAGCTGGCGATCGCCTGGTGCCTGCGCGAGCCGGGGGTATCGAGCGCCCTGGTCGGCGTGTCGACGCTGGCGCAGCTCGAAGAGAACACCAAGGCCTCGGGTCTGCAGCTGCCCGCCGAGATCGTCGCGCGCCTCGACGAGATCGCCCCGCCCCCGATCCGCTGATGCATGTCGCGATCGGCGCGCTCAGCGCACACGCGCCCGATCCGTTGCGTTCAAAATCCAAAGCTATGAATGGATTCGATTCGATCGAGATCGGACGAATCCGAGCGCTCCCCTGCGCGGGGCGCACGGCGCGCAGCTCGGGCCCCTCCGACCCGAGCTTCCGCGCGCACCGGCCTAGAACGGGGCGGGAGGCGGTCCGGCGGCGGACAGGGGAATGCCGGTCGCGCAGCCGGAGCCGGGTGTATCGCACGGGCTCGGCGCCAGCACGTCCAGCGACGCGGGTCCCCGATCGCCCAGGCCGGCGCTGCCGCCGCCGGCGAGCGGACCCGCCGCGGCGACCGCGGCGGGAGAGAGGTGCCGGGCGGGATCGCCCGCCAGCGCCGCCAGCGCGCCGGGGTCGATCGCGCAGAGCTGCTCGGCGAGCGCCGGAATGCGCTGGTCGTGGGCGCGCGCCACGTAGAGGGGCTCGGTCTTCTTCGCGATCACGCAGTTGCCCGGCGCCGCCAGCTCCTGCTGGGCGCCGCGCGTCACGCGCAGCGGGGTATCCCACTCGCAGAGCATCGCGTAGGATCCGACCTTCTCGGCGAACACGTAGGCTTCGACGTCGTTGCCCAGGATCTCGGCGCGCGCGTCGAGCGCGGCCAGGTAGCCGAGCGCGCCGCTGTCGCGGGGATCGATCAGCCGCACCCCACCCTGCTCGAGCCGCGCATCGGGCGTGGCGTCGTTCGTGATGTTCAGCGCGAGCTGCGAGCTCTCGGACAGGTGGGTCAGCACGTCGCCCACCAGCATCCCCAGGCGCGCGCCCTTCTCCGTGACCAGGCGATCGCCCGCGTAGATCGGGTCTCCGCAGCGCAGCGCGCGCGGCTGCGCGGCGGGCTGTTGCGCGGTGGCCGTGCCCTCCACGGCGGTCACGCGGCCTGCCTCGCTGGGATCGGCCGCCTGCATGCCGACGGGAATCAGCAGCGCTGCCCCGAGCAACGCCGCACCCAACCCGATTCGATTCTGGTTTCCCGCTCGTCGTGTCTTCATGGGGGGTGCCTCCGCGTCTTCAGCCGCCGAAAGAGACCGTCAGGAATCCGCCCGCGATGTGGCGGTCGTACTTGAAGACGCTCGTGTTCGAGTCGTTGTTGTCGTATTGCCAGCGGGCCGAGGCCTTGAGCCAGTCGTTGATGGGCCGCTCGAGCAGCACCTTCACCCGCCACACGTTGTCGCGCCGGCGCGGACCCGTGTCGAGCCACGCCGGATTGAGCGCCTTCGCGAGCGGATTCACATACGTGGACGGGTATCGGTACGGCTCATAGGCGTAGCTGCCAACCACGTCGAGATCGAAGCGCCAGGGCAGGCGCTGGCGCGCACCCAGCCACAGGCCAAAGTGGTCGTGGGTGTACTCCGTCCCCGCCGCGTCGTAGTGGCGGTAGCCGACACCGGCGCGCACGCTGGTGCCCTCGCGCACCGCGAGCACCTGCTCGTAGCCGGCTGCAACCTCGACGCCATCGCGATCGCGCGCGCTCTTGAGCCGCTCGTTTCCGGCGAGCAGCGCCGACTTCTGGGGCTCGACGCTCAGGTCCGCGAGCCCCAGCACGACCGGATCATCGGCGATCGTGAACAGGTAATCGTCGTAGACGATCTCCGCGAAGGCGCGCCCGGACGACGCCGCGTAGCGGCGGTAGTAGGCGAGGTTGCCACCCACCGCCCCCAGGTAGGGTTCCGCGTCGTACCATGCGTAGCCGAAGAAGGGCTGCAGGCGCACGAAACTCGCGTCGTCGATGCGGCGGTCGATCCAGCCGGCGAGCGTGGGGTACTGCAGATTGAACTGGTTCAGATCGAAGTGTGCGCTGCCGTCGTATCCGGCGATCGCACCGGCGGACCAGTCCGGGTTGCGCAGCAGCTCGTAGCCGCTCTCGAGCGACCACACGCCCACGCCGTCTTCCTGGTTCGAGATCTCCGCGGGCAGCACCACCCCGGAGCCGCGCAGCACGACGTTCGAGTCGTAGACCATGCCGAGCGTGGCGTCCGCCCACCAATGGCGCCGGTACGGCTCGCCGAGTCGATCCAGCGCGAGCGAAGCCTGCTGCGCCCAGTCGCTGCCGGGGGCCGCGCTCTGCACGCGGCGCAGCGCCTCTTCCGCGCGCGCGCGATCCCGTGCGCGCTCCCAGGCGAGTCCCGCGTAGTACGACGCCAGCGGATCGATGTCCTGGTCGAGCCGCCCCGCGCGCTCGAGTGCGCGGGCGCCCTCGACATCCTGCGCGCGTTGCAGCAGCAGCAAGCCGCGGTACAGCGCGACGCGCGGATCGTCCGGCATCGCGCGCTCGGCATTCGCGAGCTCGCGCTCTGCGGAGACATAGTCGGCGCGGTGGAAGTGCGCCATGGCCAGATCGATGGCGACGCCCTGCACGCCGGGATCGAGGCGGCGCGCCTCTTCCAGCGATCCGAGCGCCGCCTCATAACGGTTGAGCCGCAGTGCGCAGCGACCCGTGACGAGCGCCGAACGCGCGTCCTCGGGCGCGAGCTCGCGGGCGCGCCGCAGGCGCACGAGTGCCTCCTCACACTGATCCTGCGCGGCGAGCTGCTCGGCGCGCAAGCGCAACACCGCCGCCTCGTCG
>JAOUNA010000191.1 GCA_029881215.1 Myxococcales bacterium | reverse complement strand
GCGAGCAGCCCCAGCGCACCGAGCACGATGGATTTCCCGGCCCCCGTCTCTCCGGTCAGCACGTTGAGCCCGCGGCCGAATTCGACCTCCGCGCGCTCCACGATGGCGAGGTCCGCAATGCGCAGAACTTCGATCACCGCGCCCCCCAGCGCAGCTTGGTTCGCATCGCTTCGAAGCTGTTGCGCTCGGGAGACACGAGCAGGAGAATCGGATGCGCGGAGCGATGGACGCGCACGCAGTCTCCCTCGCCGAGCTCGCAACCCACCTGGCCGTCCACCGTCAGCCGCACCTCTCCGCCGCGCGTGTCCCGCACGCAGATCTCCACGGCGCATGTCGCGGGCAGCACCAGTGGGCGCTGGGTCAGCGTGTGCGGCGAGATGGGTGTGAGCACGATGGCCTCACTCTCCGGCAGCAGGAGCGGCCCGCCCGCAGACAGGGAATACGCGGTCGAGCCCGTCGGCGTCGCCGCGATCACGCCGTCGGCGTGATACGTCGTGACCTCGACCCCGTTCGCGAACGTCTCGAGATCGATCATGCGCGATACGGCATTCCGGGCCAGCACGGCGTCGTTCAGCGCGCGATAGCGGCCGCACTCGCGAGCGCCGCGCTGCACGCTCACATCGAGACGCATGCGCGACTCGATCCGGAAACCCCCGGCGAGCACCCGCTCGAGCGCGTCGTACATCTCGTCGCTCGCGATCTCCGCCAGGAATCCGAGCGTGCCGAGGTTCACGCCCAGCACCGGCACCGGCCGATCGCCGATCGCGCGCGCCACCGCCAGCAGCGTTCCGTCGCCGCCCAGCACGATGACCAGATCCACCTTGGCCGCGAGATCGCTGCGCGGCACCTCGGCGGCTCCCGTAACGCCGGCGGCCTGCGGATCCAGCATCACCCGGATGCCGCGTTCCGTGAGCCAACGCTCGAGCCCGCGCACCAGATCGACGAGCTGGGGCTGCTCTGGCTTGAGGCAGATACCGACGGTGCGTACCACCATCCCCGGCGATGATCTCACGTTGCTACGCTCCGCGCATGCCCCCCGAAGAATCCCTGGAGCTGTTCTCGCGCCCGCCCGGGACCAGGGCGGGGCCGGATGCACCGCTCGCCGACCGCATGCGCCCCCGCACGCTCGACGAGATCGTCGGCCAGGACGCCCTGCTGGCGCCCGGGGCAGCGCTGCGGGCGCTGCTCGATGCCGGAGAGCCGCCGTCCATGATCTTGTGGGGGCCGCCGGGCTGCGGGAAGACCACGCTGGCGCGCGTCATCGGGGCGGATCCGCGCGCGCGCTTCGAATCGCTCTCAGCGGTCATGGCCGGCGTCAAGGAGATCCGCGGCTCCGTCGAGCGCGGGCGGCGGGAGCGCGCAGCGGGGCGGCGCTGCGTGCTCTTCCTGGACGAGGTGCACCGACTGAACCGCGCCCAGCAGGACGCGCTGCTGCCGCACGTGGAGGCGGGCACCGTCGTCCTGATCGGTGCCACCACCGAGAATCCGTCCTTCGAGGTGATCGCGCCGCTGCTCTCGCGCTGCCGGGTCTTCCGGCTGGAGCGCCTCTCGGAGTCGGCGCTCACCACGCTGCTGCGGCGTGCCGCCGCGGATCCCGAGCGCGGCCTCGGAGCCACGGGCCTCCAGCTCTCGGAGCAGGCTCTCCGCGCCCTGGTGGACGCCGCGGATGCGGATGCGCGCCGCGCGCTCGGCTTGCTCGAGACCGCGGCCGCCATTCACCGGTTGTCGGCGCCGGCGGGTGCGCCGCTCGGGGTGGAGAGTGTGCGCGAGGCCGCGGGTCGGCGCGTGCTGTTGCACGACCGCGATCGCGAAGAGCACTACAACGTGATCGCGGCGCTGATCAAGAGCCTGCGCGCCAGTGACCCGGACGCCGCGCTCTACTACACCGCCCGGATGCTCGCGGCGGGGGAGGATCCGCGCTTCGTGGCGCGACGCCTGGTGATCTTCGCCTCGGAGGACGTCGGCAATGCCGAGCCCCTGGCGCTCGGCGTGGCGACCTCCGCCTACCTCGCGGTGGAGCGGATCGGAATGCCCGAAGGCCGCATCCCGCTGGCGCAAGCCGTGACATTCCTCGCCTGCGCACCCAAGAGCAACGCCTCGTACGTGGGGATCAATCGCGCCTGGGAGGCCGCCGAATCGCGCGGCTCGCTGCCGGTGCCGCTGCACCTGCGCAATGCGCCGACCGGGCTGATGAAAGAGATGGGCTACGGAGCCGACTACGCGTATCCCCACGATGCGCCGGATCGCTTCGTCGCCGCCCGCAATCTGCCGGAAGCGCTGGGCGATGCGCACTTCTACGAGCCCACGCACGAAGGTGCGGAAGCGCCGCTTGCCGAGCGACTCGCCGCCTGGCGCCGCCGCCGCGCGGCGCCGCCCCGCTCGGGAGGCTAGTCGGTCTCGTCGACCACGACGCGATTGCGCCCCTGCGCTTTCGCTTCGTACAGGGCGCGATCGGCTGCGGCCAGCAGATCGTCCGGAGAGCTGAAGCTCTTGTGATACTCGGCCACGCCGAGACTCATGGTGACCTGCAACGATCTCCCGTCGACCGCCTGGAAGCGCGCCACCTCCACCGCCTCGCGCAGCCGGTTCGCCAGGACGGCCGCCCCCTCGAGCGTGTTTTGCGGTTGGATCACGATCAGCTCTTCACCGCCGTAGCGCCCCGCGACGTCCGTGCGGCGCACCATGTAGCGCATCATCTCGCCGACACCGCGCAGCACCGCGTCGCCAGCCTGGTGACCATAGTCATCGTTCACACGCTTGAAGTAGTCGAGATCCGCCATGATCACCGCGAGTGGCGTGCGGTAGCGCTGGGAGCGGAGGAACTCGACGTTGAACACCTCGTCGACGAAGCGCCGTGTGCGCAGTCCGGTGAGAACATCGACGGTGGAGAGCCGCTCGAGCGCCTCGTTCTTGGTCCGAAGCTCGTCCTGGAGGCGCTTTACCTTCAGGTGCAGCTGGAGTCGCGCGATGAGATCGGGCGGGTGAAATGGCTTCGTGATCGCGTCCGATGCCCCGTCCAGAATCAGACGGGCCTTGCGATCGAGGTCGGTGGATCCGGTGATGTAGACGAAGGGGATGTTCGAGCCACCGGGGCTGGAATCCTTCACGCGCAGCAGCTTGTCGCCGTCCAGCTTGGGCAGCTCGAGGTCGCAGAGCACCACGTCCACGGGATGGGCCATCAGGAGCTTGAGCCCCTCAAAGCCGTCTGCGGCCTCCAGGACCTTGTTGAAGATGTGCGTGCCCTTCAGTGCGCTGCGTACCTCGGATCGAGCGGTATCGGAATCGTCGATGACGAGCAGAGTGGCCACCACTCCCTCCTGGTTAGGAGTCCTTATCGACCAACCCGCGCGGCGCCTTA
The DNA here is from genome assembly GCA_029881215.1 of Myxococcales bacterium. Classification (GTDB taxonomy): domain Bacteria; phylum Myxococcota_A; class UBA9160; order UBA9160; family SMWR01; genus JAOUNA01. Next base: position 2,161 of record JAOUNA010000191.1, on the reverse strand, counting down.
CCTCGAGGGGAGCGCGTGGGTCGACACCCGGGCGAGTTGCACCCCCGGCGGCGCGGGGGCGATCGAACCCGCCTGGCGGCGTCGTTCGGGCCGCACGCTTGCTAGACCTCCGCCCGCCCCAACACGGCGTGCAGGAGCACGTTGGCGCCAGCCTCCAGGTCCTCGGGCTTGGCGTTCTCTGCCTCGTTGTGGCTGAGGCCGTTCTCGCAGGGGATGAAGATCATGCCCGCCGGCGCGACGCGCGCCACGTAGACCGAGTCATGCCCCGCCCCGCTGACCATCTCCATGTGGGAGTACCCGAGGACCTGCGCCGCCTCGCGCACGCACGCGACGCACTCGGGCGCAAATGCCACGGCGGGCGAGCTCCACTCGTCGCGCACGCTGCCGCGTACACCCTCGGCAGCGCACGCGCCGGTCACGATGGAGCGGAGGGACGCGTCCATCGCGTCCAGCACGGCCTGATCCGGGTGGCGCAGATCGACGCTGACGCTCACTCTCTCCGGCACCGTGTTGCGCACGCCGGGCTCCGCGCGGATCTGCCCGAAGGTGACGCGTCCCCAGGGCCCGTGTTTGCGCGCCAGCGCGTAGAGACCCCCGAGAATCGCGGGCAGACACGCAACGGGATCGCGCCGGGCATCCATCGGGGTCGGCCCTGCGTGACACGCACGGCCCTCGAGGATCAGGTCGTACCAGCGCATGCCCTGGACGCCGGTGAGCACCCCGATCTGCACGCCCTCGCGCTCCAGCACCGGTCCCTGTTCGATGTGCACCTCGAACGCCGCCCGCACGGGGGTCGCGCGCGCCGGCGACGTGCCGCGGAAGCCGATCCGCTCGAGCTCGCCCCCGACCGTGCAGCCGCGCGCATCCGCAATGGCGAGCGCCGCCTCGAGCTCGAAGACGCCCGCCCACACGCCCGAGCCCAGCATGGCCGGCGAGAAGCGTGCCCCTTCCTCGTTGGTCCAGACTGCGATCTCGAGCGGCGCGCGGGTCACCACGTCGTGATCGCGGAGCGTTTCGACCACTTCGAGCGCTGCGAGAACGCCGTAAACGCCGTCGAACTTGCCGCCCGTGGGCTGGGTGTCGAGATGACTCCCCGCCAGCACCGGAGGCAACGCAGCGTCCCGGCCAGCGCGACGCGCGAAGAGGTTGCCGATCGCATCGACGCGCACCGCACAGTCGAGCTCGGAACACCAGCGCACGAACAGGCGTCGGCTCTCGGCATCGAGATCGGTCAGCGCCTGTCGGTTGCAGCCGCCCGCCGGCGTCGTGCCGATCGCCGCCATCTCCATGAGTCGCCGCCACAGGCGCCGGCCGTCGACCCTGAGCGCTGCGGTCTCTGTCAACGCCTCTCCCCGAGCGGGCGCATCGGCGCCCGAATGTCGGGGCAGCGTACGGGTCGCGCAGCGGCGTCACAAGCGCGCTGTGCTGCCCGACGGGCATTCTCCCCTTGGGGGGAACAGCTCCTCTAAGCGGCCGGAGAGTGCTTCTAGACAGAATTGATCCCCTCGGGTAATAAAAATCTGAGAATTATGTGATTTTCCCCACATTTTTATCAAGCTCAGCTCACCTCGATCCGACTCTTGAGAACAGCGACGCACGCGGCCCGAGCTTGGGGGGCGCAAAGAGGTGCGCGGAGTCGCCCGGGATGCTTCGTCAGAATCACCTGGGCCACCGACGAGGATGGCCCCGCAGCAGGGAGACCCAAGCCATGTTAGATCGCACCTCTCGGTTCCTGGCGATCGGCGCCCTCGCGTTCGGCTTCGCGCTGAGCGCCCAGGCCGGTCCGGCAATGTTCAGCGCGTCCTTCATCATGCACGCCTGGGGCAACGACGTCACGAGTGGAACCGCTCCGCCCTACACCGCCGCGGAATTCACCGGAGCGCCGCTCGGGCAGGACTGCCAGTACGCCACGCCGTACAAGGCGACCCCGACCCATCCGAAGAGCTATCGCTATTGCCCGGAGTCCGTCATGGAAGCCGGTGCGCCGGCGGTCGGACCGCGGGCGGGCGGGCCCTCGATGATCAGCACGACCGCCACGGGCGTGGGCGGCAAGATCATCATGCCGCAGTCGGCCTTCGGCATCACCACCACCGGCTTCCTGCCCACCTACTACCCGTACCTGCAGAGCAACACGTACGCGACCTTCGTGAACGCTGCGGGC
>JAOUNA010000190.1 GCA_029881215.1 Myxococcales bacterium | reverse complement strand
CGCACGCTCCAGGCGATCGCCGCCGACAACGTGCTCCCGCAGGGTCGCTTTTCGAATTGGCTCCGCAAGGTGCGCGCCGGGGACAAGGAGCCGCAGAATGCCGTGCTGCTCACGAGCCTGATCGCGTTGGTGTTCGTCGCGGCAGGTGACGTCGACTCGGTCGCCCAGGTGATCACGATGTTCTTCCTCGTAACCTACGGCGCAATCTGCAGCGTGTCGCTGCTCGAGCGCTTCGCCGGCGATCCGACCTATCGGCCCGCGTTTCGCTCGCGCTGGTACGTGTCGTTCTTCGGCGCTCTCTCGGCGATTGTCTTCATGTTCCAGATCAGCACCTTCTACGCGGTTCTGTCACTGGCCGCGCTCCTCGCGCTCTATTGGTTCGTCCGCTCGAACCAGCGCGATCGCGTCGAGCCCGCCGAGCTGCTGCGCGGAACGCTCTTCCAGCTCAGCCGCTGGATCCACCTGCGCGCAAAGCGCTCGATCCGCGTCGGGCGGGAGGGTGCCTGGCGGCCCTCCGCCGTGTGCCTCTCCGACGCGACGTTCCGCCGCCGCGGCGCCCTCGATTTCCTGCGCTGGATTGCGCACCGCCACGGCTTCGCGACCTACATCCACTTCGTTTCGGGCTTCCTCTCGCGGCAGACCCACCAGGAGGCGCAAGAGGCGCTACGGCGCGCCCTGTGTCTCGTGGACGTGGCCGACAGCAACGTGATCATCGACACGATGGTCAGCCCTTCGTACACCTCCGCCTTCACACAGCTGATCCAGCTGCCGAGCAGCAGCGGCATGGAGAACAACCTCGTCGTCTTCGAATACGAGAAGTCGGAGCCGGACGAGCTCGTGTTCGCCGTCGAGCACGTGCAGCTCGCGGCCGTGACTGGATTCGACGTGGTGGTGCTCGGTCTGTCAGCGCGCGGATTCGCCTCGCGCAGCACGATTCATCTCTGGCTCCAGGGCGGCGACTATGGCTGCGCCAACCTGATGATCCTGCTGGCCTACGTGCTGGCGAATCACCCGGAGTGGAGCCGAGCCGAGCTCAAGATGTTCGACGTGGTGACTGCCGAGGAGCGCAAGAGCCGCGAGGAAGAGCTGCGAGAGCTGGTGCGATCCGGTCGCCTTCCCGTCTCGCAGCAGAACGTGGAGGTGATCGTTCCCGAGAACGGCACCGACCGTCGCCAGATCATCAGCGAGTGGTCGCGCGATGCCGACCTCACCATGGTCGGCATGCGGCGCGAAGCCGTGCGTCGCCTCGGAGCGGACGCGTTCAGCGGCTACGAGGAGGTCGGCAACGTGGCCTTCGTGATCGGCGTGAGCGAGGTCGAGATCGAGCGCGACGAGCCGGAGGAGAAGCCCGAGGAGGCGCCCGAAGCAGCGCTCGGCACGGACGAGGACGCGAGCGAGGTCGAGCGGCCGAAGGTGGCCAGCGGATCGACAGGCGAGTGAACCCGCCGGGGGAACGACATCTCGGCGTGTTCGGTGCGACGGCGGTCGGCGTTGGCGCGATCGTCGGCGGCGGCATCCTCGCGTTGGCGGGTGTCGCCTTCGCCGCCACGGGGCCGAGCGCGATGCTCGCGTTCGCGTTGAACGGCGGCATTGCCTTTCTGACGGCGGCCAGCTTCGCCGAGCTCGCGGTGCGCTTCCCGCAGTCGGGTGGCACCTACACCTACGCGAAGCGGGTGCTGTCGATCGAGGTTGCCTTCGTCGTCGGCTGGGTCGTCTGGTTCGCCTCCATCGTGGCGGGCGTCCTCTACGCGCTGGGCTTCGCCGCCTTCGTCGTGGAGGGGCTCGGCCGGATCCTGGCGGTGGGCGGTGAGGCTCCCGTGTGGCTGCGGGGGGGCGCTCCGCGTCTCGGCATCGCGCTGGCGGCTGCGGCCCTGTACACCGCGGCGCTCGTGCGCCATGCGTCGGGCGGGGGCAACGCCGCGACGATCGGCAAGGTCGTGGTGTTCGTGGTGCTGGTCGGTGGGGGCACCGCGGCGTGGCTGGCTGCGCCGGCGTCGGACCTGCTCGCGCGACTCGACCCGTTTCTGTACGGCGGGGCCGGGGGCCTGGTGCGGGCGATGGGATACACCTTCATCGCGCTCCAGGGTTTCGACCTGATCGCGGCCGTCGCCGGGGAGGTGAAGGATCCCGAGCGGAACCTGCCGCGCTCGATGTATCTCTCGCTCGGCATCGCGCTCCTGATCTACCTCCCCTTGCTCTTCCTGATCGCGACGGTCGGGGCTCCCGCCGACGACCCCCTCCAGCACGCGGCCGCCGTCAATCCCGAGGGGCTCGTGGCCGAGGCGGTCGAGCGCTTCCTCGGCCCGACGGGCTATTGGCTGGTGATCGGCGCCGGCCTTCTCTCGATGCTGTCGGCGCTGCAGGCGAACGTGCTCGGGGCGTCGCGTGTTGCGTTCGCGATGGCGCGCGACCGAACGCTCCCGCGGCCCCTGGGTCGCATGCGCGCCAAGAGCGGAACGCCAGCGGTGGCCGTGGTGGTGACCGCGGCGATGCTCGGCGGCGTCGTGCTGGTGGTTGGCGACGTCGGCGCCGCCGGCGCGGCCTCGAGCCTGATCTTCCTGGTGTCCTTCGCCACGGTGCACTGGGCCGCGATCCTGGCGCGTCGCCGCTCTGGCGACCGCCGGATTCCGTGGGGCCCCTCCGCGGGCGCGCTGCTGTGTCTCGGTCTCGCCGTCTTCCAGGCCTTCGCGGTGCGCGAGGCCGGAAGCATCGTGGCGATCTGGCTCGTCCTGGGCGCGGCTCTCTACCTGACGCTGCTGGCCCCCGGTGCACGCCTGGCGGATGCCAGCGCGGAGGCGATCGATCCGAATCTCGCGCGCCTGCGCGGGCGCTCACCGCTCGTGCTGGTTCCCATCGCCAACCCCGCGAGCGCCGCCGGGCTGGTGGGCGTCGCTTCGACGGTTCGCACGCCCGGCGTGGGCCGGATCCTGCTGCTGTCGGTGGTGCAGCCCCCGGCTGAGCTGACCGACGAGGAGCATCCCGCCCTGCGCGATGCGCGCGCGATCCTCGGCGAGTCGCTGCAGCGCAGCTTCGAGCGCGGCATGGCCCCCGAGACGCTCTTCACCATCGCGCCGGACGCCTGGCAGGAGATCCCGCGCGTCGCGGCGCTCCACCGCTGCGAGACCGTCGTGCTCGGAGCGCCGCGCCTCGACGAGCTGCGCGTCGAGGCTCGGCTCGAGGGCCTGATCTCGCGCCTCGGAGCCGACGTCGTGATCGTGCGCGCGCAGCACCGCTGGCGGATCGCGAGCGTGCGCCGCGTGCTGGTGCCGATCGGCGGGCGCCGCGCGCACAGCCAGCTGCGCGCCCGGCTACTCGCCAGCCTGTCGCGATTGGAGAGCTGTCACGTGACGTTCCTGCGCACCGTAGCGCCCGGATCCTCGCCACAGCTGCGCCGGCGCGCCGAACACGAGCTGCGCGTGCTCGCCCAGGACGAGGCTCCGGGCGCCCACGCGCTGCTCGTCGAAGATGCCGTCGACCCGCGCGAGGCGATCCTGCGTCAAGCCGGGGAGAGCGACCTCGTGGTGATGGGCATCCGGCGCGATCGCACGCAGGGCTTCTCGCTCGGCGATCTGGTCATGTCCGTCGCGCGCGACAGCGACGTGCCGCTGGTGTTGATCGCCGCGCGCCCGCCCCGGCGCGGCGCCGCGCGCAGGGCGGGGCGGCGCATTCTTGCCCGGGGTGCGCCGCTACCGGGCTAGACGCCGATCGCGGCACGCTCACCCCTCACGCGAATGGGGCATCTCGCCACTGCACGCGGGCGCGCAGCGGTGTGGTCATGAAATGGTCATGAAATGGTTGAGGAGTGGTTGAGCATCACCCGGCGCGGTTCTGATACGAGCAAGCGTGGCGGTGCCTGCGCTGCAGCTTCGGGCCCAGCGCCTCCGGAGAGGTGACCGCGCGAGGGGGTAGACGATGCGTTCGCGGCACGATCTCGACGAGCGCCGGATCGCCTCCCACGCTGGCGGCGAATTCCCCAGCATCGACAGCGCCCTGCTTCTTCCTCGGTGGGCAGCCGCGCCTTGGTGGGATTCGTCGCCAGCGTGCTCCTCGCGCTGAGCCGCGGCGCGTTGTCGCTCGAGAGCGGGACGCCAGATTCGCCTCGGCAGTGGCGGAGCAACCCACCGTGTCGTCCATCCGAATGTTCGGAAAGCTCGTGCTCGCCCTTGGAGCGCGCGCTGCCGCTGCGCCGGAGCGACAGCAAACGCCGCGTCCATCTGGCTTGCCGCGATCGCGAGCAGGGTCGCTTCCAGCTACCTCCGCGCCGCGCGCTCGCGTGCGCTTCGGAAGCGCTCGAGAGCGAGCTCGCGCCGCTCGGCGTGATCGACGATGGGCGGCGGGTAGCCGGGTGGCAGCCCGCACTCCCACGGCGCGTGCACGTGCGCATCCGGCACGTCGCGCAGCTCGGGAATCCAGCGGCGCACGTATCGGCCCTCCGGATCCCAGCGCCGGCCCTGCGCAACCGGATTGAAGATCCGGAAGTACGGCTGGGCGTCGGTGCCCGTGGAGGCGGCCCACTGCCAGCCGCCGTTGTTGGAGGCGGGGTCGCCGTCGACCAGGCGCTCGAAGAAGAAGCGCTCGCCCGCGCGCCAGTCGATCAGCAGATCTTTGGTGAAGAAGCTCGCCACGATCATGCGCACCCGGTTGTGCATCCAGCCCTTCGCGCGCAGCTGGCGCATGCCGGCGTCGACGATCGGGTATCCCGTGCGACCCGCGCACCAGGCCTCGAACGCCTTCGGGTCGTCGTTCCAGACGATGGCGTCGTACTCCCGTCGGGTGCTCTCGCGCAGCACACGCGGATGCTCCTCCAGGATGGCGGCGTAGAACTCGCGCCACACCAGCTCGTCCAGCCACTTCGCGACACCGCGCCGCAACGCGGGCTCGGCGCGGGCCGCCTCCTCCGCGCGCGCGATGCACTGGCGCACGGAGATGCCGCCGAAGCGGAGGTAGGGCGAGAGTCGCGAGGTTCCATCGCGGTCGGGTCGGTCGCGATCTTCGCGATAGCGCGCAGCGGCGCCCTCCAGAAAGCTGTCGAGGCGCCGCCTGGCTGCCTGCTCCCCGCCGGTGGGGATCTCGCACGCTTCGCTCTCGATGCCGAGCTCGTGCGGCTCGCGGATCCGATCGGCCGAGAAGCCCGGGATCGGCGGCGGCAGTCGCCCGAGCCGTACGGGGTGCCGAGGATCCTCCCGCCAGCGCTTCCCCCAGGTCTTCCGGTACGGCGTGTAGACCGCGTAGGCTCCGCCGCTCGCGGTGCGCACCTCGCTCGAGCGGAACACGACGTGATCGAGCCGCACCAGGACCTCGCCGCCGCTGCGCTCGACGGCCTGCCGCACCGCGCGGTCCCGACGGCGGGCGAACGGCGTCGTGTCCTCGTTGAACGAGAGGAGCCGCGCGCCGGTATCGTGCAGGAGCACCGGCAGCACCTGCTCGGGTCGGCCTTCGCGCACGAGCAGCGGCACGCCCCGCTTCTCCAGGTCGCGACGCAGGCGGTCCAGGCAATCGAGGAGGAAGCGCACGCGCGGGGCCCCCGCGCGCGGACCCGC
>JAOUNA010000033.1 GCA_029881215.1 Myxococcales bacterium | reverse complement strand
GCGCGTTCGCGAGAGGGGAGAGAAATGAGGCACTCGCCTGCGGTGCGCGCCACGACCGTTCTCGCCGTGATCCGGGATGGCGCGATCGCGATGGTCTCGGACGGGCAGGTCACCGTTGGAGAGACGATGATGAAGCAGAGCGCCCAGAAGGTGCGGCGCTCCGCCAAGGGCGACGCGCTGATCGGCTTCGCCGGTGGGGCGGCGGATGCCATGGCGCTCACCGAGCGCCTCGAGACGAAGCTCGAGGCCCATCCGGGCAACGTGCGCCGCGCATCCGTGGAGCTCGCGCGCGATTGGCGCATGGATCGGGCGCTGCGTCGCCTGGACGCGATGCTCCTGGTCGGAGATCGGGAGCACGTGCTGGTCGTCTCCGGCAACGGCGACGTCATCGAGCCCGACGACGGAGTCGCCGCGATCGGATCGGGTGGGGGCTACGCGGTGGCGGCAGCGCGCGCGCTGATCCGGCATACGAATCTGTCCGCTTCCGAGATCGCGCAGGAGGCACTGCGCATCACCTCCGAGATCTGCATCTACACCAATGATCGCATGACGGTGGTCGAAATCCCGTGAACTCCCTGCAAGAGCTCAGAGCCTTCACACCGCGCGAGGTCGTCTCCGAGCTCGATCGCTACATCGTCGGCCAGGCGGACGCGAAGCGCGCCGTCGCCATCGCGCTGCGCAATCGCTGGCGCCGCCAGCAGGTTCCGGAAGAGCTCCGCGAGGAGATCGCGCCGAAGAACATCATCATGATCGGTCCGACCGGAGTCGGGAAGACCGAGGTGGCGCGTCGCCTGGCGAAGATGGCGCAGGCGCCCTTCCTCAAGGTGGAGGCCTCGAAGTTCACCGAGGTCGGTTATGTGGGTCGCGACGTCGAGTCCATCATTCGCGATCTGACCGAGCTCGGCATCGCGCTCGTGCTCGAGGAGGAGAAGCGCGCGGTCCGAACCAAGGCGGAGGAGCGGGCCGAAGAGCGCCTGCTCGACGCGTTGCTGCCGGCGCCCGCTGCGCCGGGCGCCCGAGGGGCGCACGGATCGGCGCCCGCGGGCGCCGCCGCGCTCGAGGTCGGCGCGGGGCCTCCCGCAGAGCGCGATGCGGCGGCTGCCGGGCTGCAGCCCACCACGCGCGAGAAGCTGCGCCGCATGCTGCGGCAGGGACTGCTCGACGAGCGCGATGTGGATCTCGAGCTCGAAGAGGGCGGCGGAGCCGGACCCAGCATCTCGCTCTTCACACCGCAGGGCGTGGAGGAGATGGGGATGCAGTTCAAGGATCTCCTCGGCGGGTTGCTGCCGCGCCGCACGCGGCGCCGGCGCATGAAGGTCGGCGCGGCGCGGGAGGTGCTGGGCGCCGAGGAGGCGACGCGACTGGTCGACATGGATGTGGTGCGCGAGCGGGCCATCGGACGGGTCGAGCAGACCGGCATCGTCTTCATCGATGAGATCGACAAGGTGGCGGGCGGTGTGTCTTCGCGCGGGGGGCCCGATGTCTCGCGAGAAGGGGTCCAGCGCGACCTGCTGCCCATCGTCGAGGGTTCGAGCGTTCAGACCAAGCACGGCACGGTGCGCACCGACCACATCCTCTTCATCGCGGCGGGTGCCTTCCACGTGGCCAAGCCATCCGATCTGATTCCGGAGCTCCAGGGCCGCTTTCCCATCCGAGTGGAGCTGGCGAGCCTCACGCGCGAGGATTTCGTGCGCATCCTGGCGGAGCCCACCAACTCACTCGTGCGTCAGTACACGGAGCTCATGGCCACGGAGGGCGTGGAGATCGAGTTCAAGGACGACGGCATCCGCGCCATCGCGGAGTACGCCGCGCGCGTGAACGAGCGCTCGGACGACATCGGTGCGCGGCGCCTGCATACCGTGATGGAGCGGCTGTTGGACGAGCTCTCCTTCGACGCGCCGGATCTGGGCGGCTCGCGGCACGTGGTGGACGAGACGTTCGTTCGCGAGCGGCTCGAGGGGCTGGTGCAAGATGAGGATCTGGCGCGCTACATCCTTTGAGTGACGCCGCATCGATGGGGGGCACGATGTCAGCGCCGCGCGTGTTGGTGGTCGACGACGAGCGCTTCTTCCGCGAGGCGATCCGCGACGTGGTCGCCGAGCTCGGTGTCGAGTGCGAGCTCGTGGCGTCGGGCGAGGAAGCGCTCAAGGCCGCCGAGGATCCGCGCGTCGGCGTCGTGGTGCTCGACGTGCGCCTGCCGGGCATCGGCGGCGTCCAGGTGCTCGAGCGGCTGCGCACCCGGCGGCCGGCGCTGCGCGTCATCGTGCTTTCGGCCCACACGGATCAGGAGCTCGTGCTCGAAGCGCTGCGTCTCGGAGCCTCCGACTACCTGGCCAAGCCGCTGCACGACGAAGAGCTGCGCCTGGCAGTGCGCCGCGCGTTGGAAGCAACGGAAGTGGAGTCGCGCTGGCAGTCGCTGCGCGGTCGCCTGCACCTGCTGGGGGCGCGCCTCGCCGAGCTCGACGCTCTGGCCGCTCGCGTCGAGGTCGAGGTGCGCCGGGCCGAGCTCGCGTCTCCCCTGGCCGAGGCGATTGCCGAGGTGCTCGCCGCCTCGAAGACGTCCGTGCTGCTGGCGGATGCGAGCGCCTCGCTTCTGAACGTGGTGGCGGCCACCGGCGAGGGACGCGAGCCGAGCGAGATGGATCCCGCCACGGTGGGCCGAAGTGTGGCGGGGCTGGCGATCCAGGAGGGGAATCCGATCCTGATCGACGACATCGAGCACGACGAGCGCTGCGCGGGGTACGTGCGGCAGCCCCGCTACGGGTCGGTGTCGGTGGCGCTGGCACCGCTGGTGGGCGCGCGCGGACCCTTCGGCGTGCTGTGCGCGACGGATCGCGAGGGCAACCAGCCCTTCGAGGACGAAGACCTCGCGCTCTTCCGAGTGCTGGCGCTGCACGCGAGCGCGCTCATGGCCCCCTTCGAGAGCGCGGAGCTGCCGGAGGCGCAGGTTGCCGCCGAGGAGGTGGAGGACGGGGTGGCAGAGCTGGCGCGCGCCGTGTGCGAGGCCCTCACCAGCGAGGTCGAGCCCGAACGGCTGATCGATGCCGCGCTGCGCCCCGTGGCGGAGGGCCTCTCGGCGAGCCCCGTGGCGCTGTACACGATCGACGGGCGCAGCGGCGAGCTGCGGCTCGAAGGGCAGCGGGACGCCGCCGGCGTGTCCGACCGTCCGCGCCTGCCTCGCGACCGCGGCCTGACGGGGCTCGTGCTGCAGACCGGGCGCCTCGTCGCGGCGGATCATCCCCAGAGCGACTCGCGCTTCGATCCCGCGGTGGACACGCCCGCCGACGGCCGCAGCCGTCCGCTGTTGTGCGTTCCGCTCAAGGTGCGGGGCAAGATCCTCGGTGTTGCGCGAATCTTTCCGGCGCCGCAGGTGGGTGCCTCGCCGCGGGCCGGCGAAGTGCTCGCGGCGGTGCTCTCCGCGGCGGTCCGCAACATCCTCCTGTACCGTAGTTTGCTCGAATCCATCGAAGACTTGGCTCGCGCGCGGCGCGAGTCGGGGGGCCGATGAAGGACCTGATCGACAAGGCCGAGATTCTGGTCGAGGCGCTGCCCTACATCCGGCGCTTCTACGACAAGATCTTCGTGATCAAGTACGGCGGCAGCGCCATGAGCGATGCTGCGCTGCGCGCTTCGTTCGCCGTCGACGTGGTGCTGCTCAAGTTCATCGGTCTGCGACCCGTGATCGTGCACGGCGGCGGTCCGCAGATTGCGCGCACCCTCGAGCGACTCGGCGTGGAGTCGACCTTCGTCGGCGGGCTTCGCGTCACGGACGACCAGACCATGGAGGTCGTCGAGATGGTGCTCGGCGGCAAGGTCAACCGCGAGATCGTCGCCCTCGTGCAGCGGGGCGGGGGCCGCGCAATCGGGCTGACCGGAAGCGATGGCGGAATGATCCGGGTGACGCGGCGGCTCGTGGACGACCACGATCTGGGTCGCGTCGGCAAGGTGATCGCCGTCGAACCGTCTCCGATCGCGGCGGTTGCGGAGGCCGGCTTCATTCCCGTGATCGCGCCGATCGGCGTGGACGACGACGGCGTCACGCACAACGTGAACGCGGACGAGGCGGCGGGCGCCGTGGCGCGTGCCCTGCACGCGGAGAAGCTGATCCTGCTGACCGACGTGGAGGGCGTGCTCGACGCACAGGGCGCCCTGATCCGGCAGCTCGACGTGACCGAGGCGCGCAAGCACATCGCCGAGGGCGCGATCCGGGGCGGCATGATCCCCAAGATCGAGTGCTGCATCGCAGCCGTCGAGGAAGGCGTCGCGAAGACCCATATCGTCGACGGCCGCATCCTCCACGCGATTCTGCTGGAGGTCTTCACCGATGGAGGCGTCGGCACGCTGCTGACCCGTTGAGCATGTCCAAGGACTTCATCACACTGGCGGACTGGTCCGCCGACGAGCTGCGCGCAATTCTGCGCCGCGCGCGGGAGCTGAAGCAGCTCCACCACAGAGGCGAGCGGCCCCAGACGCTCGAGGGCCGCTCCCTCGCGATGTTCTTCGAGAAGCCGTCGCTGCGCACCCACGTGACCTTCGAAGCGGGCATGACGCAGCTCGGCGGCCACGCGATCTGGCTGCGCTCGGAGCAGGTGGGAATCGGAACCCGGGAGGCGCCCGGCGACGTGGCCGCGAACCTGTCGCGCTGGGTGGATGGCATCGTGGCGCGCACCTTCAGCCATGTACTGGTGGAGGAGCTGGCCGCGGTGGCGACCATTCCGGTGATCAACGGGCTGACCGATCTGCTGCATCCCTGCCAGGTGATGGCGGATCTGCAGACCATCGAGGAGCACCGCCCGCTCGAGGAGGCGCTCGTCGCGTACGTGGGCGACGGCAACAACATGGCCAACTCGCTGATGCTCGGCGCGGCCGTGCTCGGTCTGCACCTGCGCCTCGCGACGCCCGAATCCCACCAGCCCGTGCTGCGCGTGCGCAAGCGCGCCGAGGAGCTCGCCGCGGCGAGCGGCGCGCGCATTGAGTGGAGCGAGGATCCCGCGGAGGCCGTGCGGGATGCCGACTTCGTCTACACCGACGTGTGGACGAGCATGGGCCAGGAAGAAGAGCAGGCGATGCGGCGCGAGGTGTTTCAGGCCTACCAGGTGAATGCGGCCCTGCTGCGCCACGCGCCGAAGGCCTTCGTCATGCACTGCCTGCCCGCCCATCGGGGCGAGGAGATCACCGACGAGGTGCTGGACGGCGAGCGCAGCATCGCCTTCGACCAGGCGGAGAACCGTCTGCACGCGCAGAAGGCGATCCTGGAGCGGCTGCTGGGGCACTAGGTCGGGCCGGCGCCGATCCGGCTCGCGGGGCCGGCTCCGGGCGGTGCCAGCGCGCTGCGCCGCATCCGCAGTCGATCGGCGCGGGGGCAAGTCACGCCTCAGCTTTTGGGGTGCGGCGGCCGATGAGCCGATGGACGTGTGTCGTCCGGGGGACCCATGCATTCGAACGACGGTGCAAGCGATCAGCGGGAGCGGATTCCCCGACTCGCTCCCGGCTGGGAGCCACAGGACGTGGCGCTGACACCCGTCGAGGGCTTCCTGCTGTCGCGGATGGACGGGCGCACGTCGTGGCTCGCGCTGCGCCAGATCGGCGGCGTTTCGCCGGAACAGGTCGATCAGTTTCTCGAACGCTGGGTCGAGGCCGGCGCCATCGAGTTCGTCCTCAAACAGGCCGCATCCCCGGGGGGCAAGGCGCCCGCCGCGCCGCCGCCTGCGATCGATCCCAGCCTGGAGCTCCCCGAGGAGCTGCAGCAGCGCATTCTGGACTACGAGGCGCGGCTCGACGGCTCCTACCACGAGCTGCTCGGTGTGGATCGGGGCGCCGACAACGAGGCGATCAAGCGCGCCTACTTCGCGCTCTCGAAGCAGTTCCATCCGGATCGCTACTTCCGCAAGAACATTGGCCCGTTCGGCGCGCGTCTCGAACGGCTCTTCAAGAAGATGATCGAGGCCTACGAGCTGCTCTCGGATCCCGCCACGCGCAGCGAGCTCGAGCGCAGCATGGACGCGGTGCCGCCGGACGAGGCCGGCACCTACCGAGACACCCAGCGGCGCCGTGAGGTGATCGGTGCGCAGGAGCCCGCACCGCCGGGGGGCTACCGCAAGCCCACCCCGATGGAGAACCTGGCGCGGCTGCGCCGCCGCTTCCGCATCCCGAAGAAGCTGGTGGCCGAGCGGCAGTTCAAGGCGCGCCAGCTCTTCCAGGCCGCGCAGGTGTCGGCGCACCAGGATCGCTGGATCGAGGCGTCCGCCAGCATGCGGCTGGCCATCGCGTTCGACCCCTGGAATCCGGAATACAAGGACGGCTTTGGCAAGATCCAAGCCCAGGTGCACGGCCTTCGCGCGCGGGCGCTGCTCGACCAAGCCGAGAATGCGGGCTCCCGGGTCGACGCCATGCGCATGCTCGAAGAGGCGCTCGGCTATCGCCCGATGGATCCGGAGACGAATACGCGCGCTGCGCGACTCGCGCTCGAGCTGGGCGAGCTCGACCGCGCGCGCGAGTACGCGGAGACGCTCGTCGAGATCGAGCCGAAGGTGGCCCTACACCACGTCCTCCTGTCCCGCGCGCTGCGGCGCTCGGGTCGGACCGTGGAGGCGCAGCAGGCGTTGGATCGAGCCGCGAGCATCGATCCGCAAGCGCCCGAAGTGAAGGCAGAGCGGCTCAAGTCGAGTCAACGATTTCGCCGACGGTAATCGGAGGGGACGATGGGTAGAGTCATCGGAATCGACCTGGGAACGACCAACTCTTGTGTCGCTGTCGTGGACGGCGGGAAGCCCGTGGTCATCCCGAACACGGGGGGCTACAAGACCAGTCCGTCCATGTTCGCGATCTCCCAGGATGGCAAGCGCCTGGTCGGGCATCTGGCCAAGCGCCAGGCGATCACCAACGCGAAGAACACCGTCTACGCGTCGAAGCGACTGATCGGTCGGCGCTTCGAGTCTCCCGAGCTGCAGAAGGCCATCGAGCTCTTTCCCTACGAGATCGTCGAGGGGCCGGCCGGTGACGCGCGCATCGTGCTGGCCGACAAGGTCTTCAGCTGCTCGGAGATCGCGGGCATCATTCTGCGCGAGATGAAGCGCGTCGCGGAGGAATACCTCGGGGAGCCGGTCTCCGAGGCGGTCATCACCGTCCCCGCCTATTTCAACGACACGCAACGGCAGGCCACGAAGGACGCGGGCAAGATCGCCGGGCTCGAGGTGCTGCGCATCATCAACGAGCCCACGGCCGCCGCGCTCACCTACGGCCTCGGCAGCCGGCAATCCGAGAAGATCGCGGTCTACGACCTCGGCGGAGGGACCTTCGATATCTCGATCCTCGAGCTGGCGGACGGTGTGGTCGAGGTGCTGGCGACCGCCGGCAACACGTTCCTGGGCGGCGAAGATTTCGACCGGCGCATCGTCGATTACATCCTCGAGGAGTTCCAGGCGCGCGAGGGCCTCGACCTCACGGACGATCTGATGGCGCTGCAGCGCCTCAAGGACGCCGCGGAGAAGGCGAAGTGCGATCTCTCTTCGCTTCAGGTGACGGAGATCAATCTGCCGTTCATCGCCAACGATGCGAGCGGCGCGCGACATCTCAACATGGAGCTGACCCGCGAGACGCTCGAGGCGCTGGTGTCCGACATCGTCAATCAGACGATGAAGAGCGTGGAGCAGTGTGTCGCCGACTCCGGCCTTGCGGCCGAAGACATCGACCACGTCGTGCTCGTCGGAGGACAGACGCGCACACCGATGGTGCAGCGGGCGGTTTCGGGCTTCTTCGGGAAGCCGCCCAATCGGGGCGTGAATCCCGACGAAGTGGTTGCGACCGGCGCCGCCATCCAGGGCAATCTGCTCGTATCGGGCGATCGCGACCTGCTGCTGCTCGACGTCACGCCGCTGTCCCTCGGCATCGCGACCTTCGACGGGCATTTCGCGACGCTGATCCAGCGGAATACCACCGTTCCGGTGCGCAAGTCGCACATCTTCACCACCACGCGCGACGACCAGACGGCGGTGAAGATCCGGGTGCTGCAGGGCGAGAGCGAGCACGCCGAAGAGAATCACCTGCTCGGCGAGTTCGTGCTTTCGGACATTCCCCTCGCACCCAAGGGCACTCCGGAGATCGACGTGGCCTTCGATATCGACGCCAACGGCATCGTGAACGTGTCGGCCCGCGACGTGGCATCCGGCAAGGAGCAGTCCATCACGGTGAACACGACGGGAACGCTGTCCGAGGAAGAGATCCAGCAGATCGTTTCCGACAGCACGGGATTCGAGCTGCCGGGCCAGGCGTGAGGGTTTGGATCGTGCCGGAGACTTGCAGATGAGTGCGAAGGAGCCGCGCTCGCTCATGGATTTCATCGCGGCGCCCGTCCTGGTGGGCGACCCCGACGGACGCGTCGTGTACGTGAATCCGGCGTTCGAGAGCGAGTTCCACGTGACGCGTTCCGACGTGAGGGGCGTGCCGCTCGCGGGCCTGTTCGAAGGGGGCGCGCGGGAGGCCATGCTCGACGCGGTCGCCCGCGTCTTCGGGGGCTCGACGCCGTCGCGCTTTCGCATTCGCGAGAGCGGCAGCGGCTACCTGGCCCTGGCGTCGCCGGTGGAGGCAGACGAGGGTCGCGTGGGCGTGGTGATCCTGCTGACGGTCGAAGCCAGCGTCGAGGATCGGCTGTTGACCTTCCGCCGCGAGATTCTGGAGCCGCTGGACGACCTCGCCAGCTGTCTCGCGGAGATCTCCGAGCAGACCGGGGGC
Organism: Myxococcales bacterium; assembly: GCA_029881215.1. GTDB lineage: Bacteria > Myxococcota_A > UBA9160 > UBA9160 > SMWR01 > JAOUNA01. The sequence goes on along the minus strand of JAOUNA010000033.1, from coordinate 12,287 downwards.
CGCCGCGGCGACAAGTTCCGCCTGCTGATCGCGGACGGCGTGCGCGCCTTGGCGCGCATGCGGAAGTGGGCGGAGAGCATCGCCGCCGACCTGCGCAGCAACCCCTAGTCCGGCGCGGAGCCTTCTCCGGCGCCCCGCGGGCCATCGGGTACACTCCGCGCCTCGGAGGTATCGGGCATGGCGCGCGGCAGCGTGAAGCGGGTTTGTCTCGCCTACAGCGGCGGGCTCGACACGTCGGTGATCCTGCACTGGCTGATCGATCGCTACGGCTGTGAGATCGTGGCCTACACGGCGGACGTCGGGCAGGAGGAGGAGCTCTCGGGGCTGCCCGAGAAGGCGAAGGCCACCGGCGCGATCGAGTGCGTGGTGCGCGATCTGCGCGAAGAATTCGTGCGCGATTTCGTCTTTCCGGCGATCCAGGGCGCGGCGGTCTACGAGGGCACCTACCTGCTCGGCACCGCGCTCGCCCGTCCGCTGATCGCGAAGCACCAGGCCGAGGTGGCGAAGCAGACGGGCTGCGATGCGGTGGCGCACGGCGCCACGGGCAAGGGGAACGACCAGGTCCGCTTCGAGCTCACCTTCCGCGCGCTGGCGCCGGAGCTCGAGATCATTGCGCCCTGGCGCGAGTGGGATCTGCGCTCGCGTCCCGATTGCATCGCCTACGCGCAGAAACACGACATTCCGGTCACGGCGACGCTCGCCAAGCCGTACTCGATCGACCGCAACCTGATGCACGTCTCCTACGAGGGCGGGATTCTCGAGGATCCGTGGCGCGCGCCCGACGAGAGCATGTTCCTGCTGACGCGATCGCCGGAGCAGGCTGCGGACGCGCCCAGCGAAATCGTGATCGCCTTCGAGCGGGGCGTTCCGGTGTCGATCGACGGAGAACGCCTGGCTGCCGCCGCGCTCCTGCAGCGCCTCAACGCGATCGCCGGCGCCCACGGCGTGGGCCGCGTCGACATGGTGGAGAACCGCTTCGTGGGCCTCAAGTCGCGCGGCGTCTACGAGACGCCGGGTGGCACCGTGCTGCACGCGGCGCACCGCGCCGTCGAGTCCATCACGATGGACCGCGAGGTGATGCACGAACGCGACCGGCTGGCGCCGCGCTTCGCCGAGCTCATCTACAACGGCTTCTGGTACTCGCGGGAGATGGACTTCATGCGCGCCGCGATCGAAGTGTCCCAGCAGAACGTGAGCGGAGAGGCGCGCATCAAGCTCTTCAAGGGCGCGGTGCAGGTGACCGGGCGTCGCTCACCTGTGTCGCTCTATTCGGCCTCCCTGTCTTCGTTCGACGAGGAGGGAGGCTACGACCAGCGGGACGCCGGCGGTTTCATCCGGCTCCAGGGTCTGCGCCTCAGCAAGCCGGGAGCGTGACGCCCGCCCCGCGCCGGGCGCCCCCTGCGATCCGGCGCGCCGCCGCGAAGCGTGGCCGAAACGCCGCACCTGGAGCCATCAAGGCGGCAACTCGACAGGCCGATCCATCGAGTTCGCTGATAGAGTGAGGCAGGTGGGGTCGATGAGCGCCGAATCCGATGCCCTCGCGCGGGTGCTGGTCGTCGACGACAGCCGGCTGATTCGCGAGCTGGTGCGCGATGCGCTCGACGGAGTTGCGCGTCTCGAGTGCTGCGACAGCGCCGAGGCGGCCATCGAGGCGCTCGCGCGCGAGCCGGCCGATCTCGTGCTCTCCGATCTCAGCATGGAGGCCCTCTCCGGCCTCGACCTGCTCGAGCGGGTGCGCCGCACCTGTCCGGAGACCGAATTCATCCTGCTCACGGCGCACGCCTCGGTCGAGAGCGCGGTGGAAGCGCTGCGCATGGGCGCCGCGGACTACCTGCAGAAGCCGATCCAGCCCGAGCAGCTCCGCGCGGTCGTGGATCGGATCCTCTCTCACCGCCGCTTGCTCATGGAGAACCAGCGCCTGCGCGGTGCGCTGCGCACGGTCGAGTCGTGCCGCACGCTGATGCGCTGTCTGGACGCGGGGGAGGTGTACGCCGTCGCGCTCGATCTGCTGCTCCACGCGGTTTCCGGTCGGCGCGGGCTCGCGATCTTCCACCGTTCCGGAATTCCGGGGTCGGACGGCGTGGCGTTCCGCGGCTTCGAGGAGCGGGAAGCCCTCGCGCTGCGGCGCTCGCTGATCGAGGAGAAGCCCGCGCTGCAGCTCGACGCGCTGCGCGATGCGCAGCTCGGCAATCCCCCGGCCCTCGAAGAGGCCTTCCGTGTGGCGCGCGTGCCGATCGCGCGCACGCTCGCCGTGCCGTTGCGCGGCGGCGAATCCGAGCTGGGCATGGTGTGGATCCTCGAGGACGATCACCCGTTCGGCGCTCGAGAGATCGACCAGGCGACGCTGATCGCGGGGCACGCCGATCTCGCGCTCTCCAACTCCGAGCGCTTCCTGCGCGCCAAGGAGCGCGCCTTCGTCGATGACGTCACCGAGGTGTACAACGTCCGGTACCTGCTGCAGGCGATGGAGCACGAGATCCAGCGCGCGGAGCGCTTCGGCAAGCCGATGTCGGTGCTGTTCCTGGATCTGGATCACTTCAAGCGCGTCAACGATCAGCACGGTCACCTCGTCGGCTCGGAGGTGCTGCGCCAGCTGTCTCGGGTGCTGGGCGAGTGCGTGCGGCAGGTGGATACGCTGGCGCGCTACGGCGGCGACGAGTTCACCATCGTGCTGATCGACACGGGCCACGAGGGCGCCGTGGTCGTGGCGGAGCGGATCCGCAGGACCGTCTCGGAGACGATCTTCGAGGGCGGCCGCGACGCGCCGATTCGGCTCACGATCAGCATCGGCGTGGCCACCTTCCCCGACCACTGGCGCAGTCGCGATGGCCTGCTCGATCTCGCGGACAAGGGCATGTATCTGGCCAAGTCGCGCGGTCGCAATCGCGTGTGCTCGGCGTCGGAGCTCGAGTGAGGCGCCCGCGCCGGTTGGCGCCGCTGCTCGGAACCTGCTAACCAACCTCCCGTTTTCGCTCTGCTTTCCGTGAGCTCTGCCCGTCGACGCGACGGCGTGTCGCCAGGTCCTGTGCCGCGCTTGCCCGCTTCCGCGCCCGCCTTCGGGGTGCCGACCCCGGGCTCCGCACGCGGCGCAGCGATCGGGCACCCGCTGCGGCGGCCGGGCCGGAGCCGAGATCGCGGGGTGGACGTCCCCCGAGGCGCACAGGAGGCTCCCGAGCTGCCGTGACCGGGTCCGAGCTCGCACTCGACGCGATGGGATCGCTGCGGCGCACCCACGCAGCCGCGGAGATCACACCGGCCCTCGTCGGGCAGGAGGTGGTGATCGCGGGCTGGGTGCAGCGCCGGCGCGATCACGGCGGGGTGGTGTTCGTCGATCTGCGCGATCGCGAGGGGCTCGTGCAGGTCGTCTTCAAGCCGGAGGTTTCGCCCGAGTGCCACGAGCGGGCGGGGCAGCTGCGCTCCGAGTACGTCCTGCTGGTGCGCGGGGTGGTCGAGCGGCGCTCGCCCGAGACGGTCAACCCCAAGCTCGCCACGGGCGAGGTGGAGGTCAACGTGCGCGAGGCCCGCTTGCTCAACCGCGCGACGCCACCGCCGTTTCCGATCGAAGAGGAGATCGAGGTCGACGAGGCGACGCGGCTTCGCTACCGCCTCCACGATCTGCGGCGCCCTCCGCTGCAGCGCGCGCTGCGCCTGCGCCACGCCATGTACCAGGCCGTGCGCCGCTCGCTGACGGACCTCGGCTTTCTCGAGATCGAGACGCCGATGCTGGCGAAGTCGACGCCGGAGGGCGCCCGGGACTTCCTGGTGCCGAGCCGCCTGCAGCCGGGATCCTTCTACGCGCTGCCGCAGTCGCCGCAGATCATGAAGCAGCTGCTGATGGTGGCCGGATTCGACCGCTACTTCCAGATCGCGCGCTGCTTCCGCGACGAGGATCAGCGCGCGGACCGCCAGCTGGAGTTCACCCAGGTCGATCTCGAGCTCTCCTTCGTGGGGGTCGAGGAGGTGCTCGAGGTTCTCGAGGTGGTCACCGCCGCCGGCTGCGCAGCCGCCGGCGTGACGCTCGGGCGCCCGTTTCGGCGCCTTTCCTATCAGGAGGCGATGGATCGCTACGGAAACGACCGCCCCGACACCCGCATCCGGCTCGAGCTCGTCGACCTGACCGACGCCTTCGCCGCCAGCGAATTTCGCGCCTTCCGCGCGGCGGTCGACCGGGGCGGAATCGTGAAGTGCCTGCCCGTGCACGACGCCGCAGCGCTCAGCCGAGGGCAGATCGATCGGTTGGAAGCGTTCGTGAAGAAGGAGCTCGGCGGCAAGGGGCTCGCCTGGATCCGGGTCGAGGCGGACGGCAGCTGGCAGTCGCCCATCGCGAAGTTCCTGTCCGACGCCGAGCAGGGCGAGATCCGCGCGCGCACGGCCGCGCGTCCCGGCAGCCTGCTGTTCTTCCAGGCCGACGAGGCGAATCGTGCCAACGCGATCCTCTCACGCCTGCGCGTCGATCTGGGGGAGCGCCTCGGACGCGTGGACGACCGCCCCTGGGAGGTGCTCTTCGTCGTCGATTTTCCGCTGTTCGAGCGCGGCGAGGACGGTCGTCTCACCTACACGCATCAGCCCTTCGTGGCACCCCTGGACGCGGATCTGGCGCTGCTCGAGAGCGCTCCGGAGCGCGCCCGCGGCACGCACTACGACGTCGTGCTGAACGGTGTCGAGCTCGGCTCGGGCAGCCTGCGCAACCACCGAGCCGACGTGCAGCGGCGCATCTTCGAAATCATGGGCTACGCGAAGCAGGAGACGGAGGAGCGCTTCGGCTTCATGCTGAACGCGCTCGACGCGGGCGCGCCGCCCCACGGCGGGTTCGCCTTCGGATTCGATCGCTGGGCGATGGTGCTCGCGGGCTGCGAGAGTCTGCGCGACGTGATCGCGTTTCCGAAGACCCAGCGGGGCCAGGATCTGCTGATGGATGCGCCGGCCAGGGTGGAGCCCGAGCAGCTTGCGGAGCTGCAGCTCGAGATCTCCCGGAAGGCCGCCGCGTCGGAGCCGGGGCCCCGGAGGGGGCAGTGAGCGCGCGCGGACCCGGCACGGGTCTCGCGCTGGCGCTGCTCGCACCGGGGTGGATGGCCTTTGCGGCGGAAGAGCGCGTGCACATCGTGCAGTCGGGCGAAACGCTGTGGCACATCGCCGCGACCGTGGCCGGCGACCCCGGCGTGTGGCCGCAGATCTACCGGGCCAACCGCGACCAGATCGTGGATCCGTCTCGCCTCTACCCCGGTCAGGTGCTCGCGATTCCCGATCTCGAAGCGGAGGCCGCGCAACCAGACGCCACGCGCGACGCGGCGAGCGCGTCGCGCGATTGAATCCTGTCGCGCGCCGACCCCGTCCGCGCCTCCCCAGATTGACGCGCGCGCACAGGTCGTCTTAACTCGGCAACCGCAATGTCCGCTACATCTCGATCTCCGCAGGCCGGAACCGCGATCACGCTCGATCCCGGAGGCGGGCTGCGTGTTCCCGATCGTCCCATCGTTCCGTTCATCGAGGGAGACGGCACCGGGCCGGATATCTGGGCGGCGTCTGTGCGCGTCTTCGACGCCGCCGTGCAGAAGGCCTACGGCGGCGCGCGCGAGATCGCCTGGCGCGAAGTGCTGGCGGGCCAGAAGGCCTTCGACGCAGTCGGCGAGTGGCTTCCGGATCAGACGCTGCAGGCGTTTCGCGACTACCTGGTCGGGATCAAGGGCCCCCTCACGACGCCCATCGGCGGCGGCATCCGCAGCCTCAACGTCGCCTTGCGTCAGATTCTCGATCTCTACGTGTGCCTGCGTCCCGTGCGCTGGTATCCCGGTGTGCCCAGCCCGGTGAAGAATCCGCAGGATGTCGACATGGTGATCTTCCGGGAGAACTCGGAGGACATCTACGCCGGCATCGAGTGGCAGGCGGAATCGACCGAGGCGCGCAAGCTCATCCGCTTCCTGCAGGAGGAGATGGGCGTGACCAAGATCCGCTTCCCGGAGACATCCGGCATCGGCATCAAGCCGGTGTCCCGCGAGGGGACCGAGCGGCTGGTGCGCGCCGCGCTCGACCACGCCATCGCGAACGGGCGCAAGAGCGTGACGCTCGTCCACAAGGGCAACATCATGAAGTTCACGGAAGGAGCCTTCCGTGACTGGGGCTACGCGCTGACCCGCAGCGAATACGAGGGCCGCGCCATCGCCTGGGACGACTGCGACGGGCGCCCTCCGCAGGGGCAGGTTCTCGTCAAGGACGCCATCGCCGACATCACGCTTCAGCAGGTTCTCACGCGACCCCGGGAGTTCGAGGTGATCGCCACGTTGAACCTGAACGGCGACTACCTCTCGGATGCGCTGGCGGCCCAGGTGGGCGGGATCGGGATCGCACCGGGGGCCAATATCAACTACGACACGGGGCACGGTATCTTCGAAGCCACGCACGGCACCGCGCCCAAGTATGCCGGTCAGGACAAGGTGAACCCGAGCTCGGTGATCCTCTCCGGCGTGATGATGCTCTCCCACATGGGCTGGCGGGAAGCCGCGGAGCGGATCGAGAAAGGCATTTCGAGGGCGATCGCCGAAAAGACGGTCACCTACGATTTTCACCGACTGATGGACGGCGCCAAGCTGCTCAAGTGCTCGGAATTCGGCGACGCCATCATCGCGAACATGGACGCCTAGGTTCCGTCGTGGCCCTCGGCGTATCCCCAAGAGGTATCCCCCATGGCAAGAAAGAAGATCGCTCTCATCGGTGGCGGAAACATCGGCGGCGTGCTCGCGCAGGAGGCTGCGTATCGCGAGCTCGGAGACGTGGTGCTCTTCGACGTGATCGAGGGCATGCCCCAGGGCAAGGCGCTCGATCTGGCCGAGGGCGCGCCCGTGATCGGCGCGGACGCGGTGATCCGGGGCACGAACGCGTACGCCGACATCGCGGGGGCCGACGTCGTGATCATCACGGCGGGGCTCGCGCGCAAACCCGGCATGTCGCGCGACGATCTGCTCAAGACGAACCTGGGCATCATGAAGCAGGTGGCGGCGGGCGTGCGGGACAACGCGCCGGATGCCTTCACCATCGTGATCTCCAATCCGCTCGACGCGATGGTCTACACGTTCAAGGAGATCTCGGGCTTCCCCAAGAACCGCGTGGTGGGCATGGCGGGCGTGCTGGACTCGGCGCGCTTCCGGGCCTTCGTCGCCTGGGAGCTGGGCGTCTCCGTACAGGACGTTACGGCGCTCGTGCTCGGGGGCCACGGCGACACGATGGTGCCGCTGGTCCGCTACTGCACCGTCGCCGGCATTCCCGTGGAGAAGCTCATCGGGCGCGATCGAATCGACGCCATCGTCGAGCGCACCAAGGGTGCGGGCGGGGAGGTCGTCGGGCTGCTGAAGACCGGCTCGGCCTTCGTCTCTCCCGCGCTGTGCGCCATCGAGATGGCCGAGGCGTATCTCAAGGACAAGAAGCGCGTGCTCGCCTGCGCGTGTCTCCTCGAGGGCGAGTACGGCGTGGACGGCCTCTACGTGGGCGTGCCGTGCATCCTGGGCGCCGGCGGCGTGGAGAAGGTGCTCGAGGTCGAGATGAGCGCGGATGAGCGCAAGCTCTTCGACGGATCCGTCGAGCACGTGCGCAGCCTCGTCGGGCAGATCGCGCTCTAGCCGATCGAGATGCGTGGGCCGGCCCGGGCTCCGCGGGCCGTGTCGCGGGGGAGGCGTTCGCGCGGGGTGCGGGGCGTGCACGAGGCGGTGAAATGAACGTTCACGAGTATCAGGCGAAGGCGCTGCTGCGCGCGTTCGGCGTGCCGGTTCCCCGAGGCGAGCTGGCGTGCACGCCGGCCGAAGCGGAGCAGGCCGCGCGGGCGCTCGGCGGCGGCCTGGTGGCGGTCAAGGCGCAGGTGCACGCGGGCGGTCGCGGCAAGGCGGGCGGCATCAAGCTCGCGAAGTCCGCGTCCGAGGCCAAGACCACGGCCAGCGAGATCCTCGGCATGACGCTGCGCACGGCGCAGACCGGCGCGCAGGGCAAGGTGGTGCGCAAGGTCTACGTGGAGGCCGGATCGGACATCGCGCGCGAGTTCTATCTCGGCATCGTGGTCGATCGGGCGTCCGAGAAGCTCGCGATCATCGCATCGACGGAAGGCGGCGTGGCCATCGAAGAGGTCGCCGAGCGGTCGCCGGAGAAGATCATCAGCGTGCACGTCGACCCCAACCTCGGCTTGCAGCCCTACCAGGTGCGGCGCGTGGGCTTCGGCCTCGGATTGAATGTCGAGCTGTTGGCGCAGCTCCAGGCGTTTCTGGCTCCGCTGTATCGACTCTTCGTCGAGAAGGACGCGTCGTTGGCGGAGATCAATCCGCTGGTCTCGACCCAGGACGGCGAGCTCCTCGCGCTCGACGCGAAGCTCAACTTCGACGACAACGCCCTGTTCCGGCATCCCGACGTCGAGGCGCTGCACGATCCGGACGAGGAGGATCCGCGCGAGCTCGAAGCCAAGAAGATCGATCTCTCTTACGTCGGCCTCGACGGGGACATCGGCTGCATGGTCAACGGCGCGGGCCTCGCCATGGCGACCCTCGACATGATCCAGCTGTGTGGCGGCGCGCCGGCGAACTTCCTGGATGCCGGCGGCGGCGCGGACAAGGAGAAGGTGGAGGCGGCGTTCAAGCTGATCCTGCGCGATCCCAACGTGAAGGCGATCCTCGTCAACATCTTCGGTGGCATCGTGCGCTGTGATCTGATCGCGGAAGGCGTGCTGGCGGCCGCGGAGGAGCTCGGGCTGGGTGTGCCGCTCGTGGTGCGCCTGCAGGGCACCAACTCGCGCGAGGGGCGCGAGATCCTCGCCGCCTCCGGGCTCGACATCACGCCGGCGCAGACGCTCGCGGAGGCCGCCGAGAAGGCGGTGGCCGCGGCGCGGGCGGGGTGATGCCAGGTGGCGATTCTCTGCGACAAGAACACGAAGCTGCTGGTGCAGGGGATGGGACGCATGGGCCAGTTCCACGCCCGCCTCTCCATCGACTACGGCACCCAGGTGGTGGCGGGGGTCGCGCCGGGCAAGGGCGGACAGACGATCGACGGCATCCCGATCTTCGACACCGTGCGCCAGGCGGTGTCCGTCACGGGGGCGAACGCCTCGGTGATCTTCGTGCCGCCCGCGGGCGCCAGCGACGCCGTCCTCGAAGCGGCGGATGCGGGCCTCGACCTGGCGGTCTGCATCACCGAGGGAATCCCCACCCTGGACATGCTGCGCGCGAAGAATGGGCTGCGCGGCAGCGCCATGCGGCTGATCGGGCCGAACTGCCCCGGGGTCGTGACGCCGGAGCAGTGTCGCATCGGCATCATGCCGGCGCAGATCACGCGGCCGGGCCCGGTCGGCGTGGTCTCGCGCTCGGGCACGCTCACCTACGAGGCGGTCGATCAGCTCTCGCGGCTCGGCATCGGTCAATCGACCTGCGTCGGGATCGGGGGCGATCCGATCATCGGCTCGACCTTCACCGACGTGCTCGCGCTCTTCGAGGCCGACGCGGAGACGCGGGCCGTGGTGATGATCGGCGAGATCGGAGGCGCCGCGGAGGAGGCCGCCGCGGCGTTCGTCGCGAAGCACATGAGCAAGCCCGTGGTCGCATTCATCGCCGGCCAGAACGCGCCGCCCGGCAAGAGGATGGGGCACGCCGGCGCGATCATCGCCGGAGGCAAGGGGCGCGCCAGCGACAAGATCGCCGCGCTGGAAGCGGCCGGCGTGACGGTGGCGCGCTCGCCCGCCGACATCGGCGAGACGCTCGCGCAGCGCGTGCCGGACCTCGTTGCCTGAGGTCGTGTCCGCGTGGACCTGCTGCTGATCCGCCACGCGCTCCCGCTGCGCCTCGAGCAGCCGGAGGGCACGCTGGCCGATCCGTCGCTCTCGGAAGAAGGGCGCCGCCAGGCGCAGCAGCTCGCCGCGTGGCTCGCGCGGGAACCGATCGAAGCGGTGTACGCGAGCCCGCTGCGCCGCGCCCGCGAGACGGCCGAGCGGCTCGCCGGCGCGCTCGCACTCGAGGTGCGCCTGGAGCCCGCGCTCGTCGAATTCAACCGGCAGTCGAGCCGCTACGTTCCGCTCGAGGAGATCCAGGCGGAGGATCCCGAGCGCTATCGCGTGCTCGTGCGGGGGGCGCTCTACGCGGGCGTGGATCTCGCCGCCTTCCGGCGCCGGGTGTGCGACGCGCTCGGGCGCATCGCCTGCGCGCATCCGGGCTCGCGCGTGGCGGTGGTGTGTCACGGCGGCGTGGTGAACGCGTGGGCTGCCGACGTGCTCGGGCTCGAGGCCACGCTGTTCTTCCAGCCGGGCTACGCGAGCATCAGCCGCTTCCGGATCGCGCGCAGCGGCGAGCGGGGCGTGAGCAGCCTGGGCGAAACCGCCTACCTGCACCCGATCCCGGCCTGAGGCGTCGACCCTCCCGCCGGCGGGGCTCCAGCTGCGCGCCGCGCCCGGCTCCCCGCCGGGGCGAAAAGCCCTTTCGATGCCGAGCCTTTCGGGAGTGCAGCTGCGCTTCGATGAGGCTCAAGCCGAGCGGGCCGTCACCCGATACGCCCCACATGATCTTTCCCTCTGACGCGCCGCTCGACCGGGGAGGGCGTTCCCTGCACGCGCTCTACGTGGCGCTCAACAATCCCGTGGTGAAGCTCGAACACCTGCCGATCGGCCCGGCTTCGGCGGCGCTCGCCCTGCACGCCGGCGCGAAGACCGGCGTGACCCTGGTGGTGCGCTCCGTGCGCACGGGGCGCTGTGTCTTCTTCACGTCGGATTCGGACAGCGAGGATGCCGAGCATCCGCAGGCCGTGCTGGACGCGGCGCTCTCCTTCGCCGAGAGCATGGGATTCCTCTTCGATGAGGACGCGGTGGCGGACCGGGGTGCGGCGGGGCTGCGCGAGACCGCGCGCGTGTGGATGGAATTCCTGGGCGAGGAATACGACGAGGAATACGAGGACGAAGATCCGATCGATGCGGGCCCGGACCCGATCGCGATGCTGGCGGTTGCGGAGCCGCTCGAGATGCTGCTCGACGATCTGGCCGGTGAGGCATCCGAGGACGCGCTGGCGACGGACTTCGCGCCGGCCATCCCAGCGGCCCCCGTGCTGCTGCTCTCGAAGTTTCGCCGCACGTTGGGACCGGCGTGCGCTGCGCGGCAGGGCGTCGCACATGCGCGCTCCGAGCCGGACGTGCGCTTGCGTTTGACAGGCCGCTTCTGAGAGCGGCTGGAGGGGAGAGAGATGCGTCTGGGGAGGGGTGTGCGGTCGACGGGCTTGTCGCTGTGTCTCGCTGTCTTGTGCGCGCTGACGGTGAGCTGTGCCACCACGGACAAGCGCGCCGAGGAACAGAACCGACTGCGCCGAGCGCAGTCGCACCTCGACATCGGAATCGGCTATCTGGAGAACGGTCGCTCGGCGCTGGCGCTGCGCGAGTTCATGAGCGCGGCAGAGCTCGACCCGCGCAACGCCCGGATCCAGCACGCCCTCGGCGAGGCCTATCTGATGCGGGGCAAGCCGGAAGAGTCCGAGATTCATCTGAAGCGGGCGCTCGAGCTGTATCCCGATCTGCATGACGCACGACTCAGCTTGACGGGCCTGTACCTCATTCAGGAGCGTTACGAGGACGCCATCGTGCACTGTGATCTGTTGCTGGACGATCCGACCTTTCCGGCGCCCTACAGCGCATTGGCGAATCGCGGCTTCGCCGAGCTCAAGCTGGGCCGGCGCGACCAGGCGCGCCGCAGCCTCGAGCTCGCGCGCGACTACAGCCCGAAGTATTGGCCGGCGTTGCTCAGCCTCGCGATCCTCGAAGAGCGCGAGGGGCATCGCGCCGACGCGGTCGCGCTGCTTCACGACGTCCTCGATCTCGCGCCCGGACCGCGCGTCGAATCGGAGGTGAACTACCGGCTCGCCGAGATCTACATCGCCCTCGGCAAGCGCGAGCGCGCGCTCGGGCACCTCTCCGTCGCCGTGTCGCGCGAGCCCGAAGGCCCGTGGGCCAAGAAGTCGCAGGATTACCTGAAGCTGCTGCGCTGAGCCGGCAGCCGCCCAGGTCGCGCTGTACCCTGCCCGTCGGAGGGCGTGTGTTCGGCGGAAGCGAAGAGCGCGGAAGGACAGCGGCGCGGCGTGCGGAATCGGCGGCGCAGGGCGCCCAGGCGGGCGGCTCTGCGGTCGGCGCCTACCTCGCGGCGCAGCGGCGTCTGCGCGGCATCTCCCTCGACGAGCTCGCCGAGCGCACGGTGATCCCGCGCCGCAATCTCGAGCGGCTCGAGTCGGGTGCGTTCGACGGCAACGCCGACGGCTTCACGCGGGGCTTCGTGCGGACGGTCTCCGAAGCG
>JAOUNA010000189.1 GCA_029881215.1 Myxococcales bacterium | reverse complement strand
CCTGGTGCAGGGTCACCGCGGCGCCATCTCCATCGACACCGCCCCCGGGCGCGGCACCGCGCTGCGCATTCACCTGCCGGTCACGCTGGACGGGCCGCCGCGCGACACGGCCGGCGCCGGCAACGCACAGTGGGACGCCACCGTGCTCGTGGTGACCGACGAACGCGAGCCCGACCGCCCGATGACCCGGGTGCTGCGCGAGCACGGAGCCTGCGTGCTCGAAGCGCCGGCGGGAGAGGAAGCCATCGAGCTGCTGCGACTCTACCGAGACGAGATCGATCTGGCGTGCATCGATCTCGACGCGGCCGTCTCGCGCGGCCCTCAGCTATGTCGCGCGCTGCGCGCCCTGCGGCCCGACCTGCCGTTCCTGCTCAGCGCGGCAGCAGGCGACGCGGCGTTGGCGCGCCAGCTCGCTCTCGATGCACCGGCACAGATGCTGATCACGCCCTGCGCAGAGGAGAAGCTCGTGGCGCAGCTCGGCGCAATGCTCGGCAAGCCCGGCGCCGATGCCTTCGCGGCCAGCCCCTAGCGCGTGCGGCCACCGCGCCGGGCTCGCCCCGATCGCGCCGGCCCGCGGCGGACGGCTCAGCGCGCCTTCAGGCGCAGGCGCAGTTTCGGCAGCGCGAGGTCCCGATCCAACAGCCGCCGGATCAGCATTTCGAGATCGGGCGTCAGGCCCTCGACTTCGAGCTGCACGGAGAAAGCGCGCGACGCGCTCTCGAGCGCTTCGTCGAGATCCAGGACCGCAGACGCCTGCGCGGCGGGCGGCGGCATCGCGTCGTCGGCGTCCATCGCGTTCAGATCGAGGTCGAAGTCTCCGGCGGGTCGCACCTGGAACGTCTCTGCGTCGCTGTCGCCCGGCAGCGCGTCCATCAACCCGAGGATGGTGGCGTCGCCGTCGGCGGCCGCCCGCTTGCCTCCGAAGCCCTTGAGTTGGGACGCATACTGGAGATCGATCTGGGCCCCGAGCTCCGCCGGGTTCCGGGTGGTCTCCGCGTAGACGATCTCGACGCCGCCCACGCGGATCACGTCTCCCGACGCGAGCTGGGCACGCCCAGCGGACACTCCGTTGACCGCGGTGCCGTTGGAAGTGCCCTGATCCTCGACCACCCAGCCACCTTCGACGCGGGCGAAGCGGGCGTGACGCCTGGAGATCTCCGGATCGTCGATGGCGAGGTCATTCTCGTCGCTGCGACCGATGCTGAGATCCTGCGTGTCGAGCAGGATCACGCGGGGCGTCTGCCCCTCGATCTTGAGCTTCAGGAGTACGTAGGTCCGGTTTCCGATCGCCATGCTGCGCTGGGCCGCGGCCGCCCCCCTTCCCGCCCTGCGTATCGGCCAGCGGGAACGCGGCTAGAGCCCCTCCGCCACGCGGCGCCCGAGAATGTGCGCGAGCCGAGCGAGGCGCTCCGCTGGATCCTTCCAGTCACGGCCTCCGAGCGCGCTCGCCACGCGGACCTCGTAGCCGTCGATCACGGCGCCATCCCGCAGGATCCACACCTGCGCCCCGAGCTGATCCGCACCCGCCGCGCGCCCGAGCAGGCGGGCCGCGAGCGAGCCGCGCAGGCGCAGCGTGCGGATTTCCACGCGCAGCGCGAGGTCTCCATCCGCCGCCAATCGGCCCCCTGCGTCGAGCCAGTCGAGCGCACTCTGGCGCACCAGCGCCGTGACGGCGTGGCGCTGCAGCCGCGCACGCTGCGCCTCGGACAGCTGGTCCGGATCGGCGCGCACCGCGATGCTCGCGACACGCGCCCCGCCCGCGAGTCGGGAGGGCGCCGGGCGCTCCGCCAGTCGAGGCAGCGGCGCACGCGAGCAACCTGCCGGCAACAGCAGCAGGACGCAGAGCCACGCAACATCGAACGGGCGGAACATCGCGGCCTCCCCGCAGCGCGCAATGAAACGCACGGCCGGGCGCTTCGTCAAATCCGGGAAACCGCGCGAATCCGCCAGGATCCGACCGAGCAGGCGGTTCCACGGGGCGGTGCTCCAAGCCCACACCCGAGCCAGGGCGCACTGCGGAACCTTTTCACCCCACTCCGACTTTCTGCCCCACTCTCTTGGGTGTAGCCAAGAGGGGGGTTCCTGTGCTATTTGAAGTAGCGGGAAATCATCTCCTCAGTTTTCGATGGATTCCCCGGGAGCCCGCTCGAGTGAGCGGGCTCCCCTCGTTCTGGACCCCGCGCGGCGCCGACGCCCTTCTCACACCCGAATGTGTGAGGCGCGCGCGAGCCTCCAGGCCTCACGCGCGCGCTCGCGCACCAGGGCTCCGTACTCCCGCGCGCGCTGCGAGCTCGCGTTGCCGTCGAGTCCGCGGCGATAGACGCCCTGCAGGATGGCGGCGGAGCGAAACATGACGAATGCCATGTAGAAGCTCCAGCACTCGATGCGCTCTCGACCGGCCCGCTCGCAGTAGGCGGAGACGAACGCCTCCTCGCTGGGAATGCCGGCGCGCGCCAGATCGACGCCCGCCAGCGTTTCGCCCGGTGCGGCGGCACCGCGATAGCTCTGACAGCAGGTTGCGAGATCCGCGAGCGGATGGCCGAGGGTCGAGAGCTCCCAGTCGAGGAGCGCGGCGATCCTGGGCTCGCTCGGATGCAGGATGCAATTGCCGAGTCGGTAGTCGCCGTGCACGATGCGCGTCTCGTCCGAGGCAGGCAGGTTCGCCGGCAGCCACTCGATGAGAGCGTCCATCTCGGCGATCTCCTCGGTCTTCGATGCCTCGTACTGCCGGCTCCAGCGCGACACCTGCCGCGCGCAGTAGTCGCCGGCCTTGCCGAAGCTGCCGAGATCCAGCGCATCCGGCGCGATGCGGTGCAGCGCCGCCAGCACGCGCGCCAGATCGGCGTAGATGGCGGCGCGCTCCGCGCGCGAGAAGCCGGGCAGCGCCGGATCGGAGACGACGCGACCTTCGATGCGCTCCATGACATAGAAGGGCGTGCCGATGACGGAGGCGTCCTCACAGAGCAGGTGCGTGCGCGGAACCGGCACCTCGCTGCCGTGCAGCGCGCTCATCACCCGATACTCGCGCTCCACCTGATGGGCCGAGTGCAGCAGCGCACCGGGCGGCTTCTTGCGCAGCACGAGCTCCCGGCCTCCCGCCGCGAGCAGGAAGGTCGGGTTCGATTGGCCGCCCTCGAACTGCCGCACGCTGAGCACGCCGCAAAAGCCGGGCAGCCGCGCGAACAGATACGCGGCCAGAGCGGCCTCGTCGAAGCGGTGCGCGTCGCGGACGCGCGTGAGCTCGGGCACGCTGGTCATGCAGTTTCCGCGCTGCGGCGCGCTGCCCCGATCCAGGTGGTCGCGGCCGGCTCGCTGAGAGTCAGTCCCGACGCCGCAGTATCGCAGCGCAGCCACGCGCCCGCTCATGGCTCGCCGCAGCGGAAGGCTGGCGGCCACGCAGCTCGGCAGAAGGGCGAGCCCGTGGCTCCCACCCCCCCGGCTCACCGGAGAGGCTGAAGCAGAGCGCCGCACCGGAGCGTTCCGCCCGAGGCGAAATCTCCCGCGCAGGGCTCCCGAAGCACCGCGCAACGCGCGCCGCGGGGTTGGGCATGCAACCTGCATCCGTCTTGCGGGTTGAAGCGGCGTCGAATCCAGGGGCTGGAGTTCCAGCCTCACGGAAGAGGTGAAAAAGACACGGAAGCATCCCATACTGAGCCAGCGCGCGAGGCCCAGGGAAGCCCCCACCCTGAAAACCCTTCATTGAGAGGACCCCCCGATGCAGAAGCGAATCCGACAGGATCTGTGCGCCCATCCCTCCTCCCGGGTCCGGGCGCGGCGCGCCCGGGGCGCCGCGTTGGCTGCGGTGCTCATGCTGGCCGTGCTGGCGCTGGGCGCCTGCAACAGCGGCAGCAGCAGCGGCAGCGCCGGCGCCACGGGAACCGGCAGCGTGGGCGTGTTGTTCACGGACGGACCCACGGACGATTTCTGCGGCATCCCCGTCACGATCACCGAGGTGCTGCTGCTCTCCGACACGGGACAGGTGAGCATCTTCCAGGGCCGCGAGACCGTGGATCTGCTCGAGCTGCGCGACAACACGCGGCTCTTCACGCTGGGACGCGACGTGCCCGCGGGCATGTATTCGAAACTCCGCCTCGTGGTGGAGAAGATCGAGCTCGAGGAATGCGACGACAACGGCAACCTCCTCCGCACGATCCCGGTGCGCCACTCGAGCAACAAGATCGACCTGAACCCGCGCGGCGGCTTCCGGGTGCTGCCGGGCGAGCTCGTGCTGATCCAGCTCGACATGGACGCCGAGAAGTGCATCAAGGTCACGGAGACCGGTGCCTCGGACAAGTACCAGTTCCGCCCCGTCGTCTTCGTGGACATCTTCACGGGCGGCATTCCCGGTCGGCTGGTGCTGCTGTCCGGCAGCGTCTACGCGCTGGATCGGGACGCGCGGAGCTTCGAGCTGTGCCGCACGCACGCCGTGTCGCGCCCCGACGATCTCGACGACGATCGCCGCATGACGATGTCCTCCCGCGACATGAGACTGGACGATCGCGACTTCGACGACGACGCGGATGACGACCGCGACAGCTGCGTCGCGATCCAGGTGGTCGACGGCACCTCGTTCTTCGACAACAAGGTGCAGCCCGCCTCGCTCGACGTGATCGAGAACGGTGACGCGGCCGCGGTGCTGGGCCGCTTCGTGCGCGACGGCGAGCGGCTGCGCGTGCAGGCGGAGACGGTGCAGCAGGGCGGCCCCGGGACCGTGAAAGCGTTCGCCGGCACCGTGCTCAGCGAGGTGGACCCCGACGACTTCTTCGACTTCGCCATCGACCCCGAGCAGGGCGTCGTAACCGACGAGAATGGGATCGCCGTCCTCTTGCAGCTCGGCACCAAGATCTTCTCGAGCGCCGGAGAGGCGCTGGAGAAGAGCGACATCCAGCCGGACCGGCGCGCGCGGGTGGTCGGCGCCGTGGATCTCACCGGTGCGGACCCGCAGCTCAACTCGACGGTGGTCTTCTTGCGCGTGGCACCGGATGGAACCGAGCGGCTCGCGGGCGTGCTGGTGGCGTGGAGCAGCGCGAGCCGCCAGCTCGATCTCAACACCCGCGAGGGCGCCCCCGCCTGCGCAATCGTGCCCGCGGATGCGCGGGTCTTCCGGGCGCACGTCGAGGACGGCCACATCGACTTCGAGCCCGTCGACCCGGCGGACGTCCCGGCCGGGATCTCGGTCGAGATCTTCGGCACGAGCGGGGACCCCTGCTTCGACGCCCGCACCGTGATCTTCTTCGAGGGCTTCGACTCCTAGACCGCCGGCCCCGCGCCCGGGCGGATCCCACCCCGATCCGCCCGGGCGCGCCGGCCCGCCGTGACGCCGCTCACCGCCGCCCGCCACGCGGAGCGGCAGCTCGTGCGCAACGCACTCAGTCAGCGGCAGCCAATCGGCACAAGTGCCGCAATCCGCGGCATTTCCCCCTCGACCGGCCTCAAGCCCGCCCGTCGGCGATCCGATGAGATGGCGAACTTGTGGTGAATCGCACCGGAGGCTCGATGCCGACGCGCGCCCAGGAGATCCGACGCCCCCGCTCGCCTGCGCGGCGCCGCCGCGCCGCACGCAGACAGGCG
>JAOUNA010000188.1 GCA_029881215.1 Myxococcales bacterium | reverse complement strand
CTGCCGCGAAGGGCCCAGGCGATTGGCGATATCGGAGAAGGTCGCGCGAGCATCCAGGGACAGCGCGGCGAGGATGCGCGCCTTGATCGGCTGGAGCGGGGTGGCTCCGTATTCGGGGGCGGTCGGGCTGAAAGGGGGGGAGAGCAGCACGCCCGCACGATACCCCGTCGTTGCACACAAAGCCCCTCGCGCGCGCCGTCCCCCCGATCCGCGGGTGGACGAGGCAGGGGCCCCGGCGAGAGCCGGGGCCAGGATCGGATCGGATGCGCGCGGATCAATCCAGCAGGATTACGCTCACGCCATCGCCACCCTGTTCGGGGGGTGCGTCTTCCACTCGCGTTACGTATGCAGATTCGGCGCAGTGTTGGCGCACCGCCTGGCGCAGCGCGCCCGTCCCGACGCCATGGATCACGACGAGCCGGTGGCATCGGGCGCGCGCCGCGCGGTCGAGCGCGTATACGAGGCGGTCCATGGCTTCGTCGACGCGCAGGCCGCGCAGATCGCAGCGGCCGGACTCTGTTTCGTCCTCGCCCGCTGCGCCGCGCTCCGCCTCGACGAACGCGACAGCGGCGGGGTGCCCGCGCGACGACTCCGCGCTGTCGGTTTCTTCCGAAACCCGACCCACGCGTTCCAGCGGAACGGTGATGCGTGCGCTGCCGATGCCGATGACGACGCGTCCACGCCGGTCGGGCAGCGCGCGCAGCACGCCCCGGCCGCCGCCCGCGATCCGCACCGGATCGCCCGGGCGAGCACGGTGCCAGTCCACCGGATCGATCGCCGCCTCGGTTTCGGAAGAGAGCCCTGCTTCCCGCTCCGTATTCCGCGCGCGTTCTTCGAGTTGCTGCAGGCGCTGCCGCGCGCGCGCGGCGTCGCGCGCGGTTCCGCCGCGCTGCAGCTCGCGGATCACCGCCGCGATCTGGCCGTGCGCATCGCGAAACGCGCGATCCATATCCTTTCGCATCGCCCGGTAGAGCGTGTCGCGTCGTTCCTGCAGCGCGGTGAGCTTGCGCCCGTATTCGGCGCGCACGAGCTCCGTCTGTTCGCGCAGGCGCGTGGCTTCTCGCTGCTCGCTCTCGAGCGCGGCGCGGCTCGCAGCGAGCTCCGAGAGCATGCGGTCGAGCTGGCGATCTTCTCGATCGAGCAGACGCTGGGCGCGTTCGACCACGTCGCGGCGCACGCCCATACGCGCCGCCACCGCGCAGGCGGAAGAGGTACCCGCCAGTCCCATGTGCAGGCGGTAGGTCGGAGCCAACGTCTCGGAATCGAACTCGACGCTGGCGTTTGCGAAGCGCGGATCCACGTCGGCCATCTCCTTGAGCAGCCCGTAGTGCGTGGTGGCGATGACGCGGGCGCCGGTGTTCGCGAGCGCTTCGAGCGCGGCCTGGGCGAGTGCCGCACCCTCGCCGGGGTCGGTGCCGGCGCCGACCTCGTCGAGGATGACCAGTGAACGCGGCGACGCTGCATTGACGATGCGGGCCAGATTCGCCATGTGCGCCGAGAAGGTCGAGAGGTCCTCGCCGATCGACTGCTCGTCGCCGATGTCCGCCAGGATCGCGTCGAAGAGATCCACGCGCGCGCCCGCGTCGGCGGGAACGTGCAGCCCGGCGCGCACGAAGAGCGCTGCCAGGGCCACCGCCTTCATCACCACGGTCTTGCCCCCGGCGTTCGGACCCGACACGACCAGCACGTGGAAGCTCTCGCCGAGCTGGACGTCATTCGGAACCGAGCGTGCCGTCGGGATCTCGGGGTGGCGCAGCTGGGTGAGGCGCACGATGCCCGCGTCGCCGACTTCCGGCTCGGTTGCCTGCAGCTCCTCCGCCAGCGCGGCGCGCGCGAAGGCCAGGTCGATCTCCGCCAGCAGCGCGAGCTCCGCTTCGATGGCGTCGGCGGCTTGCGCGGTCTGCTCGGAGAGATCGCGCAGCACGCGGATCACTTCGCGCTCGATCGCGAGTTCCGCCTGCTTGTGGCGGTTGTTGAGCTCCACCAGGGCTTCGGGCTCGACGAAGAGCGTCGTGCCGCTACCCGAGGCGTCGTGGACGATGCCCGGCACGCGCGCGCGCGCATCGGCGCGCACGGGCAGTACGTAGCGGTCGTTGCGCACGGTGAAGTAGCGATCCGACAGGTGGGAGGTCGTCTCGGCATCGCCCAGCAGCCGTTCGAGCCGGTGCTGGATTTCGGACGCGAGCCGGCGGCTCTCGCGCCTCGCGCTGCCCAGCGCCGCGGAGGCCTCGTCGCGCATCTCGCCCGAGGCTTCGATGCAGGTTTCGATCGCGCGCTCGAGCGCGCTGTGATCCGAGAACGTGGTCGCCCGGTCGGCCAGGCGCGGCGCGCGCGCCGCCTTCTGTACCAGGAAGCGCGCCGTGTCGCGCAGTGCCGCGAGCGCGACGCAGATCTCGCGCAGCGCGCGCGGCGCCAGCACGCCTCCCTTGCGCGCGCGCCGCAGCGCCTCCTCCAGATCTGCGACGCCGCCGAGCGGGACGGCCCCCCCTTCCGCCAGGATCGCCCGCGCTTCGGCAGTTTCCGCCAGGCGCTCGCGCACGCCGGCGAGCGAGCCCTCGAACCACGCTGCGGCGGTGTCGGCCGGCTCGCCGGCTTCCAGCGCAGCCTTTCCGAGCGGCGTGCGCGCGTATCCTCGCACCCGTTCGAGAATGCGCGGCCACTCCAGTCGTTCGAGCGTCTTCTGCGTCACCGTGAAGGGCACGTCGAGATGCTAGAGCACGGTGCACCGCCGCGGCCGCAGCCCAGATTCCCGTTGATCCGGGCCCCCGCTGACCGAAATAGAAGGGTTGATGCGAGAAGAAGCACCCACCGAAGAGGTTCTCGAAGCCACGAGCGACCTCGATTGCTGGGGCACCGAGCGGATCCTGCGCGTCATTCACGAGGAGGACGCGAAGGCCCACGCTGCCGTCGGTGCGGTGCTGCCCCAGATCGGCGAGGCCGTGGAGGTGCTGGTGGTAGCGCTCGCCGGCGGCGGCACCTGGTTCAACGTGGGGGCCGGTACCAGCGGACGCATCGGCGCGCTCGACGCTGCGGAGATCCCGCCCACGTTCGGTCTGCCGCCGCACCGCGTGCAGGCGGTGGTGGCGGGTGGGGTCCGCGCGCTGACCCACGCGGTCGAAGGCGCCGAGGATCAGCCGGAGCGCGCCGCCTGGGAGCTGCGCGAACGAGGCCTCTCGGCCGGGGACGTGGTGCTGGCCATCTCGGCCAGCGGCGGCACGCCCTTTACGCTCGGGAGCCTCGAGGCCGCGCACGAAGTGGGCGCCCGAACGATCGCGCTCACGTGCAACCCGCACTCGGCGCTCGCGGAGGCCGCGGAGATCGCCATCGTTCCCCAGGTGGGCCCGGAGGTGATCGCGGGCTCCACGCGCATGAAGGGCGGCCTCGCCCAGAAAATGGTGCTGACCCTGCTCTCGACCACGGTCATGGTCCGCCTGGGGCACGTGTCCGGCAATCTCATGTCGAATCTGATGCCGGCCTCGGCCAAGCTGCGCGATCGCGCCGTGCGCATCGTGATGCGCATGGGGCGCCTCGACCGGATGCGCGCCCGCACGCTCCTCGAGGCGTGCGACGGCGACGTGACCGAGGCCACGCGCCGGGCGCTGCGCGCGCTTCCCGAAAGGCGCCGCGAACCCGCCTAGGGCTCAGAGCGCCCGGTGGCCGGTGATGTGCTCACCCAGGATGAGCGTGTGCACGTCGTGGGTGCCCTCGTAGGTGCGCACCGTTTCGAGGTTCACCATGTGACGCATCGACTGGTAGTCGTCGACGATGCCGTTCGCGCCGAGCAGGTCGCGCGCCAGGCGCGCGATCTGGAGCGCCACGTCGACGTTGTTGCGCTTGATCATCGAGACCATGACGGGATCGAGATGGCCCTCGTCCTTGATGCGGCCGACGCGCCACGCCAGGAGCTGCGCCTTGGTGATCTCGGTGAGCATGAAGACGAGCTTCTCCTGGGTGATCTGCTTGCCGGCCAGCACGCCGCCCTGCACGTTGCGCTCGCGGGCGTATCGAAGTGCCTCGTCGTAGCAGGCCATGGCCGCGCCGATCACGCCCCAGGCGATGCCGTAGCGCGCCTGTGTCAGGCACGAGAGCGGCGCGCGCAGGCTCTCCGCCTTGGGCAGTCGGTTCTCTTCCGGGACCTCCACGTCCTGCAGGAAGAGCTCCGAGGTCACCGAGGCCCGCAGCGAGAATTTTCCCTTGATGTCGCGCGCTTCGAAGCCCCCGCGATCCTTCTCGACCAGGAAGCCGCGCACGCCCTCGTCGGTGCGCGCCCAGATCACCGACACATCCGCCAGGCTTCCGTTCGTGATCCAGCGCTTGGTGCCGTTCAGGATCCAGGAGTCGCCGCGTTGCTGCGCCTTGGTGCGCAGCGCGGAGACATGGCTGCCCGCATCCGGCTCGGTCAGCCCGAAGCAGCCGATCGCGCGTCCCGCCGCGAGCTCCGGCAGCCAGCGCTCCCTCTGCGCGTCGGATCCGTAGGTGAGGATCGGGTACATCACCAGCGATCCCTGCACCGAGGCAAAGGAGCGCAGTCCCGAGTCGCCGCGCTCGAGCTCCTGCATCACCAGGCCGTAGCCCACGTTGCTCATCCCAGCGCAGCCGTAGCCGTGCAGGTTGGCGCCGAACAGGCCCAGCTCGGCCATCGCGGGCACCAGCTCCATCGGAAAGGAGCCGTCCTGCCGCACGTGCTGCTGCAGTACGGGCAGGAACTCGCGCGACACGAACTCGCGGACCGCGCCGCGCGCGAGCCGCTCCTCGTCGCTGAGGAGCTCGTCGAGGTGCAGGAAATCGACGTCTTGGAATTCGGGCATGGAGCCCTCCGCTGCGGTGCGCTGCCAATCTAGCAGCCCAGGCGCCGCTTCGGATCGCCCCTCGCACCACACCGCTCGCGCCCGCGTGCAGCGCGGCGTCGGCTCAGATGTCGATGCCGCCTTCCCCGCTTCCGTTGGTGGGGCGGCTGCGCTCGAGCTCCTTGAGCTTGCGCTGCAGCTGCGCGAGCTTGCGATCTACGCGCTGTACGTCGCTCTTGGACGCGATCTGCAGTCTGCCGAGCAGTCCGCCCACGCCCTCTTCGAGCTGCTGCGCAGCGTCCCTGCTGAGCCCCTCGAGCCATCTGAGCGTGGCGCTCTTGCGCAGCTCGCCGCGCAAGCTGCGCGCG
Organism: Myxococcales bacterium; assembly: GCA_029881215.1. GTDB lineage: Bacteria > Myxococcota_A > UBA9160 > UBA9160 > SMWR01 > JAOUNA01. The sequence goes on along the minus strand of JAOUNA010000188.1, from coordinate 444 downwards.
CGCCGTTCGAAATCCTTGCGACCCGCGTCGAAGCGCTTGCCGAGCTGCTTCTCGATGCGCCGTCGCCGCGCGAGGATGTCGCGCTGCACGCGATTCGCCTCGCTCTCGAGCGCACCGACCACGCCGCGGAAGCGCTCGATGCCTTCCTGAACCAGACTTGTCTGCTCTGCCATGGGGGGACCTCCTTCGCGCGCTGCGACGGTCCACGCAGGGAACCGGAGGCGCGCCGAGTGCTCGCGGAAGCCGCGCAGAGCGACTTCCGATCGCGGGGATCATAACACGCTGCGTCAATGCGTCAACGATATAGAGAACTCAATGTTTTCAATAAGATGAGAATATTCTGCTCAGTGGAGAGAGGCGATCCTGCGACGCATCGGGACGCGCTGCGGCATGGCGGAGCCGGGGCGCGCGGCCGGCGTGAGGCGGCATCGCAGACACTCCCTG
>JAOUNA010000187.1 GCA_029881215.1 Myxococcales bacterium | reverse complement strand
GGGCGGGCACGGCGCGCTTCACGCGCCCAGGTTCGCGAGCAGACAGCGCGCCGCGTCGAAGAGGCGCTCGGGCTCGCGGCTCGGGGCCGGCGCGTAGATCTTGTGACCCGGCGCGACGCGCATGCCCCCACCCGCCTGGCCGAGCAGGCGGAGCAAGCGCTCCGGATCGACCTGCGTCGACTGCGATGCGGTGAGCACGAACTCCCCGTCCACGACATCGATCGCGGCCACGCCGAGCTTGCGCGCCAGGATCTTGAGCCGGATCACCTCGAAGAGATTCTCCGCTTCGATCGGCAGCGCGCCGAAGCGGTCGAGGATCTCGTCGCGGATGCGGTCGATCTCTTCGCGTTCGCGACAGCTCGCCAGCCGTTTGTAGAGCACGAGTCGCTGGTTCACGGCGGCCACGTAGCTCTCGGGCAGGCGCGCCGGGACCGGCAGTCGGATCTCGGGATCGACCTCGACCTCGTGGGGCCTGCCGCGCAGCTCGTCGATCGTCTCCTCGAGCATCTCCATGTAGGTCTCGTAGCCCACCGCCGCCAGATTGCCCGACTGCTCCGCGCCGAGCAGATTGCCCGCGCCGCGAATCTCGAGGTCGAGATTCGCGAGCCGGAAGCCGCTGCCGAGCGCGCTGAGATCCTGGATGGCCTCGAGGCGCTTGCGCGCGTCCGGAGTCAGCGCATCGGGGTTGCGAACCATCAGGTACGCGTAGGCACGGTGGCTGCTGCGGCCCACGCGCCCGCGCAGCTGATAGAGCTGGGCGAGCCCCAGCGAGTCGGCCCGATCGATGACGATCGTGTTCGCGCGCGGGTTGTCCAGGCCGCTCTCGATGATCGTGGTGGAGAGGAGCACGTCCGCCTGCCCGTGCATGAAGGCCAGCGTGCGCTCCTCGAGCGCGCGCTCCGGCATCTGCCCGTGCGCCAGGATCACGCGGGCCTCGGGCACCACGCGCGCCAGCATGTCCGCCGTCGAGCCGATCGTCTGCACGCGATTGTGCACGAAGTAGACCTGGCCGCCCCGGCGCATCTCGCGCAGGATCGCCTCGCGCACGATCTGTTCGGAGTGGCGACACACCTGGGTGCGGATCGAGAGGCGATCCGCGGGGGGTGTGTCGATCACGGACAGGTCGCGCAAGCCGGTGAACGCCAGCTGCAGCGTGCGCGGGATCGGGGTTGCCGTGAGCGTCAGCACGTCGACCGTCTTCTTGAGCTGCTTGATGCGCTCCTTGTGCGCCACGCCGAAGCGGTGCTCCTCGTCCACCACCAGGAGGCCGAGATCCCGGAAGCGCACGCGCTTCTGCAGCAGGCGGTGCGTGCCGATGACGATGTCCACGCGTCCGTCGGCCAGCCCTTCGAGCACCTCGCGCGCTTCGCGCGGCGTGCGAAAGCGCGACAGGGATTCGATCCGGATCGGATAGCCCTCGAAGCGCGCGCGGAAGGTCTCTTCGTGCTGCTGACATAGGATGGTGGTCGGCACCAGCATCGCGACCTGCTTGCCATCCATCGCCGCGCGAAACGCGGCGCGCACGGCGACCTCCGTCTTGCCGTAGCCCACGTCCCCGCACACGATCCGATCCATCGGCTTCTCGCGCTGCATGTCGGCCAGCGCGTCCTCGATGGCGGCGAGCTGATCCGGCGTCTCCTCGTACGGAAAGCCGGCCTCGAACTCCTCGAGCATGCGGTCTCGGGGCGAGAAGCCGAAGCCCTGCGCCACCTCGCGCGCGGCGTGCACCGAGAGCAGCTCCTGCGCCATGTTGCGCAGCGCGCGCTTCACCGAGCGCTTGGCCTTCTCCCAGGTCGCGCCGCCGAGCCGGTCGATGCGCGGCACGTGGCCGTCGGATCCGGCGTAGCGCTGGATGAGGTTGAGGCGGTGCACCGGCACGAAGAGGCGCGCGCCCTCGGCATACTCGAGCCGCAGCAGCTCCTCTTCTGCGCCGCGCAGCTCGAGACTCACGAGGCCGCGATAGATGCCGATGCCGTGCTCGCTGTGCACGAGGTAATCGCCGGGCGAGAGCTGCCCCAGCGCCTCGACCGCGGCGGCGTCGGGCCAGGGCGTGTGGCGGCGGCGGCGCTTCTCGCGCGGCCCGAAGATTTCCTCCTCGGTGACGACCGCGAGCTTCTCGATCGCCAGCGCGAAGCCCTCGGAGAGCGGCATGGCGCGGATCTCGATGCGCCCGCTGCCGGACCACTGCCAGACGGGTCGCGGATCCGAGCTGCTGCGCGCCTGCACGCCGTATTCGTCGAGCAGCGCGCGGAGCCGCTCGGCGTGGGAGAGCGAGCTTGCGGAGAGCACCACGCGCCAGCGTTCGTCGCGCCAGCGGCGCAGCTGCGCGAGCAGCGGCTCGAGCGCGTGGTCGCTCGTGCGCGCCTTGAGCAGCGCGCGGCGCAGGCCGTCGTGTCCGTGTGCGCGCAGCGTGTAGCGCTCGGCGCCGCCCGCCTCGACCACGTCCAGGGCCTCGAGTCGAACCGGAAGGCGCGCCTCGATGGCCCGCTCGAGCGCGTCCGGCGCCAGCGCCAGCGCGTCCGGCGCCAGCGCCAGGCGCCCCGCCGCGCGCGCCAGGTCGAAGTTCTCGTAGGACTCCTCGCTGTAGCGGCGCAGGCGCTGGTGTCCCGCCTCCGCGTCGTCGACGACGATCAGCGTGTCGTCGGGAAGGAAGTCGAGCACGCTCTCGGTGCTGCGCAGCAGCAGGGGGGCCAGCGCCTCGCTTCCGGGTGGCAGGTGGCCGCGCAGCAGCGCGTCGATGAGCTCGTCCACGGCGCGCGGCTCCACCTTCTGCTCTGCCGCGAGCTCGCGGATCATGTCCGAGCGCTCGATCACGAGGGAGCGATCGACGAGCAGCTCTCGCGGCGGTGGGGCCACCACATAGGTGAGGGATGCCTGCGAACGCTGGCTCGCCGGATCGAAGTCGCGGATGGATTCGACTTCGTCGCCGAGCAGCTCGATGCGCACCGGGTGCGCGCGCTGGGGCGGGAAGAAATCGAGGATGCCGCCGCGCACCGCGAGCTCACCGCGCTCCTCGACGAGCGGCATGCGCGCGTAGCCTGCGGCGACCAGCGTCTCGACCAGCGCGTCGCGGTCGATGCTCTGGCCCACCTCGAGGTGCACCGTGCGCCCGCGCACGAGCTCCCGCGACGGAATGCGCGGCAGCAGCGCCGTCCAGGGCGCCACGACGATCGGGGCCGGCTCGCCGGAGCGCGCGGACGCCGGGCTCGCGAGCCAGCGGTACAGCGCGTCCATGCGCTGCGCAACGACGAAGGGCTGCGGGGAGAAGCGCTCGTAGGGCTGGGTGTCGTGGCGCGGAAAGGGGAGCACGCGACCGCCATCCGGCGGCTCGCCCAGTGCGGCGCGCAGATCCTCGAGAAACGCGTCGCCCACCTTGGCGGTGGGCACGAGCACGAGCAGCGGGCGACCGCCCAACGCGCGTGCCAGCTGGGCGACGACCACGGCGCGGGCCGCCCCGCGCAGGCCCGTCAGGCGCACCGGTCCGCTGCGCCCGAGCACGCGCTCGATCACGTCCGACAGCTTCCAGATGCGCGCGTCCGCCTGGCTCTCGCCCACCACGGTCCCGGTCTCCACACACACGAATGCCCCGACGCCCGCCGCGCGGGGGGCGCGAGGTGCGCGAGAGGGTATCGGGCCGTCGCCCTCGTGGCAGGCGGGACGCGGCGTCGAGCGCGGGATCTGCGCCCCGGCGCCTCGCCTCGCCGCTCCGAGCGGCGGCCGGCTCAGCCGCGCAGCTCGATCAGCGACTCGCGCAGGATGTCGAGCCCCTCGTTCACGAGCTCGTCGCTCGCGGTGAGCGGCGCCAGGAAGCGGATCACGTTGCCGCGCACGCCGCAGGAGAGCAGCACGAGCCCCTTCTCTGCCGCCTTCTGCGTCAGCGCCTTGGTGAGCGCCGCGTCCGGCGCGCGCGTCGCGCGGTCGCTGACGAGCTCCATGGCTGCCATGGCGCCGAGGTGCCGGATGTCGCCGATGCAGGCGCCCGCCGGCTCGTTCGCCAGCGCCCGCAGCCGCCGGTCGATGAGGTCTCCGATGCGCAGCGAGCGCTCGACCAGCTTCTCCTCCTCGATCACGTCCATGGCGGCGAGCGCGCTGGCGCACGCCAGCGGGGAGCCGCCGTAGGTGCCGCCCAGGCCGCCCGGGTTCACCGCGTCGATGATCGACGCCTTGCCCGTCACCGCCGAGAGCGGGAAGCCGCCGGCGAGGCTCTTGGCGAAGGTCATGAGATCCGGCTCGATGCCCGCGTACTCCACCGCGAACATGCGGCCCGTGCGGCCGAATCCGGTCTGGATCTCGTCGACGATCAGCACGATGCCGTGGTCGTCGCAGAGCTTGCGCAGCGCCTGCAGGAATGCCGGAGGCGCCGCGTAGAAGCCGCCCTCGCCGAGCACCGGCTCGATGATCATGGCGGCCACGCGCGACGGATCCACGTCGCTGTGGAACAGGCGATCCATCTCCGCCAGCGCGTCGTCGACGCTCACACCGTGATACTCGATCGGGTACGGCGCGTGATACACCTCCGCCGGGAGGGGTCCGAAGGCCGCCTTGTAGGGTGAGACCTTGCCGGTCAGGGCCAGCGCGAAGAACGTGCGTCCGTGGAAGCCGCCGGAGAAGGCGATGGTCGCGGTGCGTCCCGTGTAGGCGCGCGCGATCTTCACGGAGTTTTCCACCGCCTCGGCGCCCGTGGTGAGCAGCAGCGTCTTCTTGGGCGAGTCCCCCGGCACGAGCGCGTTCAGGCGCTCGGCCACCGCGACGTACGACTCGTAGGGCGTCACCTGGAAGCACACGTGGCTCATCTTCTCGAGCGCCGCCGCCGCGGCCGCCTTCACCTTCGGGTGCAGGTGGCCCGTGTTCAGCACGGCGATGCCGCCGGCGAAGTCGATGTAACGCTTGCCCTCCACGTCCCACAGCTCTGCGTTCTTCGCGTGGTCGCAGTAGACGGTGTGCATGCTGCCGACGCCCGGGGCTACGGCTTGCTGGCGGCGCTTCATCAGATCGGAGTTGTTCGGCATGATCACCTCTTTGCGGCGCTCTCTCGCGAGCACCGCCGTATTCGCGAGTGCAGCGGGTCTTCGGTCCACCCCTGCACGGAGTTTTGATTTCGAGAAGATGCTCGGCGCCGTACCGGGAGCCTGCGCGGCCGATGCCGGACTCCTGCACGCCACCGAAGGGCGCGGTTTCCGAGGAGACGACAGCCTCGTTGACCGCGACGATGCCATATTCGCGTGCTTCGCACACGCGCCGGACGCGTCCCGCAGCGCGCGCGTCGAAGCGGGCTGCGAGGCCATCGGGGCCGGATGTGTGGCGTTCCTCAACACCGTCGGCGGGCAGCCGGCACGTGTTGCATCGCCACTGCGTGCGGGCCCGACCGGCCGCCCGGGCGAGCCGGGTTTGCCGGCCCCGCTGCTCAGCCTATGTTCTGCACTCAGCCGGAAGCCATGCGGCAGTCGGCACCCGTGCGCGAGCGCGGCCCCCCCTCCCCATGGACCGCGGACCCTTGTGCGCGCCGGCAGGCGCCGGGCCCGGGCCGAGAGGAGACACAGGAAATTGGGGGAGATGCCGCCGCTGACCGCACTCGCCGCGCTGCTCGCCGGCCTGATCAGTGTCGCGCTGCTCGTCGCCGGCGT
>JAOUNA010000186.1 GCA_029881215.1 Myxococcales bacterium | reverse complement strand
GGATGCCCCCCATGGCGGCGATCACGGCAGCCAGCAGGCCGAGGCGGATCTCGCGCAGCAGCAGCCACAGGCGCCAGCGCGGCGGCAGGCCGAGGGTGCGCACCTGGAGCTCCCAGTCCTCGTCGAGCGCGCCCACGGCGGCGAGCGTGATGCCCACCACCAGCGGCAGCGCGATCACGATCTGCGCCACCACCATGGCGACGGGCGTGTACATGAGGTGCAACACGCCGAGCGGGCCGTGGCGCCAGAGCAGCAGCGCCACCACGAGCCCCACGACGACGGGCGGCGCGCCCATGCCCGAGTTCACCAGACTCACCAGCGCCACGCGGCCGCCGAAGTGGCGGCGCCCGAGCGCGATGCCGAGCGGCAAGCCCAGCGCGAGCGAGACGAGCAGCGCTGCCCCGCAGATGGCCAGCGTGCGCAGCGTGATCTCGACGATCAGAGCGGTCTCGAGCGTCGCCACGCTCACTCCCGGAGGAGCAACGGCCGGAACAGGGGGCGGCCGAAGCGCTCCACGCCGTACTCCGCGATACGCTGCTGCGTGTCGGGTGCCAAGAGGAAGTCCTCGAAGCGCTGCGCGCCCTCGGCGTTGATACCCGAGGCGAAGCGCGCGGAATCGATGCGCAGCACGGAGTAGACATTGCGCAGATCGGGCGTCGGCTTCGACAGCGCCGCGAGCCCGGTGTGCTGCTGGAAGGCCAGGAAGGTGCCGAGATCGGAGAGCACGTAGGCGCCGCGCTCCCCGGCGACCTGGAGCGTGATGCCCATGCCGGCCCCGGTGCGCGCGAAGCCCGGCCAGCCGCCCTCCGCGTCGAGGCCCGCCTCGCGCAGCAGCGCCTGCTCGCGCCGGTGGGTCCCGGAGTCGTCGCCACGGCTCACGTAGGCGGCGCCCGCCGCCGCGATGCGCTGGTAGGCCTGCGCGGCGGAGGCCGCCGCGCCCACGCCCGCCGGATCGGCCGCGGGCCCGGCGATCACGAAGTAGTTCTCCATGAAGGGCTTGCGCGAGAGCGCCGCCCCCGACGTCACCAGCGCCTGCTCGCCCTCCGGCGCGTGGGTCAGCAGCACGTCCGCGTTGCCCTCGGATCCCATGCGCAGCGCAGCACCGCTCCCCACCGCGATCACCTGCACCTCGATGCCGGTGCGCTCCTGGAAGACGGGCACTAGCGTATCGAGCAGTCCCGAATCGCGGACGCTGGTGGTGGTGGCGAGCAGGAGCTTGCCACTCCCCTCTCCACAGCCCGAGCTTGCGAGGAGCAAGGACACGGCAGCGGTGGCAACCATGTCGATACAACGCAGCCTCATGACGCAGAGTCCTCCCCGGGCGGCGGAAGATACGACAGCTCGCGCGAGCTCCGCGAATGGGACAGGACAGCGCCGCTGAATGTCTCGCCGCCGCGCACCGCAACCGCCGCGTTCGCCCTACATCACACCCGAGGGCGTCGCGCAGCTGCGCGAAGAGTACCAGCGGCTGCGCTGGATCGAGCGGCCGCGGGTGACCCAGCAGGTGTCGGAGGCCGCCGCGCAGGGCGACCGCTCCGAGAACGCCGAGTACATCTACGGCAAGAAGCGCCTGCGCGAGATCGACAGCCGGCTCGAATTCCTCGTGCGCCGCCTCGACGAGCTCGTCGTGGTGCAGCCGCAGGATCGCGGAGACGACGTGATCTACTTCGGCGCGTGGGTGCGACTCGCCGACGCGCAGGGCGACGAGCTCGAGTATCGAATCGTCGGCCCCGATGAGTTCGACGTGCGCGCGGGCTGCATCAGCATGGACTCCCCCTTCGGGCGCGCCCTGCTCGGCAAGCGGACGGGCGACGAGGTGAGCGTGCAGCGCCCGAACGGCGCGGCGCTCTTCGAAATCCTCGCGGTGCGGTACCAGCGCTAGACCCTTCCGCTCGCGGTCGGGACATCCGAGCACCCGCAGCGGCGCGTCGCCGGCGACGCGGTACGCTCGCCGCACGATGCGGACGCGCCCGCGCAACACGACCCCGGTGCTGGCCAAGTACCTGCTGCTCGAGTTTCCCGGCTGGCTGCTGGCCGCCGGCGTGCTCGGCGTGCTCGTCCGGGTGTGGGACCTCTCCGTGCGCACGGCCGTGCTGGTCTTCGCGCTCTGGGTGATCAAGGACCTCGTGCTCTTCCCGTGGCTGCGCACCGCCTACACCGACGGCAGCCCGGACGCCACGGAGGCGCTGGTCGGCGCCACGGCAACCGTGCGCGAGACGCTCGACCCGACGGGCTACGTGCGCCTCGGCGCCGAGCTCTGGCGTGCCGAGGTCGCGCGCGAGCACGCGCCCCTCGCCGCCGGCAGCCGCGTGCGCGTGCGCGCGGTGCGCGGCCTCACCCTGCACGTCGAGCCCGAGTGACGCCGCGCCGGGCGGAGCACACGGCCCGGCGGCTTCAGCGTCCTTCGATCCGCTCGGGGCCGGACGCGCCGGACTCCCGCCAGGCCGACAGCGCGCGGTTCGCCGCGCGATGCCCCGCTTCGATGGCATCGCCGGCGCGGTCGAAATCGTAGATCGAGAAATCGGCGAGCTGGGGGGTGATGAGCAGCTCGGGCGGATCCCCGGCCATGCGGCTGCGCGTGATCCGCACCTGCATGATGTTGATCGCGTTGGCGATGACGTCGAAGAAGGAGGGTGGCTTGTCGCGATCTGCGGCGTCGCCGCCCCCCAGACGCTCGCGCATGTCCGTCAGGAATTCCTGGAAGCCGTTGAACATGCCGGCCGTATCTTCGTGCTCTTCCTGAGGCACCTCGACGACGGGAGCGGCGGGCATCGCGCCCGAGAAGCGGCGGCGCAGCAGCGTGGTGTTGAGGTCCACGGCGATGACCGAATCCGCGCCGAGGGCGCGACACAGCGAGATCGGCACGGCGTTGACGAGTCCGCCGTCGACCATCCAGCGGCCGTCGATCTGCACCGGCGTCACCAGGCCGGGCAGGGCGATCGAAGCGCGCAGCGCGGGCAGCAGCGCTCCGCTGCGCAGCCAGATCTCGCGGCCCGTGGCGAGATCGGTGGCCACGGCGGCGAAGCGCCGCGGCAGCGATTCGATCGTGGCATCGCCGAGCTCTTCTCCGACGGCCTCGAGCACCTTGCGCGCCTTGATGAGTCCGCCGCGCAGCGAGAAATCGAAGAGGGAGAAGATCTGCCGGCGGTCGAGCTGCCGCGCCCACTTCTCGAGGGCGTCGAGGCGCTCCGCCGCGTAGAGCGCGCCCACCAGCGCTCCGCTCGACGTTCCGCACACGAACTCGGGTTCGATCCCCGCCTCCCGCAGCGCGCGGAGGACTCCGACGTGGGCCCAGCCGCGGGCCGCACCGCTGCCGAGCGCGATCCCGATGCGTCCGTCGAATCCCGCGCTCATCGGCTGCTAGGGTGCGCGACCGCGGCGGGCGCGTCCACGTCCCGAGCGGCGCTCACGCGTCCGCGCCGTGGCGTCGACGCTCCACCACGATCAGCTCGAAGGTGCCGCGCGGACCGACGCTCCAGGAGGCGGCCCAGCCGGTGAGACCCACCACGATCGAGCCGCCCAGCGCCGGCAGGAAGCCGTTCAGGGCGAAGCCGTCGAGCCATGCGGCGACGAGGCCGAGCATGGCGGCGTTGATCACGAGCAGGAAGGCCCCGAGCGTCAGCAGCGTGATCGGCAGAGTCAAGAGCACCAGCACCGGCCGCACGATCGCGTTCACCACGCCGAGCAGCAGCGCGGCGAGAAGCAGCGTGCCGGCGCCGCGCACCTCCACGCCGGGCACGATCGCCGAGGCGATCCACAGGCCGAGCGCCGCGATCAGCGTGCGGAGCAGGAAACCGGGCATGTCTTCCTCACCTTTCCACGCCGCTTCAGGCGGCGTCGTCTCCGCCAGCGGGTGCGAAGCGCGCCCGCACCACCTGGGCGAGCACCCGACAGGCATCCGACACGGTGAAGATGCCGACGAGCTTGTCCTTGCGAACGATCAGCGCTGAGCCGACGTGGCGAGCGGCCATCTCGAGCAGCACGCGATCGAGCGGCGTGTTGAGGTCCACCACGTACGGATCCGGCTCATAGACCTCGCGCACGCTCACGCGACCGCGGCTGGCCGCACCGCGTGCCGAGTCCACCCGGCGTTCGATGTCGCGCTGGGAGGCCACGCCCACCAGTCGCCCGCCCTCCTCCACCGGGGCGTGGCGCACCCCGTGCGCCCGCATGATCGCCTCCGCCTCCGTGACGGGATCGTCGATGTCGACGCTGTGCGGGAACGGCGTCATCACGGACTTGATCGTCGGGCGCCGATCGGATTTCCAGAACTCCATGGGCCCATCCGCAGGTGCAGCCCGACGCGGGCGAACTCCGCGCGTGTAGCGCTGCGTGGCCGGGCCGGGGGACATCTCCCGCACCATGGTGGAGCCGATGGCGGGGGCCCCGCAAGGGCTCCCGGCGGATCCCCCCGCAGGCCGGCGGACGTTGCCGCGGTCGGGGCAGCAGGCGCGCCGCTACGCCCCGCCCGACTCCTCGCGGCGCCGGTAGAGGCGGATCTCGACGCGCTCGAGCGTCGCCAGGCCCTCCTCGATCGCAGCGTCCACGATCGGGAGAAACGCCTCGATCTTCTCCCGGGTATCCACGATCTCGATCACGATGGGCAGATCGCTCGCAAGCCGCAGGATGCGCGCCGTGTGCACGCGGCTCCCGGCGCCGTAGCCCTCGAGTCCGCGCAAGACGGTCGCGCCGGCCAGCCCGTGCTCGCGGGCGCGGCGCACGATCCACTCGTGCAGCGGCGCGCCCTCGTGGCGATCGCTCTCGCCGACGAAGATGCGCAGCAGGTGTCCTTCTTTCGGAAGCATGGCGCCTAGCGGATCCTTCCCAGCGCGTGGCCGAGCCAGACGAGTACCAGACACAGGGCGGTGCTCGCGACCACGTTGAGCCCCGCCTTGAACGAGTCGCCATCGCGCAGCAGCGCGTGGGTCTCGTAGCCAAAGGTGGAGAAGGTGGTGAAGCCGCCCAGCAGGCCGAGAAAGAGGAACAGGCGCAGCTCCGATCCGAACACCTGCCGCGACTCGGCCAGCCCCGCGAGCGCACCGATCGCGAAGCAGCCGAGCGCGTTCACCGCGAGGGTTCCGATCGGAAACGAGCCGCCGGGATCCCAGCGCTGCACGAAGCCGCTCACCGCGAAGCGCAGCACGGAGCCCACGAAGCCGCCGAGTCCCACGAGCACGATCTGATGCAGCGTGGCGAGCTTCACGCCGCTCTCGCGCGGCAGCGCCGCGGCGCGCTCACCGGCGCGGCGCCCAGCGCGGCGGGCGCTTCTCGGCGAAGGCCGCCGCGCCCTCGGCGGCCTCTTCCGAGGCGAAGAGCTCGCGGATGAGCGCCGCGGCGTGCCGGAAGGCCTCGTCCTCCGGCAGCCGTGCAACGCTGCGAACCAGCTGCTTCGCCGCGCGCAGGGCGCGCGGCCCACCGAGAGAGATCGCGTCGATCTCTTGCTGCACCGCGCGCTGCAGCGCGTCGCCGGCCACCACGCGGTGCACGAGACCGTAGTCGCGCGCGGCCGCTGCATCGAAGCGCTCGCCGGTGAGGAAGAGCCGCATCGCCTGGTGCACGCCGAGCTTCGGAATCACCACGACGGAGATGGTGGCGGGGACGACGCCGACGCGGACCTCGCTGAAGGCGAACGTCGCGGTATC
>JAOUNA010000185.1 GCA_029881215.1 Myxococcales bacterium | reverse complement strand
CCTCGGTCGGCAGCGTGGGCGACGCACCCAATCTCTATCACGCGGTCGGCTTCAACGGCGAGGGCGTGGTGATGACCCAGCTGGCCGGACGCATCGTGGCGGAGATGATCGCCAAGCAGGAGAGCCCGCTCGCCGAGCTGGCCATCGTCGACAAGCCCATGCCCTACATCGGACCCGAGCCGATTCGCAGCGCGGCCGCGCTGCTGACGCGCCGCCTGCGCCACTGGTAGGTGCGCGGCGCGCGCGGTTTCCGCGGCCCAGCGCAGCCTGATAGGCTTGGGTCCATGGCGGCGGCCAAGCGCAGCGCGGTGCAGACGGCGGGGCTGGTCGGGGGGCCGCTGCTCGCGCTCGTCACCTACGCGTGTCTGCCCGCGAGCTATCCGGGCGCCGACGCTGCCCCCGTCGCGTTCTCGCCCGCCGGGCAGGCGACGGCGGCCGTCGCGGTCTGGATGGCCGCCTGGTGGATGACCGAGGCGATCCCCGTGTTCGCCACGGCGCTGCTGCCCCTGGCACTCTTTCCGCTCTTTGGCGCGGTGCCGATACGTGCAACGGCGGCACCTTACGGCCACGAGCTCATCTTTCTCTTCATGGGTGGATTCATCCTCGCGCTGTCGATGCAGCGCTGGGGGCTCGGCCAGCGCGTGGCGCTCGCGGCTCTGCGCGTCACGGGCGACGCGCCCGAGCGCGTGGTGGGAAGCTTCATGCTGGTGACCGCATTCCTCAGCATGTGGGTCTCGAACACGGCCACCGCCACCATGATGCTGCCCATCGCGCTCAGCGTGATCGACCGCGTGCTGCGCCGCGAGACGGGCGCCGGCCTGGAGCGCGGCAAGCCCTTCGAAGCGGGCGCCGCCGGCGAGGGCAGGGCGGGGCACAACTTCGCCGTGTGTCTGCTGCTCGGAGTCGCCTACGCCGCTTCGATCGGCGGCGTGGGCACCCTGATCGGCACGCCGCCGAACCTGTTCCTGGCCTCCTTCGCGCGCGAGCAGCTCGGGCAGGAGATCAGCTTCGTGCGTTGGATGGGCGTGGGGCTGCCGCTGGTGATCGTCTTCCTGCCGCTCGCCTGGTGGCTGCTCACGCGCTTTCTCTATCCGATCCACCTCGAGCAGCCGGTCTCGGGCGCCGAGGTGGCGCGCGCGGCCTACCGCGAGCTCGGCCCCATCCGGCGCGGCGAGTGGGCCACGCTCAGTGTCTTCACGCTCACCGCGAGCGCCTGGCTGCTGCGGCCGCTGCTGACCCAGCTGTCCCTCGGCGGTGTACAGCCCCTGGCCGGCCTCACGGATTCGGGCATCGCCATGATCGCGGCGCTCGCGCTCTTCGTGATCCCCGTCGACTGGCGGCGACGCGAGTTCGCGATGAACTGGGAGACGGCGGTGCGCCTGCCGTGGGGCGTGCTGCTGCTCTTCGGCGGGGGGCTCAGCCTCGCCGCCGCCATCCAGGCCAACGGTGTCGACGCCTTCATCGGCAGCCACGTCGGCGCGCTCGGCGGTCTTCCCTCGCTCGTGGTCGTGGCCTCCGTGAGCACGCTCATGGTGTTGCTCACCGAGCTCACCAGCAACACCGCCGCTGCCGCGACCCTGGTGCCGATCCTCGCGGCGGTGGCTCCGAGCCTCGACCTCCACCCGTATCTGCTGATCGTGCCGGCCACCCTCGCCGCGAGCTGCGCCTTCATGCTGCCCGTCGCCACGCCGCCGAACGCCGTCGTCTTCGGCTCCGGCTATCTCACCATCACGCAGATGATCCGGGCCGGCGTCTGGCTGATCGGGCTCTCCGTGCTGCTCATCACCGCGCTCGCCTACACGCTGATCGGGCCGGTGCTCGGCATCTGAGCCCGCGCTCGCTTGGGCGAGACGGCGCAGGATCGAGAAGCATCCCCTTCGAATGGGTCAGGCGAGCGGGGCGCGGGGCGCGGCGCGCAGCCAGTCCCGGTAGGCGCGGGGCGCGAAGAACGCCAGCCAGACCGCCGCGCAGGCCGCGAGCGTGAGGGCTGCCATCATCGAATCGAGCGACGCCGGGTAGGATCCGGTCACGCCCGCGGTGTACTGGGCCAGCGCCACCAGAGCGTGGGATGCCAGCAGTGCGCCGCCGTAGCCGCCCCAGAGCAGCACGCGATTCACCACCACCGCATCGGTGAGCCCGTGGGCGAGGCGCCTGCGCAGCTTCACGTAACAGCACAGCGATTCGAGCAGCGTCCAGCCGAATGCGGCAGCCTGGGCGCCGAGCTCGAGCCACGTCCAGGGGAGATCCACGCGGTAGCCGTACCAGTCGCCGGCGGCGGCGCTGCCGATCAAGCCGACGCCCATGGCAGCTCCCGCCGTCGCCGCGAAGATCAGGGCACCGGCACTTCCCGGCCGGAACACGACGCGATTGAACGCCATCAAGCAGATCGCCGAGGCGGAGATCCCGGCGCGGCAGGCGAAGCCGAGCGCGCTTCCGAGGGATCCATCGGCAGCCGGGGTGTAAATCGCGAGCAGCCACAGCAGCCACTCGATCCCGTCGAAGCTGAGCGAGAGGCCCAGCAACCGCTCGGGCAGCGCATCCGGCTTGCGCCCCCAGCTCAGCAGACGCAGGCCGACCGTGAGGTTGACCGCGATGGCTACGACGTTCGCCACCGCATCGAGATTCACGACTCCTCCTACAACCTTGGGAAGGCATCGGCCAACCGGGTGCTCCACTTGACCCGGCGGGGAAGTCGATCGCGAGGACGCCGGTGCGCAGATTCGATCTCGGCAGTGCGTCCCGACCAAGATTTGTGTTCTTTGTGATTGACAGGTCGCCGTGAAAAGCATGAGATCAGCGAGGGCGCCTGGGCTGCGGAGATGCGCGGGGGCTCGCGGAATAGCGATCCGAACCACCAGGAGATTCGAGAAATGACCCAAAAAGCTTTCACGGCGCGGTTCTGTCTGGCCACGCTGGTTTTCGCGGGAGCCGCATTTCTCGCGGTGGCCGAGGCCCAGGCCATCACCTATGGCGAGCCCGACTGCGAAGACAACGCGACCAACACGCGCTGTCGGCACCCCGGCACGGTCAGTCTGTCTAGCTTCCAGTCGGTCTCTGCTGCCACTGTCCGTTGCTCAGGCACGCTCCTCGCGGAAGACGCGAATCGCTTCATCATCCTGACCGCAGGCCACTGCGTCAGTGAGATGCTCGAGCGCCTCCAGGATGGCAGAGATAAACAACTAGGCGTCTCCTTCGACGCCAAGATCGCCAGGAATGGGCTGCAATGGACCGCTCGATAGTATCTCCTGGGGGGTCAGGCCGTCCTCCCGGTCGAATACGGGCCGCATGCGCTCAATACGTGGGTTCGCCATTACGACTATGCGGTCGTCGTCTTCGATATCCCCGAGTCCGAGCGCGTCACCCGGGGCGGAGATTTCGTCGACCTTTCAGCGATCCCCCTGGTCGAGCTGCCTCCGCAGGACTACCTCGCGGACAAGGTCAACGCATCGGACCCGCTGATGGTCACGACGGTTGGCTATGGAGTGGGCGAGTATCTCGTGGGTCCAGGCGAAGGCGGCAATGCCGGCGGCCCCATCTTTGATCTCTCGGTACTCGGCCTGCGCTGGATGACCGATCAGACCGCTGCCCTCTCGTTCATGGGGCCCGACGAACATATTCTGTTCACCTCACAGAATCCGGCGCGCGAGCATGCGGGCAGCTGCGACGGCGATTCAGGAGGCCCGCTGTTCTACGAGGATCAAGGCGTCGAGTACCAGATCGGCATCACCAGCTGGGGCGAAGTATGGTGCCGTGCAACCGCGTTCGACGCACGAACCGACAGCGCACGTGCCGTCGAGTTCCTCGGCTGCGTCATGGCGCCTGGTGCAGCACTCGAAGACATCCTCGCCTGTGGCTGCACCGAGGTGGACAGCCGCGGTGTCTGCCCTTCCGTGAGGAATCACGCAGGCCCGGCAAGATTCAAGAGATAGGCGTGATTGCCGACGTGCATTTCTCCGCGTTTCTAGACGTGCGTCGCGAGACCCTGGACGGAACGCATTTCGAGGGTTTCGACGCGAGTCCGAAGCGTCGCAAAGCAGAGCGCCCGGAGCCTCTCGACTCCAGGCGCTTCATTTTGGTAGCGGGGGGGCGCTACGTCCGGGTCTGCCTCCCGGTGACGCTGATGCGGTCGCTGGTAGGGCAGGTAGCCGCGTCTGTCGCGGCAGGCTCGCAAGCACCTCGCCGAACGCGGGATAGCGGCCAGCCTCTGCCCCGGCGGTCTCGCCGACGAATTCGGGCGCCACGCCGAGAACCACTCGGGATCGCCCGTTCTCGTCTTGGAGAAGGCACTCGTGTCGCGCGTACCCGTCACTCCAAACTCGGCTGACGGCCTACACTCGATAGCCTCGGAGGAAGGGGAATCGTCGTTGCCATGGGGCCAACGCGACGCGTAAGATGTTGTCGGTAATCCGCCTCGGTTCCGCTTGCGGAGACCGCTCAATGGCCGGTTGTTCTTTCGCGAGACGACCTAGCAACGCCTTCCGGCGTGCCCCCGCGCGCCCTCCCCGCTGGGCCCGGCGGGGTGGGCCGCTTGCCTGGGCCCCTGCGCTGGCGGGTGCTCTCGGTCTGGGATTTCTTGCGGCAGCTCCGATCGCGCTCGCCCGGCCCCTCGGTGCCACCGAATGCAGCGACGCGATAGACAACGATGCGGACGGGTTCATCGACCTGGCCGACGCGGGCTGCCTGGCCGACCTGCTGCGGGACGATGAGACGGGTGAGCTCGTCGTCAACTCGACCCTCGACGCGATCGACGCGAATCCGGGCGACGGCCTCTGTCAAACGCAGCTGATGGGCGAGTGCACCGTGCGCGCGGCCATCATGGAGGCCAACGCGTCGCCGGGGAAACAGGGCGTGCAGGTGCCGACGGGAACCTTCGAGCTCACGATCGCTCCGGTCGGTGCTTCCCCCGGGAGCGCCGACGGCGATCTGGACATCGCGGGTGACCTGGTGCTGATCGGAGCGGGAGCCGAGAACACGCGGATCGGTGGAACCAGCGAGCTGTCTCTGTTTTCGGATCGGATCTTCGAGATCTTGCCCGCTACCCAGGTGACGATCTCGGGCGTGACCGCGCAGTACGCTGGGGCGTACGATGGCGGCGGCATCTTCAATGCGGGCACGCTGGCTCTCATGAACACGAGGGTGAGCGGAAACCGGGCTTACGACACGGGCGGCGGAATTTACGATGTCGGAACCCTGACGATCACGAACAGCACCATCAGCTGGAATTACACCCCGTATAATGGCGGCGGTATCTTCATTCAGAGCGGTGGCACGCTGACGCTGGTCGATAGCGCCGTGAGCGGAAACAGCAACAGTTACTACGCCGACGGCGGCGCCGGCATCTTCAGCGAGGGCACGGCGACGCTCACCAACAGCACCGTGAGCGGGAATTACGCCTTGGCTTCCGGGGGCGGTGGCATTGACAATCGCGGCATCATGGCGCTCACCAATAGTACCGTGAGCGGAAACTACGCCAAGTATGGCGGCGGCGGCATCGTCAATACCAGCACTCTGTCTCTCATGAACAGCAGCGTGAGCGGGAACGAGGCTTATTACGTTTCGGGTGACGGCATTTTCAACTGGGGATCGGGACAAACCCAGTTGATCAGCTCTTTGATTGCGGCCAACGGTGACGAGAACTGCGGGTGCTTCTTCGGGGGGAGCCCGATG